>NZ_JBHUJB010000062.1:0-7727 GCF_042683245.1 Rubritalea tangerina
AGATTCCGTTGTTCAATACAACTTACCCCTAACCAATAGAAAGGAAATAAACTTACCAGTTGACCTCTCTTCACATAAAAGCTCCACAAGCTTTGGATAAGCTGTGGAGCGAAGTGGTTGAGGTGGGAAAGGGATTATGCGTCTTTACCGTCCCAGGAGTTCCACCAGTTACGGAAGAGGGTGTGTTGGGAGTCGAGGTGCGCTTGCTGTGATGGGCTGAGTTGGTCGTCTTTTAGGATGTGGTGTTGGTAGGCGGGGTTCCCTTCGAGGACCATGAGACGTTTATAGTAGAGTACGAGGTCGGTTCCTTCATCGAAGGTACAGAGAATGTGCATAGCTTCGTTGAGTTCGAGGGCGAGTCGGCGAGCATTGGCGTCACCTTGAGCAGCGCGTTTGCAGAGGTCTACCATTTTGAGTACTTCGAGAGGCATTGCGGTGCCAACACCTGTGATTGCACCTTCTGCCGCACAATTGACAAAACCGTGGTATGCTTGGGTGTCTACGCCGACCATGAGGGTGAGTTGGTCATTTCCTGTAGTGATATGTTCGGCAGCATAGCTGAGGGCTTGCGCTCCTCCGAATTCCTTGAAACCAATGAGCTGCGGGTATTGAGTGTGGAGTTTAAAGAAGAGGTCAGCCTTGGTTTCGAAACCGTAGTGAGGGGAGTTATAGATGACAGCCGGGAGGTCTGGGCCTCCAGCTTCGAGGATCGCAGTGAAGTGGTTTTGTTGGGCTGCGGGGGAGAGTGTGCGTGAGAGGACTCGTGGGATGACCATCAAGCCATGTGCACCTACTTCCCGGGCGTGGGTGGCATGTGCGACAGCGATTCGTGTATTTTGTGCACCAGTGCCGACGATGGTTTTGATACCTGCATCCACGAGGGCTTTGACTCCAGTCATGCGTTCTTCATCGGTGAGCAATGGCCAGTCACCCATGGAGCCACAGTAGACTACAGCATCCATGCCTGCAGCGATTAAGCTCTTAGCGGTGTCGACGAGGGCCGCAAAGTCAGGGACTCCATTAGCGTCGCAGGGGGTCATGAGTGCGGGAATGGTACCGGAAAAGATGTTTTTATTCATGCAGGTATCCTAGCATGGGTGTATTGTCGGATTGTCAGGTGGGGGCTAATGTTTTTGAATAATCAGCATAAGTTATCGTGTGTTTTAGGTGGGTGAAGTTTGCTTTTGTAGATTGCCGTTGCTGATATATAAGGCTTTTGTTGTGTTGTTGTATGGGGTGTTGGGAATGTTGTGTATTTTATAGTTAATTGTGAATTGGCATACAATGTGAGTGTGGTGGCGGTGAATGATATCTCTTTTTAGAAGGAATCCACTTCTCAAGTGGTGGGTGTGTGGGTATGGCTTTCGGGGATGGTAATGCGACCGATAGAGATGGCTCAGGAGGCGGTACGCCGCGTGGTAAAAGCGGGGGAATGCGTAGTGGATGCGACGATTGGTAATGGGCACGACACTTTGTTTTTATGTGAGTTAGTGGGCGAGTGCGGGAAGGTGATTGGATTTGATGTGCAGGCTACGGCGGTGGCTTCGACGCGGCAACGAGTAGAGGGAGTGGCTGCAGAAGTGTGTTTGCATGCCTGTGGTCATGAGGAGATGGCTGCACATGTGGAGGGGCCTGTGGCTGCGGTGATGTTCAATTTGGGGTATTTGCCTCGGGCTGATAAGGCGGTGATTACGACCGCTGAGACAACTCTTCCAGCACTCCAGCAAGCGCTAGAGTTATTACGTTCTAAGGGGGTAATTTCGGTTATGTGCTACCCAGGGCACGAAGGAGGGGGAGCGGAAGCTGAAGCGGTGGTTGCTTGGGCTGGAGCTTTGGATCGATCAGAGGTCCGTGTGTTGCGATATGAGATGGTAAATGCACCTAATCACCCAGCCTTTCTCTTATTGTTAGAAAAGCAATAAGAGCAGGAAACGAGTGTTCATGGGATGTCACACAATTGCACGTGACAAGTGAAAGGGGGGCGGTAGTGTCCGCGTTTCCATTTACGTTACCCATGAGATTGATGAGAAAAGCAGTATATATAAGTATGGCACTTTGTGCTTCGGCAGTGGCTGAAGAGGAGTTAGTGGATCAACCTGGAGATTGGGAGAATAGTATCGATCTGGGATTCAGCCTTTCGAAAGGGAATACAGACAACGTGCTTTTACGCTTCGGGATTCAAACTGAGAAGAAAGATGGGCCAGACGCCTATTTTGGGAGTTTGAGTTATAAGTACGGCGAGGAGGAATCAAAAGCCAATGAGGATGAGATTTTAGGAAAGGCGACTTGGAAGCATGCGTTTTCTGGGAAGAACTTTTTTGGGTTACGTGTGGACGGGAGACGCGATGCCTTCGCGGACATTGACTATCGGTTTTCGCTGAATGCGACTTACGGGTATTATTGGGTGGATACCGAGACGACGATATTCTCAACTGAGTTGGGTATGGGATTGACGACTGAGGACAAGGGGGATGGCAACAGCACATACATCAACGGACTTTTCGATCAGCATTTTGAGCATAAGTTTAACGACAATGCCAAGGTCTACCAGGATTTGTCTTTTGCACCACGCATCGACCATCTGGATGATTATCGCATTGAGTTTGAGCTAGGTTTAGAGACCAAGATCACCGAAACCATTGCATTCAAAGTCAGTTTTGAAGACCGCTACGAAAGTATTCCGGCAAAAGGGAAGAAGAAGAACGACCTTAAGTTTATCACCGGACTTTCATACAAGTTTTAATACCCAATCGCACTTCAAAAGAGGCCAATGATTTGTTGTGGGGGGGGGATGCGTTGCGCGCTGATTTAGAATAGTTGGCACCGTCATTTGACTCATTGGCATCACGAAGTGGCCTATAGAGCTCTGTCACCACACTGGGTGGGGTTGTGAGTGTTCACCAGTTCTGTGCTGATAGCAAAAGGCTCGACCTCTAGATTGGGGTCGAGCCTTTTCTGTATGTGACTGTTAGTACTGTGGCCTATCCGGTAGTGCGGAGTCCACTGGAGATGGCGTTGATAGAGAGAAGGATGCGTGGGAAGAGGGTTTCTGCTTCTTCTTCTTTTCCTTCAGCTTTGAGGGCGCGCCATTCTTTGATGAGGTTGACTTGTTGTTTGTGGAGGACCTTGAGTGGTTCTTCACGGATTTCGAGTGTCTTATTCATGCGCGGGCGGCGTTCTTCGAAGGAGCCATTAAAGACTTCAGCGAGGAGGTCGCGGGTGCGTTTGTACTCATCGAGGATGATCTTGAGGAACTTATCACGCAGTGCTGTGTCGGAGCATAGATTTGCGTAATCGCTCATCAAGTCAGGGTTGGCACTGGCGAGGTTGGTTTCAACGTTGGTGAGTACGTAGGTGAGGAACACTGACTGTGGGAGATTCTCCTTGAGGGCAGCGAAGTCCTCTGGGCTCTCGTCCTTAAGTTTTTGGAGTGCGGTTCCGGCACCAAACCATCCTGGAAGGTAGTAGCGAGCTTGAGTCCATGAGAAGACCCATGGGATGGCACGGAGGTCATCGAGGCTGAAACTTGTTTTTCCTGTGCGTCGTGATGGGCGTGAGCCGATACGGGAGTTCTCCAGGGCGTCGATGATGGTGGCTTCGCGGTAGAAGGGGATGAAGCCGTCGGTGCGCAGGAGCTCTTTGTATGCTTCCTCTGAACCCTCTGCGAGGAGAGGAGCGAACTGGATGCATGGGTCATCTTTCGCTTCACCGAACTGGTGTTTTGCTGCGGTGGAGGCAGCAGATGCGAGGAGAACCTCAGCATTGTAGGTTGCATTTGAAAGGTTTGCGTACTTCTGGGCAATGGTTTCCCCTTGCTCAGTCATGCGGAAATGGCCAGACATGGAACCGTGTGGGAGTGCAGCCATGAACCACTGGGTTGGGCCAGCGCCACGAGAGATGGTGCCGCCACGACCGTGGAAGTAACCAAGTTTGATGCCACGCTCTGCGGCACGTTCGACCATGGCTTTTTCAGCGCGGTGGAGTGCCCAGGCTGCGGTAAGGATGCCACAGTCTTTGTTAGAGTCGGAATAGCCGAGCATCACTTGCTGGAAGGGTTGCTCGTCTTGGAAGCGGAGGGTGTAGCTGCGCTTGGTGACGGGGTGGTCGAGGAAGCCAGTGAGGAGTGCTTCTGAGGCATCGAGGTCTTCTTTTGTTTCGTATAGAGGAACGACTTCAATGGGGGAAGCGAGGCCGTCTTCAGTATTGATGAGGAGACCGGCTTCACGCATGAGAGCGTAGACGACCAGGAGGTCGGAAACGGAGCGCGTCATTGAGACGATGAATGCGCCGATGCCGTGGTGTCCGTAGTCATGGATTTGTTTCGCGATGACGCGGTAGCAATTGAGTACGGAATCAGCTTCTGGGCCGGCACTGCAGCGGTTGTGAATGAATGGGCGTGTGGTTTCGAGCTCTTTGGTGAGGAAAGCACAGCGTTTTTCTTCGGACCAGCTGGCAAAGTTTTCGCCATCTTCGATTTTTGCGCGCACGAGGAGTTGGCTGAGTGCCTTGTCGTGGTATTCGGAGTTTTGGCGGACATCGATGGTAGCGAGGTGGAAGCCGAAGGTTTTGACCTTATGTCTGAGTGGGGTTACATATTGTTCCACGAGGTGCTCACAGCCGGTAGCGCTGAGGGTATTTTCGAGGAGGGCGAGGTCGGCATCGAGTTGTTCTGGGCCGTGGTAGCCACCATTGTTTGCGGCTGTTTCATAGAGTTTACCACGCATGAGGTAAACGAGCTGGCGCCATGGTTCGTCGCGGTTTTGTTCGATAACGCCATTTGCCCAGACGGGGTCCTGGAGGTCGAGTCGGAGCACATCGATGCGCTTTTGCAACTCCGCAGGAATTTCCTGGAACTGGCTAGAGATAGTGAGGTGGAAGGCCAGGGACTTGAGTTCTTTTCGGAGGAGGACGAAAGAATGTGAACGGAGGTCTGCGAGAGTGCGTTCGGTCACTTCAGGAGTCACAAGTGGGTGACCATCGCGGTCGCCGCCTATCCAAGTACCGAAGGTGAGGCGAGGGAGGGCGTTGAGATCTTTGAGTTTATCCTCAGAGAATCCAGCGTCTTTCCAAGCTTCACGGAGGTGGCCGTCTAGGCGAGAGAGAACAGCTGGGTACATCTCGCGGAGGTAGTAGAGGGCATTACGCAGCTCCATATTGAGGTCTGGGCGCGTCATGTGGATTTCACCTGTGCGCCAGAGTGATTCGAGGGCGGCGGTGATTTTATTTTGGAGACGGCGTTTTTCGCGATCGGTAAATTTCGGGTACTCGCTGGTGACGAGTTGTTGGTAGATTTCGCGATGGCGTTCACGGACGGTGGCACGTTTTGCTTCAGTCGGGTGAGCGGTGAGGACGGGTTCGACGTGGACGTCTTTGAAGACTTCGAGGATTTGGTCTTCACTCATCCCAAGGTCTTGCATTCCCTTGAGGGAGCGTGACCAGAGTCCGCGGATGGACTCGGCTCCGAGTGCTTTTTCACGTTCACGGCGGATTGCTGCCGAGACACGTTCCTCGACCATGTTGAGGAGCTGGAAGCCAATGGAGTAAAGTTGTTGGATTCCTTCAGGTGGGTCGGATTTAGGGGTTTCGCCGCGCCATGGGATGAAGGGTAAAAGATCGTCTTCGCCCAATGAAGTAAGGGCTTCCGCTAGGCTATCGACAAGGAGAGTGAGAGTATTGTCGATGAGTTCAAAGCCTTCGCTACGTAAATTTTCGCGTATCTGGTTCTTGTCAGTCACGCCGCAGAGTATGGCTAGGACTTATCGGCGGGCAAGTAAGATTCGGTGCAATTCTGGAATAAAAAGTGCTGAATCAGCTGTAGGAAGTGTCGAGTTTGGTCAAATGGGGGCCATACCGGCAGCTTGAGTGTAGGGGGGAGGCGGGGTTTATGTGGAATCGAGTGCGTTAGGCTTACTCGTTCCAACTGAGAGCGCTTTTTTTGAGGGCGTAGAGGTAAGCGACGGCGAGAACTCCGACGAAGCCGAGTACGCTGTAGAGAGCCACGCTATTGACGGCGATGAGCTCTTTGAATTGCACTGCCCATGGGTACATGAAGACGACTTCGATATCAAAGAGAACAAAGAGCATGGCCACCATGTAGAACTTTACAGAAAAGCGCGGGGCACCTCCACCGACTGGTAGCATACCGCATTCATAGACGGTATCCTTGGCTCCATCACGGCGTCCCTTTTTACCGAGGAGGACACTTAATCCAAGTGAGATGGCAGCAAAGCCGATAGCGGTAAGTGCTTGGAGTATGACGGGGTAGAAGCTTTCTAGCATAGTAGGTGATAGGTTTTACGGGATCAGTTGTAGGGTGTTGGCAAGTGGGTCGGCAAGTTTCTTTTCGAGAAAAGCAAAAGACCCATGCTGAGGAGTTCAGCATGGGTCATGTTAAAGAGTGCTTTCCCGCTGGGTGAGCAGAAAAGAATAAATTTATTCAGCTTCGAATGAGCTATGAGCTTCGGGGAGACGTGCGAGGCCTTTGTATTCTTTGCCTTGCTTTTCAACCATGCCGCGTGTGACAAGGTTTTGAAGTTTCTCATAAGCGCGCAAGCGAAGCATTTCTTCTCCACCACTAACGGCGTTGCGTTCCTTGAGACGGTCAAAAACACTCTCGAATAGTTCATTGAAACCAAAGAAGCGGTCGTCCGCTCCGAGGACATGAACGATCTCATCAGTCACGTGATCTGGGACGCGACGAGAGAAGCGAGTTCTTTTAGTAGTTGCCATAACGCGCGGATATTAGCAGTTTTATCGACGAATGGCGACTGCAAATTTCAAGTATTAATAAATTTGTCTCTCGGGTGCCAAGCGAAATCCGTTGGAAAGTGATCGAAAAGATCGATTCATCAATAGATTTTCAATGGTTTGAGCGATTTTTTGTGGGTAGGAATTTTTTTGTAGACTGTGGCTAAGTGCTTAAGAGAGCTGAAATGATGGGTGAAATGGGGGTGGGTGATGGCTTCTGGCTGGTCAAGTGAGTGTGAGTGGGTGTAGGGTTTTGGTCATGATAGCACGTTTGAGAGGGGTTGTTTTGGAGGCGTTACCGAACCGTTTAGTAGTGGATGTGAGTGGGGTGGGGTATTTGGTAAATGTGCCCTTATCGACCTATGACAGGTTGAATCCCTTGGAGGGGGACAGGATTGATTTAAGGACGCATTTGCACATTCGGGAGACGGCTCAGACATTATATGGGTTTGCCTCGGATGCGGAGCGCGACATTTTTTTACTTTTGATTGATCGGGTGAGTGGGATTGGACCTGCGATAGCGATGGCGGTGTTGAGTGGGATGCCTGTTGAGGAATTTAAGGGGGCAGTGGTGAACAATGATGTGGCGGCGCTGTCTAAGATTAAAGGCCTGGGGAAGAAGACTGCTGAGAGGATTGTTCTGGAATTGAAGGATAAGGTGGGCGTGGCTGATGGATGGAAGGCAGCGAGTGAGAATACGGCTCCGAGTGCGGCGAATGATGCGGAGTTGGCATTGATTGGTTTAGGCTACAAGCAGGCTGAGGCAAGGAAGGCGGTAAAGGCGGTGAGTGCAGCCGACCCAAGTGTATCAGCGGAAGATCTTTTACGTGGAGCATTGCGGATGCTAAATTCTTGATTCAGTAGTGCCATTTTTTCCGACCATTCCGATGAGGTAATGGCTTCATGGGGTGGCCTAAAAAAGATAGAATGAGAAGAGAGGTGAGGCCGCGCCATGGTTGCTGGTAAGCTCATGGCTCATA
>NZ_JBHUJB010000063.1:0-671 GCF_042683245.1 Rubritalea tangerina
ACTCACCTTTGCAAGCTTTTTATTTACTTATTTTCAATCAGTTATGCTTAAGTGAACGCGCATGCGTGGTCGAATCAATCAAATTCCATGATAAAAAAGATATTTCTAACAGGTTTATCGGGAGCTTGTCTCACGTGCTGCTCCCCAAAAGAAAAAGATCCCACAGAAAAGGAGGAACCTAACAAATTTTCACCGTTTCAACTAGATGAAGTTGTAGCTCGCACAGCTTTTTCCACAGAATGGTCTGTACTCGATAAAAGTATGCCAGACTGGAAGAAGCTCGCCCATCAAGAGGTTCTATTTAGAGGGTTTTGTAGCACTCCATATTTCAGTGAAATAACCGATAAGAAGGTATTTCAAAAGAAGTTCTATTTTCCTGTTACAAATAAACCTTGGATAGATGAAATTAATGATCCACTAGGATGGTTATTTGTGATGAATCAATTAGATGATTCTGAATACAGGTTAAGAATTGTTGGATCGGGTTCGACTTTTGTTGATGGCTATGAATCTCCTAAAAGTGTTGATCTACTTTTTTTTGAAATTAAAAATACTTTTACCGATGACAATGGGCTAAAACAACATAACTGGAGAACGATTGACAGTCTAGAATGGCACGGACTTAAGCGGTTTTTCGTGTAGCCCCTCTATGCGGGATTTCTCTAAAGGTT
>NZ_JBHUJB010000064.1:0-515 GCF_042683245.1 Rubritalea tangerina
ACTCACCTTTGCAAGCTTTTTATTTACTTATTTTCAATCAGTTATGCTTAAGTGAACGCGCATGGACCATAGCTGTACTGAGAAATAAATAATAATGATAGAAGGAAGCTTTTCATTTTTAGGATAACGTAAAGCACACCGCACCGCTGACGGGGGAATGTACTGTGATTTATTGTTTACGGATCGTGGATTGGAAATGGTGAGCGGAGCTCAACCGCGGTCAGCGGTTGGGTGCAGCGTCTTGTTAGCCAAGTTCATATCTAGAGCGTACATAGTTCTGGTACATTAGACAGAGGAGGACTCCAGGGCATATATAGAGACATAGAAAATATAGTGTTACTACTGCAATATATACTGGATTCTGAAGGATCAAGTTGAACGACAGTGGTGAAGTAATGTCTAAATAGAGGAATCCAACTAGTCCCAAAAATAGTAAAATCGCAGGCAATCTGAGCTTCCCCAAAATCCTAGGCAGGGGGTGTCCTAATTCATTAATATGAACCAAGGACAAACCA
>NZ_JBHUJB010000065.1:0-1361 GCF_042683245.1 Rubritalea tangerina
CTGCACTGAGTAATCTAGTTGAGCACTCTGCAACAGGATATCTCCAGTAGAACGTAAAGCACACCGCACCGCTGACGGGGATGTACTGTGATTTATTGTTTACGGATGGTGGGTTGGGAAAGGGGAGCGAAGCTCAACCGCGGTCAGCGGTTGGGTGCAGCGTCTTGTTCTACGACCTGATGCACGCGATGGTTTCCAACTGGATGGAAGGTCATACTTAGAAGTGGATCTTAATTTTCTAAAGCTTTGTAGCAAGGTCGTTCTATGACAGGTCATTTAGATTTATGTACCGGCGTCGAGGATCTCTCGAAACGGTGGAAACCTAAAAACTGATTTGCCTCATCGCATGGAAGGCCGAGAGTTCTGGAATTCTTACCCAGCTTTTGGAACTAGGAATAATGTTCATTAAGTTCACGATGATGAAACTCCAGAGTCCCGAATACACAGCCTCAGTGAATGCGTCGTAACTGTTAAGCCTGAGAGTTAGAAAAAGGTTTTCTAAGTTGTGTCTTCTGTACCGAAATAGCCAGCGGAGCACTCTGCAACGGGATATCTCCAGTAGAACGTAAAGCACACCACACCGCTGACGGGGATGTACTGAGATTTATTGTTTACGGATAGAGGATTGGAAATGGTGAGCGGAGCTCAACCGCGGTCAGCGGTTGGGTGCAGCGTCTTGTTCTGCAAAGTTAATCATTTGCGGTGCATTTGTATTTCCTTGTTTTGTTGTTTAAACGATTTGAGCGATTCAAAGGGATGTAGACTCAGTTTTATGCTATCTAATATTTCAGCAATCAATTCCAAATCAGTTCCATATAGGTTGTCATGCCTCACACTTTGCGATGGAAGCATCTTCACTCGACCGCATGTAAGACAGATTTCGATAGCAGAGACTGGTTTTCCGTAGTGATCATAAAATACAAAAATATGATGGGGGTCATAGCAGTCCATCACCAAGTTTTTCTTGGTTTGCTCCGATATCGCGCCAATAAAACGGGCGGTAGTTTCCTTATCCAGTATCTTTTGAGCTGTGGTTCTGGAAATCAAGGATGCGACATCTACGATATGACCTCGTCTAAGGATATTATTTGGAATCCAAGTCTCACTGTCACCGCTAAATGGATCATCAGATGAAGGTGGATTTGGCCTTTGCTCTCTTTGATCAGCATCCCTAAGCACGTAGGCTACACAAAAAGCCCAATCGGGCATGTTAAGCTTACGTTTATTGTTAGCTTCTATTGGTAAGATTGAAGCAATGAGTAGCGTGAATACAGTAAGGAAGCGCATTTTTTAGCAGAACGTAAAGCACACCGCACCGCTGACGGGAATGTACTGTGATTTATTGTTTACGGATAGAGGGT
>NZ_JBHUJB010000066.1:0-18911 GCF_042683245.1 Rubritalea tangerina
GATGGATCAAAGAAGTCGTAAGTCGCTGATGGATAATCTACAAATCCTTAAGTGAACGCACATGGTGGAATACCTCTTTTTGAAATATGGGCACAGGAATTCTAAGAACTAGCCAATAACAAACGTGTCACACTCTGAGAGGCACTGATTTAAGAGAATTCAAATTTGAGAGGATGTTCAATTTGAGAGAGATGTTAGTGCCCTTTGTTAATTTGTTCCTCGGAGAACGCGCATGGGCGGCGTGATGAGTTCTGTTCTATACTTTCGGGTAATCTCTTATCCTGAATGAGTTCTTTGAGGATAGATATACTCTCGTGGTTTATAAAATCAGGAAGTTCATTAAAGAATTTATCATAGAGTTCATTGTATTCGGCTTCAGGTGTGTCTCCTAATGGGTCGAGCGATACACGACTTGCAAATACTTTGCTGCTCTTCTTGATATGTTGATATGTTATTGAGTATAGATGGTAGAGAATCTGTAGTCTTAAGTAGTCCCAAATATGTAGATCGAGGTTGTTTTCTTCAACAACACTTCCAAGGTTCAATCTAAGACTTCCTAAAAAGCGTTTCACTTGTCGAAGATCCTTAAAACCCTCTAGGTCATCACAATTGTATAGTTCATTGTAGAAATTGTCATTGCAGCGGGGATCCATTGGTATCAGCTCGTTGAATATATCTTTTAGTCCATCTACAAGATATTCTCTGACCTTTGAGATGTTTGCAATTGGAAGAGGAACGGCAAATTGAACGATCTTCTCTAAATAGTTCTTATCTACTCCCGCCTTTACTAGATTAGCCTCAACTCTCTCTTTGTCTGCGAGAATGAGATAATGGACGTTAGGTATGTCTGCTAGAGCTTTGATGAGGTGTAGTAGTTCGATCAGGTCATAGGGGAGGAGTCTATCAACGTCATCTAAGGCGATGAGGATAGATCGTTCAGATTTTCCCATTTCCTTGGAAAGCTCATCCTTGAGTGTTTTCAAACTCTTTTGAGCTTTGTCTGGGTTGATATTCTCACTGACGTGATCAGCTAACCTTTCAAGGCTCTTCCCAGCTTCTGCAATCTGCTTGCCAGCTGGGACCGCAAGGCCGATTAAGCTTAGCACTTTGTCCACTTCAGACACCGTGCCCCCAATGAGAGCTGCAGCCTTACCAAAAGTTTTCCACTTCTTTGCTCTTTTGTCTGTTGGGTCGCCTCCAGTAAGTTCAGAAAGAGAGTTGCCTACATCTTCAAAGAAAGCGTGGAAGAGGGCTTTACGGTCATTGAAAATCCATGGGTTGAAATGGATGACGCTAGGTGCTGTTTCTAATGTTCCATTCTTAAACTCACCTTCTAGTAGTTGGAGCACACTTGATTTGCCTTCACCCCACTTGCCGTAGAGCGCAAACACGATGCTCTCATTTCTTGGAGCAAGAGCGATCACTTTCCCTAGATGGCGAACAAACTTACCTCTACCCAGCCGATCAGTCTCACCTTTACGAAGTCCACGCTCATGGTAATGGTTGAGGGGTTGCGTGTGATTGTCGGAGTCAGATTCTTGAGGGCTTTCAGCTGAAATAGGAACGATTTCTGAGTCTGAGAAATGCATGCGGATAAGGGATTTAATGAATCGGTTAAATTGGTGTGGGGGAGATTTGAATGTGAGATTCTGAAGGGATCTCAGGATGTAGTAAGCTGAGGCGTAGTCGCCTTTGCTAGATTTCATAGAAGTTAGAGTGTAACGAAGTTATTTGGGCAAGGTCACTAAGTAGTTGATAGGGCTCTTCCACTCTTCTTTGATAGAGCTTGGATCGAGGATCTCAATCTTTGGGCTCTGCGATCTCGGTCCATGCACGAGGTAGTAGAAATAACTCGCGGTTTGTTCGGCTGTAGCTAGCTGTCTCCAGCTCGTAAAGAAGCTGTGGCAATCACTTTGCTGCGTCACCGTCTTTACTTCTATGAAGCGCTCAGTCCCATCCTCGTTGTAGGAGAGAATATCGTAGCCCAGAGAATTCTCTTCTGACACTAGCTGTACAGATTCGGCTAGTTCAGTCAGACCTAGTTCTCTCAATCTACACTTCTCGGCAGTGAGTACGATTTCCTCAGAGAGTTTTCCAATAAGACTATTATTCTTATGTTTCCGCTCCCAGTCTATGGGGAGATCGGAGCTACGCTGCTTATGTAATACTGTCGTTCTAGAGCTATCTGGAAGCGTCTGTTGCAGATTTCTAGTTGGGATGAATTCAGCAATACTTGCTGGAGCGTTCATTGAGGAGTTTGCGTCACCAACTTCTCCCTCCGAAGGGAGAAAGTCATCCAGCGCTATGATCCAGCAAAACGAATGGGCATCTAGCAGACTAGTATTGGAGTAACCTTCGGCTCTTAAGAAGTCCCTAACTTCGGTGATTACTGTGAGAAAGCTGTTATAGTTCTCCCAACTACATCGATGAGAAGTTTTAAGCTCGGTACCTAACAGTTGAAACCCAATATCAAATCTCTCAGGGCTGATGGGCAGGTATTTATCACAGTCTTTGATGAAGAAAAGGTAGGCAATCAGTGGGTATTGCTTACTTTTGAGAAGATCGATGAAATAGTTGAAGGCATCTTCGCCATCGAGTTCATCTCTGTAGAAATCATAGAGAAGAGTCTCAAATTCATTCAGAGTCTCTTCACCTTTGATCTCTATGAGGCGCTTGTGGACGCCGTATTGTCGCCATTTGAGCAGGTTGTTTCCGTGTTGTTCGGCACTATGCTCGATCTCTATTGCATAGATGACTCTATCTAGGATCTTGCCTGTACCCAGATCCTCAAATTTCCAATTTTTTACATCTAGCCTTCTTTGGGCATTAGCAAAGAGTTCGTGTTTGTAGCCTTCCTTCTTATACGGAGTTCCTTTTGCGAAGGACTGAAAGGGCGCTCCGTCTAATTCTTCAATTTTACGAGTAAAATGATTGAGGACTGATACGAAGTGCTTTGGGGAGATTTTTGGATGGGGTGTCATGAGGGATAATAAACTTGGGCTGGATAGAGCTTACTCTACAGAAAAGTGCTGTTTCAGCTTCTTGACTGTGTGGTTCCAGTTCTTAGTTCTCGGTTTACAGACTGTGTTTTGATTCCCAAAGAAACCTGTTTCACGGTAGGCTTCGTTAAGTGGGATAGTCTTGATCCAATCCACCTCCACGAAGTATTCACTATTTTCAGAATCATCGAATTCTTTGTGGTAATGACCTTTGGTGAGTGAATTGCGAAGATGGAAATCGCTCGCAGCGATAGCGGGGGATTTGACAGTTCCTACGCCCACAAACCCTCTTTGTGGGATGTTGACCCAGATGCGGTCACCAGCTTGAAGTTGTTGGAGAGTTCTAGAGTACCAAGCCCCCCCACCTGCACTAACAAAGCCGTATTCTTGTGCCTCGTCCCAGTTTCTGGAATCGCCTTCACCGAAAGACACATAGAATTCTCCATTCCATGTTCCTCTGTCGCCTCTAGGGGCGTTATTCGCGTTGATGGTCGTCTCTACAGGGTCAGCTAGCCATGTACGGCTCAGCAAGCGCTCAGAGCCATGTTGGAATACTTCAAAGAAAAGTACGTTGATTGCTACGTCTAGATCATTGAGGTAGTTGACGATGCGCTCAGTACTTGGATCGAGCTTAGAGGCCACCACCACAATTTGGTGGGTCACATTTAGACTGTCCTCGTTGAGTGGACTCCCAAAAAAATCTTTGAAGCAGGTATCTAGATTCTCAGCTGTATGGCTTAGCCTATCTCTTGATGAGTCGTATATCTCAGCAATGTCGTTAGATTCTAGATTCTTGACCCATGAGGCATAGTCTAGCGCTTGAGCCACAACATCGCGAGGTGTCTTATCTTTCTTTAGTTCAATGACAACAAGGTTTGACTCGGCATCGATGGCTAAGAGGTCAATGAAGCCTCCGTGGGAGGTCTGTACTTGTTGACCGATGAGCAGCCAATGTTCCGAAAGAATCGAAGGTTGTTTCACGATCATCTCTTCTAACTGCGCTTCAGAGTCGAGAGTAGCGAGTTGAAGTTTAGAAGGGGAGTTGGAGACGTTCCAGAGGGTGTTTGTGATGGGCAAAAGAATGAAAGGGTTAAAGTTCGTCAGATAAAAGATCGTGGATCATTTTATTAATACGATCTTGTTTGCTACCTCTAACACTTTTTCTGTACTCAGGTAGACAATCCTCGTAAAGGTACTCAGGACGTTTTTTGTCGTTGTCCGACGGAGAGTAAGCTGGGTCGATGAGTTGCTTGAACTTAGTTGTGAAAAGGTAGCAGCGTCTTACATCAGCCCTTTTCTCTTCAAATGCTTTGCACATCATGACTACGGCATTCAGTCCGTTTTTGGTCGGTTGCCATGAGTCTCTTACTTCGTTTTCAATGTAGCCAGAATCGACACAGTTCTTTCTCCCCCAAGCGATGAGAGTTTGCCAGCGAGGTTCAGTATTTCCACTGGCATACGGTTTCTTGTCTTCTAGCTGGATATCAAACCATTTTCGAGAATTGATGAACTGTATGCATTCAGATTTTGTTGGACCATGCTGTAACTCTCGAAGCGAGAACATTAACATAAATGCAGCTTGTCCAGCTGTTGTATATGGGGAGAGGTTAGCGAATTTTTCCATTGGGAGTTTTATGAGTTTATGTGATAAAAGAGCGAGCGAATGAGTAAATCTCTTAGGCCATGCTCTTCTTCTGGATCAAAGAAGAAAGCCATAATGTTACTACTCACATTTTCGTAATGTGTATAGCCAGAAACCTGCATCAAGGTTCGGCTTTGTTTGGCTTTAGGGAGGGATTAAAAATCTCTAGGATAGTTGTGTAGGAGGATAGCATGGGTGTAGAAATGCGATGCTTATTCTGCAAGGCCAACATAGGTGAAGGGAAATTGTTGTCCTTTTTTGAAGTAGTTAGAGACAGACTTGTAGAGGTACTTCTTACGAATCTCTTCTGCAGCGACTCGCCCGACAAACTCTTTTCGCTTCTCGACACCTCTGCCACCACTAGGCTTTTTATTGAGGAATGTTGAGCCAGCTTCTAACCAAGTACTAACTTCGTAGACTTCTCTCACAATGCCGTCGTAGACGGCTAGGGCGTACTTTATTTGGTTGGCTCTGTCTCCGACAGGCCATGCGTGGCGAGTAGCATCGTAGAGTTCAGCGGGGGACATGTTATGGCGGAAAAGCTTGCTGATACGTATGAGAATTGCAGGGTCAGTGACTGTAACTTCCTCCTTCTCATAAATGGCTCGGAGCTGCTCCAAAGTCATTCGGCCGTGGCTAGAGCTACGATACCCGCCTACTTTGTTGGTGAGCTTGTCTTTACCTAGTAGGTCAATAACGGCAGCTTCAACTCTGAGTGAAGCTTCTTCTTCCAAACCATGTACTAGAACTTCGATTTGAGGTTCTAATCCCGCCTCTCGGATCTCATGAATGATTTTGACCTTTTCATGTTCTGAATCCTCATCGAGATGAGCAAAGGCTCTATTTCCTTTGCCCTTACCTACGTAAAATGTCTGACCATCACGTGGATCGGTGTAGAGGTAAACGTAGTAGCCAAGTTCTTTGGTAATAGAAGGGGAGAATTTAGTATGGCTCATAGTAGATCAATAGAGGTGTTTAATGTATTAAGTTGACAGGTGAGCATACCTAGTGTTGCTTGTGGGCAGAGTTCGCAGCCAGTGGCTGATGAATCAATCAAGGTCTCCGCAGAACCAGCCTGGCAAATCTGCGGTATTTTTTTGTCTAGGTGTATGGGTTAATCCAGTCTGGTGCATTTCTCAGTTTTTCCTGCGTTCTGGCATCGTCAGCAACATAGCAGGTTACAAAGTCTGCAGCGGTAGCGGATTTAAGTCGAATCACGACGACAAAATTGTCAATCATCACGGTGATTCTTCTTTGGTGGTCATTGACCCTCTTCTTGTTATCCCATCCAGCTTTGAATACGAAACTAGGGTCTTGGAGTGCTATCTTGATCCAGCTAAGCCTTTGTTGGCGTTGTGGAGAAGGCGTGTCTTTTACGCCATCTCGGTTCGATGACTCTTGAACAATGTGTGCGAATTGATCTCTTCTAAAGCGCACTTTGATACCATCGTGTGTCTCGATCGGTCGTACACAATAAGTGCTATTGTAGTAGCCTCTGTAGATCTCTAAATCATCTAGAATCAAGAGGTCGGGTCTCTCACTACCATCCGCCATCTAAATTGATCTGGAAGAGGTTGAATTTCTGCGCAGTCACACCAGTGGGGCCGATGGTCCGTTCCAATCTACTCTCGAAATGAGTGAGTAGTTCATGTTTAGCGCTGCCAACTGTCGTGGTCGCGTTGAGTTTCGCTGAGGTGAGGCCAGTGAGCACATCAGACAGCTGCGTGAGTACTGATTCTTTTGAGCGCACCCATTGGACAACTGGAAATTCAGCTAGAGGGTTTGCGTTACCGAGTATCTTCTTGAGTTCGGTGAGCCTATCTGGATGCTGGTTTGTCTGGTAATCACAAAAGATACTGTAGCTATTGTTAGCCCCAAGCCAGTGGTGCAGCATTTGGTAATAGAACTTATAGAAACTAAGTTCAGCTGAGTTTTGATTGCGACCTGCAATGTCAACCTTGCTGTGGTCGATAGCAATGGCTCTGAAACGTAAGTCCGTACCTTGATCAACATAGAAATCGATGAGCTCTTTGTAGAAATCGAGTTTCGATGGAGACACCTTACGGGATTTGATTTCACCTCCGACTTTGTGCTGATCTCTTAAGGTATGAATAGCTGTCTTATAAACAGCTCTTTTCTCGCTAGGGAGCCAGAGGCTGCCGATGATCACATATTGAGCCTGCGGATTACCTGAGGTCAATAGGTCTGGGAAGCATTCGTCGCAGTAGATGTCGAATTTCATTGTTTCAGGTAATGCTTATCTAGTTCTTGGAGAATATTTGGATTGTAAAAGGTTTTTTTGGAGCCTTTGGGCTTCTCTGGGTCGAGAAGTCGAATGTTAGCGTACTTTTCATCAACTTCTAACTCTTTGCGTAATTCGTGGTAGGGTTTGGAACATTTGAAGTCCGAATACCGTTCCCTGCATTTACTTGTCAGTTGATTATAGTCCCATGGATATTTCTCCCTTACTTGTTCCTCAGTAAGTCTTACTTCAGCTGCATTATCAGAGTTAGAAGCTGTGATTGCTAGTGCATCTCTGGTTTTGGATTTGATGAATTTGAGCTCGATATTCACAGTGACGGCGTAGTCATGATCTGAGCTGTCAGTATCGGGCTCTAATGATTCTAGATACTCGATGAAGTTAGTTTCCTCAGGGTTTAGAACTAAACCTTCTTGGTCGCGAGGAAGTGTCACAAATGAGAGAGGCATTAGGTAGAAATTGTACTCACTGAGATCACGATCAAACCAGTCTTTGGAGGCTGATACGAAATTCTTCATACATGCCGCGCCAATTTCTTGGAGGCGGATAGGAAATGCCCCTGAGTTGTTGTAAAAGTGAATAGATGAATCTCTTAGTTCCGTTAGGGCATCGATGTTGGCTTTTGCATGCTTGTCTAATTTTCCAAGGCTAACGAGTTGATTTGCTAGATACTCCAGACTGTGGGTGAATGGGTTGCCTGACCTAGTCTTTTTAATTCTTAATTTTTTACTCTTAGTTCCATCTTTCTTGCGGCCATGCTCCTTGACATAAAGGGAACGTACTTGATTCTTATGGTCATCCAACCACTTGGCTTTTAGCAGTAATTCCCATCCGTTGATGGCGAGTATCGCAAAAGTTTCCTCACGATAGGCAAAGTCTGGTTTGTTGTAGATCTCAATAGCTGAAAGCATTGCTGCTATTGAGCGATCAAGTAGTTCTTTTTTACGAGCTTTCATGACTATGGGTCATACAGCAGCTTGTTCAACAATACTGTTGGTCAGTGTATGTTGGGTGGCTTGGACGGCTTGTAGCTTGGCTTTGAGGGCGTCGCAGAGGGCCATCAACTCGTCTACTTTGGCGACGATACGGTGTTGCTCTATTGCTGGGGGGAGAGGAATCATTACTTGCTCCAAAATCCCTAGGTTTATATTTTTCTGTGCAGTGGCTGGGGCAAAAGATTCTAAGTGCTCCTTTGCTGTTCTCAAAAAGTATTCAAAATAGTTAACCGAGGGTAAATAATCAGATGGAATGAATCCTACAACACTATCGGGAAAGCAGGCATCGAAACTAAGAATACCAGAATCGGCTATATTGGCTGCGATAGTTATACACAGCGTTCCTTTTGGCCATTTTCTACTCTGAGCTAATCCAACTTCATTATACAAAGCAGTATGTGTCTCGACTACCCCAGACGATCTAGCAACGTCTCCAGTTTGGATTAATTTGTGTGTTCCATCTACGTACAGCGAATAATCGTTGCGTGGGCGATGTTTTGACTTCCCACGGCCGAATTCACCTAACTGAGGAAATCTGGCCCATGACCAATTACTTGGAAGTTCAAAAGGCTCCGATGCTACGTCAGCAATATTTTTAGATCTATTGCCTTTCCTAGGTGGAAGGGTTTCGGCGATGCGTTTTAGGAGTTCGGAGGCGGGTTCCCAGGCTTCGGGTTTATCGACCACTTCCTGTTTGAACCACTCGCGGCCACTTCCTGATTTGAGGTATTTTTCGCGCTGTATAGCAGCTTCTTTACTGCCACATTCTTCCCAATAGAAGAGCTGCTTCGGTGGGTGTTGTTTCGTCCAATCTGCTGCTGAGCCTGCACAATGTTGTTTCCAGCGTCGAGGGAGGTCTTCGGTGTGTCCTTTATAGAAACTGCCGTCTTCGCACTCTATGACGTAGGCCCACCAGAGTTTACCAGTTGGGCTTGGAAGTGAGTCTTGGGTCTTGCCTGCCTGCCGGCAGGCAGGGCGGACGAGTTTGCCCATGACGGCGAGTTGGAGGATGGCTTGTTTGAGATGGTCGATGGAGGACTCGGTGGTGAAGAGGAGATCGAAGTTTGCTTCGATCTGGGACCACGCTTGTTGGAACTGCTCGGCATCTGCTGTGGCGGAGGTGAGTGAGTCGAGGAGGGTTTTGACGAGAGTCTCGTGGGTCTTGATGTTGTCCTCGGTTTGTTGCTCTAACTGATCGCAGAGCGCCATCAATTCATCGACCTTCGCCACAATACGCTTCTGCTCGGCGAGGGGTGGGAGGGGGAACTCAAATAACTCTAGAACTTTTTTACTTAACCCTTCAATCGCCATACCAACCTGACGTCCCCAGACAAGGCGTTGTACCATTGGAGCTAATATTCCAGTATGTACGAATCTTGCCATTTCATTGTCTAAAAGACGAATAATCGTAACATGCTGGCTTACATTCGCTGTTTCGAGATGCTCTGGGAATATAGTCGACCTACCAAGGGAGGCTCCTGTTATGTTGAGCAGGACATCATGGGGTCTAACTTTGGTGTTAGACATGGAGTCGTGTGTTGATTCAGGTATGTAAGCTATGTCTTGCAGGCGTATGCCGTCATTCCAGATATTCTGGGATCTTAGGAAAATGATTCCTGTGTCTGTGTATGCTTGCTTCCCTCCACGAGGGGTGCTTCCCGAGCCGAGTTTCGATGTTAAATCACCGAGTCTAATAAACTCCCATCCTTTAGGTTTTATGAATGGGTGATCTTTTGGGGTAAGGTTTGGTAGAGGTTTAGTTTTTTTAATCAGCTTAGATTTGATGAGCTCATCTTTCTTGGCTGAAATTCGTTCAATTAGTTTTGAAGCAGGTTCCTCGTTCGGATCTTGTGGGACTAGAAGACCTCTAACAGCGAGCTCCAAAATAAGCTCTCGAAGTTTCTTTATGCCATAGAGTTCTCGTTTGCCTCTTCCGCCACGCCCTGAAGACTTCTTATCAACAATAGTCGAAGTCCAGAGGTCGAGATGCTCTGTAATGAGTTGTTCTGCGGTACTCATGCTTACTTGCTAGAAAGTGCTTCAGAGAGAATGGACTTAAGCTGATCACGGATGTCTTGGATGTCAGCTTGCTGTTTATTGTAAGTAGCTAACAACTCTTCTGGGTCGTAATTCACAGCTTCCTCTACGTGTGGGTTGGTGATGTCGAGGTTGTAGTTACGCTTCTCAATGTCCTCGATGCTGACTTTCCATGCTTGTTCATTTTCGACACGCGAGGCGAATCCGTCATCTTCAGATCCCCACCACTCGATATCGGCGGCGAACTCCTCAAACTTCATTGGTTTAGTCTTGTTGTAGCTTTTGACGCCTTCTGGATAAGGGTGCTCGTAGTACCAGACGTTCTTGGTCGCTGGCTGTTCACCTTCTGGCTTCTTAGTGAAGAAGAGGAGGTTGGTCTTGATGCCTGTGTAGGGATTGAAAACTCCGTTCGGGAGACGAACGATGGTGTGAAGGTGGCACTTCTCTAGCAGCTCTTTCTTGAGCTTGGTCTTTACGCCTTCACCGAAGAGGAAGCCATCTGGAAGAACGACTGCGGCGCGGCCATTGTCCTTGAGGAGCTTGATGATGAGCGCCATGAAGAGGTCGGCGGTCTCGCGGGTGCGGAAGTTTGCGGGGAAGTTGTTTTCGATACCATCTTCCTCCGTCCCTCCGAAGGGAGGGTTAGAGAGGATCACGTCCTTGCGGTCACTATTGCCGTAGTCTTTGTAGGGGCGGGATAGGGTGTTGTCGTGACGGATGTTGGTCGGCGTATCGATGCCGTGCAAGATCATGTTAGTCGTGCAGAGCATGTGGGGGAGTGCCTTCTTTTCAACGCCGTGGATGCTGTCCACTAAGACCTTCTCGTCAGCTGGAGTACTGACGTATTGGTCGCGCTTGTGATCGATGGTACAGGCGAGGAAGCCACCTGTACCGCAAGCGGGATCAAAGACCGACTCGCCGAGTTGTGGGTCGACACGGTTGACAATGAACTGGGTGACAGCGCGTGGAGTGTAGAATTCACCTGCATTACCTGCGCTCTGCAGGTCCTTGAGGATTTGCTCGTAGATAGAGCCGAAGGTGTGACGGTCTTCGGTGTTGTTGAAGTCGATCTCACAGATCTTGTTGATGACCTGACGAATGAGGGTGCCAGACTTCATGTAGTTGTAGGCGTCCTCAAAGACATTGTGAATGACCTGCGCACGTGGGCCGTTAGGGCCAGCTAAGGTCAGCTTATCTTTGAGTGTTGGGAAGAGTTTGTCATTGATGAAGCTACTGAGGGTTTCACCTGTCATGCCCTCTGCATCTGTAGCCCAATTTCTCCAACGCAGATCTTCTGGAATAGGGGAAGTATAGTCGTCTTCTAAGAATTCTAGGACAGCCTCTCGGTCATCGTAGATCTTGAGAAAGAACATCCAGACAAGCTGGCTGATGCGCTGCGCGTCTCCGTCGACACCGACGTCTTTACGCATGATGTCTTGGATGGACTTAATGATTCCGCTTAAGTTGCTCATTTTGATATTAGGAATGTGATAAAAGTGTTAAGCTGATTTGCTGTACAGCGCTTGCTCTAGCTCGGCAATGGCGGCTTCGTACTGGCGTGGGCCTCCGAAGGCTTGGGCAATTTCAAGTGGGTTGCCTAGGGAAGTGAACGGCGCGTGTTCTAGTATTTTTTTGTCCTCAATACTAACGACGCCTTCGTCCTCGTACTTCTGGAGGAGAGCTTCGAGCACAGCGCGTGCTTGCTCACCGTACTTGGTGAAGTAGTTGCGCTTTTTGACATTGTTCGCACGCTCTTGGCGTGTGAGAGGTGGTTGGTCAAAGGCGATGTGACAGATGAGATCAAAAGCTCCGTAGTCTGGGCCAACCTCTTCGGCAAGCTTGTCGAGTTCGACACCATATTCTGCCAGTTCTTCGATGATGGCCTTCTTCTTGTGGGCATCAGTCCACTTTTGCAGGAAGTCATCGAGCGAGGAGAATTCCTTGCGGATGCTTTTCTTTGAGTAGTCGCGGTAGGACTCGGTGACGAGTTGGCCATCTTCTCCTAGGTATTCAACCGTCTCGGAGAGAACTTTGACTGTGACGCCACTGACTTTGAATTTTTTTACACCGCCACCTGAGCTGTCGTCACCATCATCACCGTGGTCGTCGAAACCGTCGTCACCATCGTCCTCTGGATCTGGCGGGAGAGGTGGGTCTGTGTCGTCTGGCTCATAGATCACTACTGGCTCACCATCGAAGTCTGGGTCTCTGAAGAGCTGGGTGGCATTTTTGAAATCCATCAAGGTGAAGAAGTATTTGTCATGTTCTTCATCGATGCGTGTACCTCGGCCTACGATCTGCTTGAAGGTGGTCATGGAGGTGACGGTCTTATCGAGTACGATGAGTTTGCACGTCTTGGCATCGACTCCTGTGGTGAGGAGTTCTGAGGTGGTGGCGATGACTGGGAACTTGCTCTCAGGGTCGATGAAGTTGTCTAGCTCGTCTTTCCCTTCCTTGCTGTCGCCTGTGATACGCATGACGTATTTCGGATTGTCGATGGCGATCTGACCTGCAGCATTGGTGATGGCCTTGCGCATGCGCTCAGCGTGGTCGATGTCCTCGCAGAAGATGATGGTCTTGGCGTAAGGATCGTTAGAAGCCTTGAGGAACTCGATGACTTTCTTAGCTACGAGGCGTGTACGCTGGTTGAGGACGAGGATGCGGTCCATGTCCTTCTGGTTGTATTCGCGCTGTTCGATCTCGATGCCGAGGTCGTCTTTCATCCCAGCAGGAGGAGTCCAGCCCATGAGGTCCTTGTCGAGGTGGTATTTGATCACCTTGTAGGGAGCGAGGAAGCCGTCTTCGATCCCTTGCTTGAGTGTGTAGGTGTAGATGGGGTCACCGAAGTAGGTGATGTTGGAAACGTATTTGGTTTCCTTTGGAGTAGCAGTGAGGCCTAGCTGGGTGGCACTGGAGAAGTAGTCGAGGATCTCACGCCATGCGGAATCATCTGCAGCACTCCCACGGTGGCACTCGTCGATGACAATGAGGTCGAAGAAGTCGCGGGAGACAGACTTGAATATCTTATCCTCTTCATCTGGTCCAGTGAGAGCTTGGTAGAGGCCGAGGTGAATCTCGTAGGATGGGTCAATCTTGCGGTTCTTGATCTTGGTCATGACCGAGCCAAAGGGCTTGAAGTCATTGACGAGAGTTTGGTCAGCGAGAATGTTGCGGTCGACGAGGAAGAGGATGCGCTTGGCAGCACCTGCTTTCCAGAGTCGCCAAATGATTTGGAAGGTGGTGTAGGTCTTCCCTGTGCCAGTGGCCATGACGAGCAAGATGCGCTTCTGACCATGAGCGACAGCTTCTATGCTGCGATTGATGGCTTCTGCTTGGTAGTAGCGTGGCTCCTTGCCGTAGGCGTCTTGGTAGTAAGGCTCTAGGACGAGCTTTTCTTCTTCATCTGAGATACCACGAAATTTCTTATAGCGCTGCCAGAGTTCGAGAGGTGAGGGGAAGGCTTCGAGAGGGAATTCTGTTTCGATGTCTTCCCCTTCGTCGGGAGTCTTGTTGTGAGAGGCGAAGGCATCTCCGTTTGAGCTAAAGGCACTGGGAACTTCGAGGATTTCGGCGTAGCCTAGAGCCTGCTGCATGCCGTGGCTGACGGATTTATTGTTCTCCTTTGCCTCAACTACGGCGACGTGCGTGCTTGGATTCCAGTAGAGAACGTAATCGGCGAATTTTTTCTTTTTTTTGTTACGCGATGAGAGATTTCCTCGAACGACGATAGGGCCAGGAGTAAGAGTGACTTCGCGGCGAATCTTCATTTCATCCCAACCTGCAGCGTGGAGCGCAGGGGTAATGAATTTGGCGCAGATATCTGATTCGCTGAGTTCGAGTTTCTCTTTCTTATCCATGGTGAGGGAGGGGCTTGGGCTTCGCGATAGGGAGATGCATACGACGGATGTGAATGACCGTGAGGTACTATCAGTTTCTAGCAATGACTGGAAGCGAGAAAAACTATGGATTTGAGTCTGCTTTCCTAAAGCCTCTCTGGAGAATGAGTTAGACTCAGTATCAAAGTTGGTGTGATTGTGGGAATACTCATAGAATAGATATCCTTTATACCATACAAGAGTGTAAGGGGCTCTAGCAGAGCGTATAAACGGATAGGTCTTTCCTACACCTGAGCTGTCTGAGACGGGGGGCATTGCCTACACAGCACTCAAAGCCGAGGGGATGTTAGATGGTGGCAGTGATGAAGCGGTAGGCATTATTGACCTTAAGGATCCGCCCATATCCAGGAAAGTGGACGTGTGATCCCAGAACGAGTGCCTTGTCTGCTGAGAGTTGATCGAACAGTTTGATTCTCGCAGCGACTGCTTGTTTAGGGTCGAGATCAAATGCAAAAGCGATATCTGGCAGTGCTGTATGAAGCTCACAATTGTGCAGCGTGTCGGCGATCATTTTGAGTGGTTTGTCGCCTCCATCGATCGTGAGAATGCTGTGGCCTGGGGTGTGGCCTGGCGAGAGGTCGAGTTGAATTCCTGGAGCCACTTCCTTGCCGGAAGCCACTTGATTCATTTGGTTTTTATAGGTTCCGAGGACTTTTTGAGCGAGTTGGAAAACCCCTTTGGCACTGTCGGGAGCTTTTTCCATCATTGCTTTGCTGTTCCAGAATTGCGCTTCTTTTTCTGCAATGATGAGCTCGGCATTGGGAAAGACCACATTGCCATCTTTGCTGAGCATCCCCCCGATGTGATCGGGGTGGGCGTGGGTGATGATCACCTTGTCAATTTTTTCGGGAGTGAGCCCCGCAGCATAGAGGCCATTGAGCACATTGCCAAAACCGGGTCCGAACATGTCGAGTGCGCCAAAGCCGGAGTCGATGAGGATGTTGTGCTTGGCTGAAGTGAGCAGGAAGGCTGAGATTGGGCTAGGGAGGGTTCCGCCTGATTGCCCAATTTGCTCCAATATCGAATCGACTTCTTTGTCTCTGCCTGAAAACAGCTCACGCTTCATTGGGATGACACCATCGAGTAGGGAGGTGATCGTGTAATCTCCCCATTGGGTTTGGAGCATTCCTTTCGGTGCTTGGATCGCATTTTTACTTTCTTCTCCAGAGGCCCTCGATGGGAGCAAGGAAGAGAGGGCTGCGGTGGCAACTGCGATACCTCCGAATTGGCGGCGTGATAGATTAGATGGCTGTGAGTGCATGATGTTAGAATATTAGATGAACGCTGCCATCATATTGCATATCTGGCATCTTGCACTCTCAATTTACGCCAAGCTTTGCTAGGTATGGGCTCTTTGCTGGAGAACGATCAGCGAATCATCCTTCACCAAATGGGGCTCGCCAGCTAAATGCTTTTCTACAGAACTTAAGTCGTGCTTCTTCGCATTATAGACAGCGACAAAGACATCATCGGCGTCTTGGAGAAACCGTTGGTCGCTATTGCCAAAATCAGTGTAGCAGGTAGCCCCGATGCCAATCACTGCGTACTTCGGCGTAGTAGAAGCAAGCATGTCGGCAATGGGTTCCAATGGTCCGTGGTCCTGTTGGGTATTGATCTGCTTGACGATCCAGTCGACTAATTGCTGGTTGAAATAACAATAGTCGGACACCGCAGTGTCGCAACCGTATTGGAGGAGTCTACCGTCACGCTTGAGATAACAGACGATGCGGTAATTCTCGATGCTGCCTCCCGGAGTGGTAAAGTCATCGATGGAGACAAGGGCATCAGCCACACCTTGCGATGCCGCTCCCCAGTTCTTCTTATGGCTGATCTTGTCAGCAGCAATTCTACGTGAGCAATCATTGAAGGCGCTGAAACCTAGCACGTCGAGATTCTTTACGAGGCATGCGTCTTCTGCGTACTCGAGTTCGACGATGAGAGCAATCTCAGGCTCGGGCTGTAGCGGGTCATTGCCCTTAAGCTTCAGTTCAGTGTGCGAGAGGGGATTGGTAGAAAGAAAGCTATCGTGGTTTGGAATGAACCAAGGAAATATGCCTTTCGGGGCGTTCTCTAGGGCTACCACGTCCTTGAAGTCGTCAGCTTCTCCAGCTTGATCCAAATGCTCCGCCTGATTCCCCGCAATGCCAAGCCCAACCCAATCGTTGTTGCTGATGATGTCTGATAGTGATTTCATAATCGATTAACACGAGTGCTCTAGCGCAGCTTGAGAAAATCGTCTACCACAACCATGCCAGATATCTCAACGCGAGGCCGTGTTATGCACCCGCACAACAGCCTCCTCAATTTATTCGGAGCGACAATGGCCCAGAATATATCGCGTACAAATTTCGGGATGGCTTAAGCTCAAGGCATCAAAACGCACTACATCACGCCTGGGTCACCATGGGAGCAGTGCTATATTGAAAGCTTTCACGACAAACTTAGAGATGAGTTTTTGAATCGAGAAATCTTCTACTCTCTAGCAGAAGCAAAAATTTTGCTCGAAGCGTGGAGAAGAGAATATAATGATGAGCGCATCCACAGTTTGTTAGCGTATCTGAAACCCAATGAGTTCGCGCGCAGCGTACAGACTTCGTTACGGGCTACGCCCTCCACTCCGTCTGTACGCGACCTAATCCCAAACCTAATAAGAAACAACATCTTCACTGAATCTACAGTTTAGAGCTGTCCAAACTGCGGGGTCAGGCCACTTATCTTTCAATACATTAGGTTTCATTGCTACATGATTAACAACTAACAATTAATAGTTAACGAATGAATCATTCGACTCCTACGATTCGTTAATCTCACGTTCTAGATTGATCAGGGCGGCAATGATTTCGTCGAAGGTGGGACGTTCTCCGAAGATCATTTCCTGCATCGCTTCATAATCCTTCTGCATGGCGTTGAGTACATGCTCAGGCGGTACGAGTTTCAGTGCTTCTGTGACGGCGGCGTCATAGTCCGCCCAAGCACGCGGGTAGAACTTTTTCTTAAATTCCACCACGTATACGAGTAAGTCTGACTGTCCTAGTGAAGATGCTTTCAACTCTTCGTCAGCGGCCATCATAAAGAGGTCGTAATAGTGGCGTGAATAGCGTGCGGGAACTGGAGTTCCTTCTGGGCGATTCGCTTCGTGATGGAGGATCGTGGCTTTCTCCCAGAACGTACGTTCAGCATCGATCGCTTGAACAGCACACTCAGCCTCCTCGAACACAGCTGGGAAATGCTCCGCCGCGTAGGGTTCGACTGTGTGGTTTG
This sequence comes from Rubritalea tangerina, assembly GCF_042683245.1. Classification (NCBI taxonomy): domain Bacteria; kingdom Pseudomonadati; phylum Verrucomicrobiota; class Verrucomicrobiia; order Verrucomicrobiales; family Rubritaleaceae; genus Rubritalea; species Rubritalea tangerina. The sequence continues at coordinate 17,091 of NZ_JBHUJB010000066.1, forward strand.
AGTGGGGGAGCCATGACGCTAAGGGGCCGATCTCCAGCTGAATATATGGCAGTATGGCCTCGGTGCTCGCAGCCCTAGGGTATTTGACCCGAACTACATGGCCTTGGTCTTTCTCATCCGTTTTTATTTCTAACTCGCAGTGTGAACCAAGAGCTTCTTCTAGGAGCGGCAAGATGACCTCTGCAATGTAAGTGACGGCACGCTCGTTAAGATTATCGTTCAGCTTTGACTGTTGCCTCTTTGAGCGTTCAGCCATCGGGTCTTTTCCTACATTCACCTCGCGCCAGTCGAGTACGAGATCAAGATCCTCAGAGAATCGGTGAATCAATCCGTAGACTTTCGATAAACTTGTGCCGCCTTTGAAGATGAATAGCTTTGATAGCTTGGAGTGCTCGAAAAGTTGCTTCAGTGTCCAGCAGACCCAGAAGTCTTTCTCGATAATAGCGACGGAGCTTAGTCCCATGCGCTCGGCTGTCATGGTGAAGAGCTCATTACGTTCCTGCTCGGATCGTTTAGCAACTCGGTTCATGCCTCAGTACGCTTGGTGATTTGCAGGATCAGGTCGCTGACCCAGGCCGGAGCAGTTTTTGTGTCGCGTAGGATTTTCTTCCACGTACCAGGCGACCACTTGTCTGCGAGCTGCGAGAGCAGTGCGTCATCAATACGTTCTTGTCCTAGTGCTTTGAGTGCTTGCACCACAAGTTCACTTTCCTTGTGCTTGAATACTGATTCCTTCAGCGAGCGCTTTTTGAAGGTAAGCTGCTGTTTTCCTATCTCGTAGGTTTTGCTAGGACCATCGGACAGGTAGATGCTCTGTGCGGGAACTTGGGTTGAGAGACCCAAGTGGTTCAGAGCTGTGTTCTCAGAAGGCTGGATGCGCCAGCCAGACTTGCGTGCCAAAGCGCTGGCTACTTGGTCGATGTCAGGCCCCATCTCGGTGCCGAGTAACTTACTGATGCGCGGGTAGTCGTACAATCCACGAAGGACACGGCGGATGGTCCCTTTAGAAGCCAATTCGGAGAGAGCCTTACGAATATCTACGTCATTGCCTATATCCAAGAAATCAATCTTAGAAAATGCCCACCCCCTATGGTTTGCATAAATTCTAGAAGATGTTTTATTTTCAATGGATTTCACTGCTTTTATGTAGCATTTTTTTTCACAAGTTGAAGGGTCTTTTTGTGAAAAATATTAGCAATAGTTTTTGAATATTTGGACGCGATTGGTTTCTGAGGCGATTCTGTAGTGATGCAATGAGGTTCATTATTTAGACAAGAGCATCGAGGTAAGGGCGAATCACACTGCTGACACGCTGGACCTTTGCATATTTCATTATTTCTGCGACGCTCGTTTTGTTGGGTGAATGGCTGTGCAGTACATCCTTGAGAGCTTCGAGACAGACATCAAGACCGACACGGTTACGGTATTTAAAGCAATCCACTACAGTGCGAGCCGGGGAGGTAATTTGGATCTTAATGCCATTTAAAGTGTGATGCTCTATCCCTTCAGTGAAGGCTCCAGTAATTCCACTACGTACGACTTCGATAGATGGGTAATCTATCCTAGGTGTGACGGCGTTTTGTTTGAGAAGAATCCACACGGAATGTGCTTGCTGGGTGCCTATTTGGTGAAATTGTAGTGCAGAAATGAGGGCGATGGTGGCCTTAGGGACGCGGGCTACCACTTCAGAAAGACTCACATTCTCGTCAATCACTGCCTCAGGGTGCATATAAACACCTCGTGATAGGCGGATAAGCATGCGCGTTCACTTAAGGAGCTGTAGTTTATCCATCAGCGACTTACGACTTCTTCGATCCATCC
>NZ_JBHUJB010000067.1:0-3681 GCF_042683245.1 Rubritalea tangerina
ATGGATCGAAGAAGTCGTAAGTCGCTGATGGATAAACTACAGCTCCTTAAGTGAACGCGCATGCGTAGCGGGGGGCGGATTCCAATGATGCCACCACCTTGGATTTTAGCAGTTCTAGCTCCTCCTAAATTAGGGTTGGATTTGGCAAATGTGACCTTGTAAAGCTTTGAGTAGAGGTCAATCGTTGCATCAGCCTCCAGTGTAACAATTTCTAGATAATGTATATTCATGTTATTTGGATTTGTTAGGTAGGGAGAGTCTGAGTCGTTATGAATCTTATCATTTTTACTACACCCGCCAGACATCAGCAGCGAGATTGGTGCCATCATTAAAACGGAGCTACTATAAATGAAAGTACGTCTCGTTGTAATGAAGGGATTCATAATAGTAGTTGGCCAATAGTTTTATACGTTATTCACGGTAACTTAATCCGTGTCTCTAGGGGATGCAATATGATTGATTGTGTAAGGGATGAGATTTGGAAATGGTGAGCGAAGCTCAACTGCGGTTAGCGGTTGGGTGCAGCGTCTTGTTAGCAAAGGCGATTTATTGTGCGTAGTTAGTAGCTGATGAATAGTATGATGAATGGGACTTTGAGTAAGGGAAATAGAGATCGAAAGTCCCAACGCCTTGCTCTGTGTCAAACTCTCCAGAGAAATGAATGACTCCAATAACGTCTGAAACGTACTCCAAATCCTGACCTTGTAGAGACCCTGGCAGATCGACTGGAACCTCATCCAAGGATATGTAAGTGTAACGAACTTTAGTTGATTCTAACTCAAAATATGGGCCAAATGCCTCGGCTACAGCTGACTTTATGTCTTTAGGAGTCTGAGGGTGGCTAACATCCTTGATGACAGACTGATCCTTGCGGGAAAAACCATCAGCCAAATGTTTCGCAAGCTCTTCCCTAGACGAAAATTTTTTATGGGTGTTACATGAGGTTAGAAGAGCTGCTAATGAGTATATACATGTGAGAATGAATATTAGGTGTGTGCGCATATTATTTTAGCAGAACGTAAAGCACACCAATCACTGACCTCAGCGTGCTTTGGGTTTTGGTTTAAAGTTTTAGTAATCGTGTCGGTTCGACTCTCACCGTGTCAGTGATTGGGTGCAGCGTCTTGTTCGTCAACTTGATCTCGCCCCTCGATATCTTGTAATCGTAGAAGCTTCTCAAACCTCATAACGTAAACAATAAACACCGTGTCGCCTTCGATTCTATAAAATATACGTAAAGGACTTATGATCAGGTGCCGATACTCAGAGTCACGTAAATCATGAGGTACAGGACACATCTCAGGAAATGTCTCGAGTAACTTAGCCTTCTCAAAGACCAACTTAACTAGGCTTTTGGCTGCACGCTCGTTATCTAAAGCAATGTGATCAGCGATTTGCTCCAAATCTTGAAGGGCTGGTTCAGCCCAAATTAGTCTAGCCATCGGGACATTCTGCGCTCAGCTTCATCATGTGCGACTACGCGACCATCCTTGATCGCCTTCTCTCCTTTAGCTATACCCTCAAGAAGATGAATCCGAGCCTCCATTGACTCGTAGGTTTCAACATCTACTAAGTATGCAGCAGGCAATCCGTGCTGAGTAATCAGTACTGGCTCATGCTCCTCAGATATTTGAGCTATAATGTCAGTGGCTTTTCTTTTTAAAGTGGTTACTAGTTCCGCCCTCATAATAGTGACACTAAAGTGATACTATTGATTCTGCAAGCGGTATTTTTAGACGAACGTAAAGCACACCGCACCGCTGACGGGGGAATGTACTGTGATTTATTGTTTACGGATTGAGGGTTGGGATAGGGGAGCGAAGCTCAACCGCGGTCAGCGGTTGGGTGCAGCGTCTTGTTAGTCAAGAACTGTGAATCCGTAACTCTTGAGCTCTTTATCACCATCTTGATCATCAGAATAAGTAATAATATGTGACTCGGGCATAACGATAATACCGCAAGATTCGCAATCGATATGTACTGAATACGAAACTTCAAACTCTTTTTGCGCTGATAAAATAGCGGCAACAACAGCTATAGATGGATATTCTGAAACAACTCCAATAGGATTAGATTCAGAGTCATACCTATTCAAAATGAAATCAGCTTCTTCCATATCCTCAGATGCAATACCGACTTTTGATAGATGTTTGAGCAGAATATCATGTGCGCTTCCATAGGTAGCGTCAGAGTGCTCATGAATTTCTTCCAAATCGCAGTGAGCTGTGTTGAAGAACTCATCCATGTCTCTGAAATGGGTTCTAGTGCATTGAGTTCCAATACGTTTACTTAAGTTCTTAGTATTGAGAATGTTTTTTAATCTTTGAGTGAATGTAGGCATTTTTTATGACTAACGTAAAGCACACCGCACCGCTGACGGGGATGTACTGAGATTTATTGTTTGCGGATTGAGGGTTGGAAGATGGGAGCGGAGCTCAACCGCGGTCAGCGGTTGGGTGCAGCGTCTTGTTCTCCAAATTTAGTTATTCTTCTAGTAGCTTCCGAAACACCCTTTGGGTTTTTGCGTCTTTTTGAGTGCTTTCAAAATCCGTAGTCCATCCACGTCCAAGATCTAGTAAATCCTCAATTTGAGTGCTATCGTATCCTAAATCCTTCAATGCTCTGTTGACTCTTCCTTCTTTAGAAACTTCAGACAGCTTCTCTGCCCAAAGCCTTGCTGAAGCCAAACCGAAACCTAGCCTCACAAATCCTTTCTTACCGCGAATCTCTAATAAGGCAGCATAAGCATCCTTCCCTGTCTCTATCGTATATGGGGGCTGAGCTTCTAAGAACCTACTCAAAGCGGATTTTTCATCTTTTTGATCTGCTTGTAGGAGTGGGGTTAGCAGCAGCGATATAAGTAAGACCAAGTGTTTCATTTTTTAGGAGAACGTAAAGCACACCGCACCGCTGACGGGGATGTACTGAGATTAATTGTTTACGGATAGTGGATTGGAAATGGTGAGCGAAGCTCAACCGCGGTCAGCGGTTGGGTGCAGCGTCTTGTTAGCCAAGGTCAGTTTTTAGGGCGATATTGACTGTAGTTTGTGCCAAAAGGGTATACGCAATAGGAGTCTGTTTGTGTAATAAGTTTCCTACGAATTAAGGTCTTAAGTAAGAAATGACGGGTCATGAAGTAGACTAAAAGTGTGGGTGTTACGATGACTATAAGTAACAAGAGTTTGTTGCCACTTGTTGTGAGATCCATTTTGCTGATCAGAGAAGAAGCAATTCTCGTGGTGCAAAGGTAACAGACTAAAGCTGTAGGCATAAATATGCCTATTACAGCTAAAGCTTGTAGTGACAAATATGTGCAAAAGTGCTGTCGGTTGTATTTCTCTATGGCTTGTTTTCTTGTGGACATTCTTGAACGTAGTGAACTCAATAAGTAGATGCTGGGCACTAGTGGTCGTGAAAAATAGACTCTACTTTATCGTTAGAGCCTAAAACAATGTCTACAGAGCACCAGCCGATTACTTTCGTGTATGATATGAATTTCGTGCCGTTATCATAGCTGAGTATATGAGCTTCTGAACCTAAGATTTCTTCAACTTCTTCCACTGACATTCCTGTCTTTATTTGTGCTAATTTTTCAAGGGGAACGGCATGAACAGCGCCATGTGCGTTCACTTAAGGATTTGTAGATTATCCATCAGCGACTTACGACTTCTTTGATCCATC
>NZ_JBHUJB010000068.1:0-1966 GCF_042683245.1 Rubritalea tangerina
ATGGATCGAAGAAGTCGTAAGTCGCTGATGGATAAACTACAGCTCCTTAAGTGAACGCGCATGCGTATTGGTTGTGGATACGATAGCGGCGTCTGCGATCATTGGGCCTTCGGCGATAGCGTGGTGGCTGATCATGTTTGTGTTATTTTTCATTCCGTATGGATTGGTCACAGCGGAGTTAGGGACGGCATATCCGGATGAGGGAGGGATTGTGGATTGAGTGAGGCGTGTGTTTGGCGATGCGGTGGGGGCGCGTGTGGCGTGGTTGTATTGGGTAAACTATGCGCTCTGGGTGCCTGCGGTATTTTATTTATTTGCTTTAGTGGGCAGTCAGTTGTTGGGGATTGAGTTGTCGGCGTGGGAGGTAGCTGGGGTGGCGATAGTGATGTCGTGGGTGAAGTCGTTTATTACGATGCGCGACGTTGAGCATATATTGTGGTTGCCGAATCTTGGGTCGATTTTCAAGGCGATCATCATGACTTTGTTAGGTGTTTGTGGTGTGTATGTAGGGATGAAGAATGGGTTTGCCAATGAAATCAATTGGCAGACGGTGACGCCTAGTTTGGAAGCTGGGATGGGTTATTTGCCGGTAATTATTTTCAACTTTATGGGGTTTGAGATTATTGCTGGCGCATCGAGTGCGATGAATGACCCGAAGAAGGATATTCCGAAGGCGGTGATTTTAGGGGGGGTGTTGATAGCGGTGTTTTATCTATTAGCGACGCTTGGGATATTGGCGACGATGCCGGTGGAGACGATCAGTGATGCGACGGGAGTGATGGAGGCTTTTTCGATTATGTTTGGGGGTGGCGGTATCGCTAAAGGGGCTTTAGTGGTGCTGGGACTGATGTTTTTATATACCTTGATTAGTAATGTGGTGACATGGGCGATGGGCGTGAACCGCGCTGTGGTGTACGCTGCACAGGAGAATTTGCTGCCGAAGTCATTGGCAAAGTTACATCTAAAGACGGGAGCGCCTCTGAATGTGGCCATCTGGAATGGGGTTATTTCCACGGTGGTGATGCTGGCTTATGGTGCACTGGCGAGCGGTGGTTCGATGAACGAAATTCTGACGGACACGCACCACGTGATGGCAGACAGTTTGGAAGATCAAGGGTCGGTTGAGGACCTATTTTGGGATGTATTTTCTCTCGGGGCGATCACATTGTTAGCGAGTTACTTATTGTTGTTTCCTGCCTTTTTAAAGTTGAGGTTACAGGATGCGAAGCAGGAGAGGCCTTATAAGGTGCCGGGTGGTAAATTTGCGCTTTATTACTGCGGAGTGGTACCGAGCATTTTACTTCTGTTAGGCATTATCTTTTTTGTTTACGTGCCGGGAACGGAATTTGATGAAGATTATTTTCGCAATGTGGGCACTGGGATTTTGGTGGCCCTGATCATTGGAGAGATCTTGATTTTTAGAACGCGCAAGGCGCAGAACACGAGTAAGCAAACAGAGCAATGACATACCGACATATCAGCACACCGAGACAAGACGGCTACCGCATGCCAGGAGAGTTCGAAGCCCACAGTGGATGCTGGATGGCGTGGCCGGAGAGAACAGACAACTGGCGCTTAGGTGCGAAGCCTGCGCAGGCAGTTTTTATCAAGGTAGCGGAGGCGATTGCTGCATCTGAGCCGGTTACTGTAGCAGTTTCAAAGCACCAATTTAACAATGCGAGGGCGAGATTGCCGCGTCATATTCGCGTGGTGGAGATGAGCTATAACGATAGCTGGATGAGAGACATTGGGCCTAGTTTTGTGGTGAATGATGAGGGTGACTGTAGGGCGGTGGATTGGGATTTTAATTCGTGGGGTGGAGCTTATAACGGCCTCTATAGCCCCTGGGATCAAGATTCTCTGGTTGGTATTAAGATTGCGGAGATTGAGGGGACTGACCGGAATGGCACGGACTTAAGCGGTTTTTCGGTGTTTTAAAGTAGTCAGGAAAAGTCGGATAGGCTTG
>NZ_JBHUJB010000069.1:0-2405 GCF_042683245.1 Rubritalea tangerina
CAATATCAGGCTTTCCGTCTACTACAAAAAAGCTCGTAATCGACCTTAACTACGTGCCATTCTTGTCTGCCTTTTTAATGCGAGTTGCCCTTTGAAAATACCTTCTTGGGATTGCCCAGTAGAACCACTCGAAGTCTTTGAGAATGATGTAAGGAAAAGCTCGGCTTTGACATCACTCTGCCAACGACTAGATTTCCACACATGTGGCGGCTGACTCTACTAACATTTCTCACTCTCGCACAACTGATCTGGGCTCTAGAATTTACAAGACACACCCAAACCGTCGAGGTAACCCCTGATCAATCGACCATCCATGTCGACTACGCCTTCAGTAATCCCACAAAGCACAAAATCGACATAGCAAAGATCGATGCCCCTTGTACCTGCCTCAGCGCCACATTACTCGACAAAGAAAAACTTGCCAACAAAAGCACTAGTATCAAACCTGGAGCTAAAGGCTACGTCCGTGCCACACTCGACATCGGCAACTTCAAAGGCCAACTCAACAAAAAACTCATCGTTTGGACGAATGAAAAAGGCGCTCCACCACAGGTGCTTAACCTCAACGTCAAAGTTCCTAGCCTCGTCACAGCAATCCCAAAATCTCTCAGCTGGAAGAAAAACGTAAAGGCCTCACAGAAAGAATTTTCCATCATCGTTAGCGACTCCAAACCCTACAAAATCATCAGCCACAAAGCCTCCAACAAAAACTTCAAATACCAACTCACCACGGAGAAAGAAGGCTACGCCTATAAACTCACAGTCACCCCCACTAACACCAAAACTCCATGCTTCGCGGCCATAGAGCTCACCACCGATAGCACGGAGCCACGTTACCAAAAAATTCACTGCTACCTCTCAATAAAACCATGAAAACGCGGTTGCCATCCCCCCACTATGGGACTCCCCCTAACTTCAAATAATCCCAATGCGATTACCTCCCCCTTACCACCACAACCTAGACGGCATTGCGACGCCTCTTCTATGACTACTATCACTCGCTAACTCTTTCATCGCTCACTGAACTTTGCTGCTGCTAGCTTTCACATGCTACATCGCCTGATGTATTAAATACATGCTTTTCATCCTCCTTAGAATACACCCAAACATAGTCAACATCACCTTTCCTTTCATACTCGCTCTTTTCAATGCTTTTGAAATAGGTCGCAAAATCCACTGTGTAACTATAGCCATCATCCCATATCACCTTCAAGGTTCCCATCTCTTTTGAACCGGTAACCATATACCTTAAACTCTCAATGCTATCCTCTCTAATGCCATCTAAGATGCCACTCTCTGAAAGGTATTCAGCTAGCCCATCCACATCATTGCATGAGACCACATGAAACGCCACACACTTGGCGTAATTATGCGCACTATTCCTTCTAAAAGAATACAGCTTCTCAGCTTCTTCCGAGGCACTTGGCTTACAGGAGACAATGAAGAGTCCAATGAGAGTCGTCGAGATAGCTTTCATTTCTTTTTATCCATAGTGAGGCACTTACTCAGATTTCTAGAAATGCTGATGAAACTAACACGCATTCAGAAACATTCTAAAACCGAGGTATGCTATATGAGCTAATTGGCTTTGTGTCACTTCTCATAATCCCAACGGGATTCTTCTCCCAGCTCAAGGTCGATCCGAAGGCGAAAACCTTGGTCCCCTCCCCCCCCATCACAACGCCAACGACCTTGCGCCCCCCTCTTTCGGAGTGCGGTAGCTCGCTACCGCTTTCACGGATCGCTGAAGCTTGCTTCAGGAGGGAGCGGAGCGAAGTCAGATTTAGCAGAACGACCTGTCTCATCGCCGCCCTAGGGTACTAGTAAACGCGCTTCAGACAGAGACTATGACATAGCACTATCAAACAGTTGACCCAATGGACTTCTCACACATTAGCTGGTTAATAAACACTATCACTTCGGACGAGATTACTACTATACTTTCCTCTAAAATGTCTAATAACAATGCGACACTTCTTATCGTGAATGTAAAACTCTTTAGATTTAATAAATGCTGAACTATCACCGTCAAGATTCTGCGTATGTAGCTGCCAATTATCGATGAGGTTTCCCTCTTGTGATATATGACTCAAAATAGTTTTGGCATCCTCTGGATAGGCATCACTCCAGGTAGTTATCAGTTCTTGGAAGCTCGAATAGTCTTCTAAGTCTTTACCGTATGCATTAAGAATGGTGTTCAACAATCCTGCATCTTTAAGAATCTTTTCATAGTCTCCGTACTTTTTTGCATTAGGTGCTCTGTCGCTCTCACAGGAAACCATGAACAATAAAAAAATCGATAGATACCAACATCGAATCATAACATAATGAGACAGACTAGAATGGCACGTAGTTAAGCGGCACTTCGCTTGGCTCCTCGATGTGAAATTTCTCTGAATGTGTGT
>NZ_JBHUJB010000070.1:0-32017 GCF_042683245.1 Rubritalea tangerina
ACAACTTACCCCTAACCAATAGAAAGGAAACAAACTTACCAGTTGACCTCTCTTCACATAAAAGCCCTCGTCCTTATAGCCTCTCAGTCTTTCCCATATCCTCTCTTTTAGCGGTCTGGTAAATCTCCGCACTACAAACCAAATCCTGTACAGCATTTCCCACTGACTTAAAGACCGTTGGCTGATGCTGCATTTCACGAGCTCCATCGATTAACTCACCCATTTCAGATGGATGATAGTCCTCACCAATCAAGCCAGCCTCTCGCATCAAACAAATCTCCCCCGCTTCCGCTAAACACGCCTCTCGTTGATCAACGATAACACGAGAATTCAATAATGTTTCAGCACTCACTTCAGTCCTCTTAGGCCCCAGTGACCCCACCGCATTGATATGCACATCGTCCCCCACCTCACTCCACTCAAACAAGGGACTTGCAGCACTCGTCGCAAGCGTCAATACATCACAACTCGCCAATACCGATCTCGCCGGATTCGCCACTAACCGACACCCACCCGCAATGTCTAAATTCTCCCGACAAAAACGCTCAGCATTTTCCTCATTCCTCGAAAATACATAAATGGTCTCAAACTCCCGCACACATAGCATAGCCTCTAACTGATGCCTAGCTTGGCCACCCGTACCGAAAAGCGCACCTATCTTCGCATCAGGCTTTGCAAATAATTTTGTGGCCAAACCTGTTGCCGCCCCAGTCCTCAAAGAGGTGAGATATCCCGCCTCAAGAACAGCTAAGGGCATGCCCGTCTCCTCACTATTAATGACGATAATACCAGGAGTCACAGGTAGCCCTAACGCTGCATTCCCTGAAAATACGGATACAACTTTCACACAAAATATCCCTGCCGCTTCTGAGTACGCCGGCTTATACAACACCGTCCCCTCGCCATTAGTTATAGCTGTCCTCAGTGGACTCTGCACTCCCCCCTCGCTCAGTGCCCTGAACGCATCCTCCATCAACTCAATAGTACGTGGCATCCCGAGACATCCCTCGATCACCTCAGCCCCAATTAATCTTATTTCCATCTCTATCCTCCTAGCCCCCATCCTCTATCAATAAAAGAAAGAACGGAGCACTCGCACATTTCCACAAAACTCACTCCACAATCTGCACGACCAACACCATCATAAAAAATGCGAGCAGGACATATTGTCCTGCTCGCACTCTAAATAGTATTTCTTATTAGCTAAGATTAGAAGCTAACAGAAAGAGAAACACCACCGTGGAAACGGTTTTGCTCTCCGTTACCGTATGTGTTCACACGGTCGTATGATGCTGTACCGCGACCATTGTCGTAGTAGTCAAGCTCCCATGTGAATGCAAGGTATGGAGTGAGTGTTGCGTTTTCTGTGATCGCAAGATCGTAAGAAAGTGAAGTTGTGTTGTGGGAAAGTTGTCCCTTCTCAACGTAGTAACCGAGGTCATTTGTGAGGGAAAGACCTTCAACGAAGAGGTCGTCCTTAGCAAGTGTACCAACAGAGTAACCGTCGTTGTCGTAGTTCTTTGTGTCAGTTACGTTCCAGAAGTATGTGTATGCAGCGCTGATGCCGTAGCAGAAATCTTTGCTGAGTGTGAAGTAAACTTCGTTTGCGTCGTTGATGTCAAGCGCGTCAGGGTGACCTGGAACTGTCGCAAGATTACCTGCACCACCGAAGAAGTTGTAGTGGATGTAACCAGTTGTGAAGCGTGCGAAACCGAAGTCTTTGCTTACTTCTGCGTAGAGGTCAAGTTCCTGAACGTTGAATTCTGCACCAGTTGCAGTTTCCTTGAAACCACCGTACCATGCACCAAGACCGAAATCGAGGCCCCATGCAGACTTAGTGAGATCAACACCTGCGTCGATGAGTGGACGACCAAGAAGTGCACCACGGAAGATGTAGTCAGAATGAGCACCAACGTAGAGGTCACCCTCGAAGCATGGAGCTGTTTCTACTACTGGAGGAGCAACTTCACCAGCGAAAGCAGCACCCGAAAGAAGGGCACCACCGAGTAGGGATAATGTAATTTTGTTATTCATAACGTCTGTTTGTTAGCACATACCTAACCAAGGTAAAACAAAAAAATAACTTTTTTGTCACAATGCTTTTTTGAAAATTCCTCAGATTCTCAACCTTTTTCAGTCACCTTATTAAGTATTTCGTATTATTTTATGACTCAAAATAACAACCTAACTCTCTGACCCATAAGCCTCCTCACCATGCTCATCTAAATCTAACCCAGCATGCTCTACTTCAGTATCCACACGCAGCCCACCACATAAAATTTTTGCAATTTGTAATGCCACATAGGCTGTTAGAGCACTCCAGACTGCAGTGAGGATCACACTTTTTGCTTGAATCCAGAACTGAAGCACTCCGCCGCTCGCTCCTTCATAGCCCTCACGAATAAATACTCCAGTGAGTAATGCTCCAACAATCCCCCCCATACCGTGCACTCCAAAAACATCTAAGCTATCGTCGTAATTCAGTGCATGCTTCAACTTTGTAGCAGCTAGATAACAGACCAATGAGGAAATGGAACCAATCGCCAGCGCGCCCATCACGTCAGTTGACCCTGCCGCCGGAGTAATGGCAACCAAACCTGCCACAGCTCCTGTCGCTACACCCACCGCCGTAGGCTTCTTGGAAACGACCCATTCTAATACCATCCATACCACCAAAGCCGCAGCGGTCGCTACTTGAGTTGTCAACATCGCCATACCAGCGCCTGAGTTTGCTCCACCTGCTGACCCTGCATTGAAGCCAAACCAACCAACCCAGAGCAAGGCTGCCCCCACTAACACGAAGGGTACATTGTGCGGCACAAGTGAAGGCCCTGGAAACCCCTTGCGCTTGCCAACCATCAAACATGCCACCAATCCCGCAATTCCAGCATTGATGTGCACCACATTGCCTCCCGCGAAGTCCAAAGCATGCTGATGAGGCCCCATCAACCAATTCCCCTCATCACCACCGTGGAATAAACCACCACCCCATACCATGTGCCACATAGGTAAATAGGAAAGTACCGTCCACAGCACGGTAAATAGTAATACCGCTGAAAACTTCATGCGCTCAGCAAATGCACCAACAATAATCGCAGGACTAATAATGATAAAGGTCATCTGAAATGTCACCCAGACACTCTCAGGAATCGTTCCCCCATCCATTTGCGTCCCCTCTTGAATGTGATTGAAGAATAAAAAGTCCTTACTCCACCCAAAATACGCATTGCCATCACCTCCCGCTGCCACCGCATAGCCAAAGACCACCCACAGCAATGACATGATCCCTGCCATCGCAAAACATTGCACAAAGATACTCAGCACATTCTTCGTGCGCACTAAACCACCATAAAACAACGCCAAGCCCGGTAGACACATCATCAATACCAATAAAGTCGACGTCAGCATCCACGCCGTGTCCCCACTGTCAATGGCCACTCCACCACCAACGTCCTCAGCCTTAAGTAACATACTCGATCCCAATAAGCCAGCGATGCTCAGGGCCCACTTCTTTTCGCTTCTCGCGTCATTCATGTGCGCGGCTTAACACAACTATGAATACCATTCATCAAAAATCATTTTATTACTCAGTCATAAAAGTTGGCACGCAAGATGCTACCTCACCATTTGTTCATACAAATCCATTAAGTTGATGAAAACGACAAACAAGACACTACTCAAGTACCTGCTAGCAGCGATTCTATCGATGTTCGCATTCACCACGGCTTCAGCTGAAGGCTTCGACCCAAAAGCTGAAGGATCTCAGGTCACAGCTGAAATGCTCGACACTGAACATGAAGAATACAGCGACGGTGCAGTAGACATCATCGGTAAAGACGTCTACAAGTACATTCAATTCAATGGCAAAGACGGTCTCACTGAAAACCAAATTGCAGCAGCAGAGGGTTACTACGACCGCTACCTTGATCAGCCATTCTTCGGACTCAGTACTGTCTGGATCCTTCTCTGTGCCTTCCTTGTTTTCATCATGCACCTCGGCTTCTCATGCATCGAGTCCGGTATGTGCCAACGTAAAAACACAGTAAACATTCTTTTCAAAAACGCCTTTATCATCTGCTCAGGCCTCCTCCTCTACGGAATCTACGGCTTCAATGCTATGTACCCAACAGATGCAGGTGCTACGACTCTTATCGACGGTGTCCTCGCCTTTGGTAAGCCTATCTCAGAGTCAATCAATGCTGGTAACGATCTCTCATACGGTGGTACTGGCCTCTGTCAAACTGGCTGGGCAGACTTCATCTTTCAGGCTATGTTCGCAGCCACTGCAGCCACCATCGTTTCCGGTGCTGTCGCCGAGCGTATCAAGCTCGTGCCATTCATGATCTTCGCAGTCCTTCTTGTAGGCTTCGCATACCCAATCACTGGCTACTGGAAGTGGGGCGGCGGTATGCTTGACGCAAAAGGCTTCTACGACTTCGCTGGTTCTTCAGTTGTCCACGCCTTCGGCGGTTTCGCAGCTCTTGCCTGTGTCCTCATCCTCGGACCACGTGCTGGTAAATTCACCAAGTCTGGCCTCAAGCCAATCCTTCCATCCAACCTCCCACTTGCTAACATTGGTGCACTCCTCCTCTGGTTCGGTTGGTTCGGCTTCAACTGTGGTTCCGTACTTTCCGCAGACCCTGAAAGCATCTCTTATGTCGCTATTACCACAGCATTTGGTGCAGCAGCCGGTGGTCTCGTAGCAATCCTTGTTTCTTGGGTCATCACCAAGAAGCCTGACCTCTCAATGGCTCTCAACGGCATCCTCGCTGGCCTCGTTGGTATCACAGCTGGTGCTGACCAATTCACACTTTGGGGTGCTGCTGTATCTGGCGGTATCGGCGGTGGACTTGTCGTAGTAGCTGTCATGTTCTTCGACAAGATCAAGATCGACGATCCAGTCGGTGCTATCTCCGTACACGGCGTAGTCGGCATCTGGGGAACACTCGCTGTCGGCCTCCCATTCCTCTGTAAAGCAGACGCAGGCGCTCCATTCGGCATCCAGCTCTTGGGCACACTCTCCATCGGTGCATTCGCCTTCATCTTCTCCTTCATCGTATTCTACATCCTCAAACTCATCATGGGTGTCCGCGTTGACGAACAAGAAGAGCACGAAGGTCTCGACGTAGCTGAGCACGGTGTCCCAGCTTACAACGACTCCGCTAACTAATTTCTCTGAAACTATATTGTGATAGTGCAAGGGTGGGACTTCGGTCTCACCCTTTTTCTTTCCCTCTCCCCCCATAATGGTCAATATTCCCAATCCCCTTTGCAGAAGCCTGCACCCCCTCGAATCCACTATTGACCATTGCTTCCCGTCGTCTAAAAGCCAGCTATTCCATGCGTTACCTCTTGATTGACAATTCTAACACCCGCACAAAGCTCAGCTTTGGCTCCCGTGACTCCATCGAGTCATGGCATGAGGTTATCCCAACTGTAGAACTCTCAGAACAACGCCTCAACCAAGCCCTCAATGGCCAACTATATGACGCAGTCATGCTCTGCTCGGTAGTTCCACAAAAGGCTGAACTCATGGAACGCTACTTCTCCCAATCCCCCTTCCACAACCTATGCCATACCAGTAAACTCGGCATAGCCATCAACTACCCACACCCCCAACAAATTGGAGCCGACCGACTCGCCAATGCTGTCGGAGTCAACGCACTCTATCAAACGCCCGCCATCGTCATCGACTTCGGCACTGCTGTCACTTTCGACGCCGTGGGCGCCGACGCCACCTACCTAGGTGGAGTCATCGCTCCAGGTCTCGCCTCAATGACCCAAAACCTTGCAAAACGCACCGCTCTCCTCCCTCAAATTGAATTGAGTGAACCCAAACACGCAATCGGTAAATCCACTACCGAAGCCATGCTCGCGGGCGCAGTCTACGGCTACCGAGGCCTTATTAAAGAAATCATCAGCAAACTCAGCGATGAAATGCAATGCACCCCTACGGTCGTTGCCACAGGTGGTGATGCAGCTCTCATCGCCAAAGGCCTCCCAGAAATCAATCACGTCTCCCCCACACTCACACTTGAGGGCATCCGCATCGCCGCAACCCTCCAGTTCTAAGCACTCATCCTACTACTTTCACCACATTATGGAATTCACAGACAAAGCTATCGGTGTCGACTTCGGCGGAACCTCTATCAAATTTGGCGTCGTTCTCGGAAAACAAATCATTGCAGAAGCCCCCGCCATCCTCCCTAAAGACTACCCCCGCCCAAGCGAACTCATCCAGGCAATCGCCGACACCTGCCTCTCACTCATGGAGAAGCACAAAGATATCAAAGCTATCGGCTGCGGCGTTCCTGGCTTCGTAGACACACCTACTGGCCGCATCCATAACCTAACCAATGTTCCTGGCTGGATTGACATTCCGCTCCAAGACCTCCTTAGCGAAAAAACCGGACTCCCCTGTATCGTCGAAAATGATGCCAATGCCATGGGCGTTGCAGAGTGGAAACTCGGCGCCGGCGCCGGCTACCAACACCTCATCTGCCTCACCCTCGGCACAGGTGTCGGCGGAGCCGTCATCGTTAATAACCAAATCGTCCGCGGCTCCCAATTCGTCGCCGGCGAACTCGGCCAAACCTCAATCCACTACAATGGTCGCGTCGGCGCCTACAATAACCCCGGCGCACTGGAAGACTACATCGGCAATAATGAATTTGCCGCAGATGCCCAACGCGCATACTTCGAAGCCGGTATCGAAAAACATATCGACGATTGCACACCAGCCGCCCTCGATGCCGCAGCCACTGCTGGCTGCTCTGTCGCTCTCGCATGCTGGGACGACTTCGCCCGCAAACTCGCATGCACTCTGGCCAATTGCTGCTGGCTCCTTAACCCTGAAGCCTTCGTCATCGGAGGCGGTATCAGTAAAGCTGGGAAAACACTCTTCGAACCACTGCGCAAACACGTAGATTCACAACTCAGTGCCCCCTTCCGAGACCACCTTCGCATCCTCCCAGCAAAGTTCTCTAACGAAGCAGGAATCATCGGCTGTGCCGTGCTCGCTCTCGAAACTGCCGACGTGTAACCCACACCTCTGCCAAAAACTCCTTCCTCCTACCAGCTCAATAAGGCAACCTCAAGGCCCCATGCTCGTGGTCGCGCAACAATTCGGTCAACTGCTGGACCACATACACTAGTTCGCCCAGCGTAATGTAAAATGGTGGAGTGAAGGCCAGAATGTTCCCATCCGGCCCATCCGCTAACATCACCACCCCACGAGCAAGCATTTGACCTAACAGTTTCCCTGCAACATCCCCAGCAGGGCGGCCATCCGCATGACGCAACTCTACACCTATCATTAACCCTCGCCCTCTAACCTCATGAATCAATGAGGAATCGATGTCCTCTAACATCGCTACAAGCTCTCTGCCCTGCCTCTCGACGTCAGCCGCAACTTGAACATCGGCATGCAGTGCCAAGGCCTTGACCGCCATCGCACATCCCACCGGGTTCCCTAAAAAAGTACTCGTGTGCAAGGCCTCACCTGGACTCACTGGCCACTTGTCCATCACCTCAGCCCTACCGATACATGCAGATATCGGATAGCCACCACTTAAAGCCTTACCCACACAAATCACATCGGGGAATACCCCCTCCCACTCACACGCGAACAACCTCCCGCTGCGGTTAAACCCGCTATAAATCTCATCAAAGATCAGTACCACCCCTGCCGCGTCAGACCACTCACGCAGGACTTTTAAAAAGCCCATCGGAGGTACGACCTTCCCTCCCCGCCCTTGAATAGGCTCCACTAACAATGCCCCTACCTCACTCACTGGCAATACCTCTAACTGCTCCTTCAGCAGCTCTAAGCCCTCCTCAGACCTAGGATAATCTATGGCATACCGTACATCGGCTAACTGCCGATCGAATGGTCCACGAAACTTATCGAATCCCCCACCTAACAATGCTCCATATCCTAAGCCATGGTACGCGTTGCGAAAGTGGACCACCCCAGGCTTCCCTGTCGCGATCAATGCCGTCTTCAGTGCTGTCTCCACCGCCTCGAAACCAGAATTCGCCAGCACCGTCTTCCCAACACCCTGCCCCCAACGTTCAAAAGTCATCTCGGATAACCGCCGGCACACCTGAATCTTCAAGGCAGTCGGGTGCACGTCTCCCATTGCATGCATAAGCTTACCACTTTGCTCCACCATCGCATCCCTCAACGGCCCGTGCGTATGCCCCAAACCAGCCACACCAAAAGCACTCGTCACATCAATGTAACGATTCCCATCAGCATCCCACACGCAACTTCCCTCAGCCCGCTCCCAAAAAATGGGCCAATCTTCCGCCACATAAGTCACATTATGGCTCTCATACTTGCGTAACTCCTTTGCTAGCTCCACCGAACGTGGCCCCGGAATAGCTGTCTTGATCTCTGGCAACATACTTGTGCGCCATCATCTTGATCTCACACAGAAAAACAACGCTCGATTTTAGCTCGATCCATTCTTGCTTCCTGCGCCAAAGCATGATCCCTTCGCCCTACACCTACACTATGTATTCGCACATTATCTTTGACCTCGATGGCACACTCATCGAGTCACTCCCCGGCATTGCCCAAGCCCTCAACAACGCACTTTCTGCCCACAAATTACCCACACACAGCCTCGACGCCGTGCGTGGATTTATCGGTGATGGCTCGCTCGTACTCTGCCAACGCGCAACAAAAGACCAACCAGAATCCCTCCAACTCGCGGTCCACGACACCTTTCTTCTGGAATACCCGAAAGCATGGAAAGCTGGAACCTCCGTCTTTGAAGGCGTCCTCCCACTCATTGCGAAACTCAAATCCATGCAGTGCACCCTCAGCATCCTCTCGAATAAACCACATCACTTCACCACCGAGATCGTAGACCACTTCTTCCCTGACTCCCCCTTCGATCTCGTCCTCGGCCAACGCGAAGGAATTGCAAAAAAACCAGACCCCTCAGGCGTTCACGAACTCCTTGGCGAACTCGACCAATCCAGCGCCAATAGCATTCTCATTGGCGATTCCACTATCGATATCATCACCGCTCGAAATGCCGGCATCAAATCACTCGCCGTCACCTGGGGCTATCACAATAAAGAGGCCCTCCTCGCTGTCGCACCAAGCCATGCTGCAGACACACTTGACGAAGTCATCGAGATCCTCACCCCCACGCACACACCAGCCTTCCGCCAACCAGCTGAGCTGCTCTGAGGCGCCATCAACCTTGGGAAGCTGAAACACTAAAATCGCTGGAGGTTCTTAGGCAAAATAGCCAAGCACACATGCTCAAAGCCGCCCACAAATTTCTAGACCAACTCTGTAGCGAAGGCCTCACCATCCCAAGCAGCCGCTACCTCCAAGTCCGTCAAGAAATTGCAGCGCACGGGCACTACAAACTCCTCCCTGACGAGTTGCTCTGGGCCGCCCGACTCGCATGGCGCAATAGCGAAAAATGCATCGGCCGCCTCCATTGGAAAAACCTCCAAATCATCGATGGCCAATCTGCCAGCTCCGCCCAAGAGGTCTTCCAACTCTGCGTCGAACACCTCAGGCGCTCAACCAATGGTGGACGCATCCAACCCATGGTGAGCTTTTTCCCCCCAGAAAAAAACCACCAATCCGTACGCATCCATAATCCCCAACTCATCCGCTATGCCGGATACCCCCAAAAAGATGGCTCCACTATCGGTGACCCAGAACAAATTCCTCTCACCCAACAAGCCATCAATCTAGGGTGGAAACCACCCGCGTCGCCCAGCCACTTCGACCCCCTCCCACTCATTATCTCCTACCCCGGCGAACCCACACAATACTTTGAAATTCCCCACGATGCTATCCTAGAAGTCCCCATGCGCCACCGTGACTTCCCATGGTTTGCCGACCTCGGCCTCAAGTGGCACGCCCTCCCCGCAGTCAGTGATCGAGTCCTCGAAGCCGGTGGCCTGCGCTTCACCGCCGCTCCCTTCAGCGGCTATTACATGGGCACAGAAATCGGTGCCCGCAATTTCGGTGACCGAAACCGCTACAATATGCTGCCCAGCGTCGCCAAAAAAATGGGGCTCGATACCTCCAAGTCTGATAGCCTCTGGCGTGACCGCGCCATCCTCGAGCTCAACTCCGCAGTCCTCTTTTCCTTCCGTGCCAATGGAGTCACGATCGTCGACCACCACACTGCATCCCGACAGTTCATCAAGCACATTGCTAATGAAGAAAAACTCGGCAGAGAAGTCCCCGGTAACTGGAGCTGGCTCGTCCCCCCTATCTCAGGGTCCACCACCGATGTCTTCCACCGCGGCTATTCAAAGGCCAAACTCTGCCCGTTTTTTAATAAACAGTAAACTCCTCCCCCTCGCCCTATTCATGGCCCCAATCTATCAATATTGACACATACTCAAATGAACACATAAAGTGGTGCTATGCCTGAGCCACCCTTAGCCGCACTCTTTCTCGACTTTGATTCCTACTTCGCCTCGGTAGAACAACACCTCCAACCCCACCTCAGAGGCAAACCCATCGGCATTGCACCAGTGCTCACCGATAGCTCATGCTGCATCGCCGCCAGCTACGAAGCCAAAGCGTTTGGTGTAAAAACTGGCACAGGCATACGCGAGGCTAAGAAACTATGCCCGCACATCACCATCGTCCCCGCACGCCCAGAACTCTACATCCAACACCACCACAAACTCGTTGCTGCCATCGAATCCTGCATTCATGTCGAATCAGTCCTCTCCATTGACGAACTCTGGTGCTGGCTCCCCTACAATTGGCGCCAACCGGAACACCTGACCAAAGTCGGTACGCAAATCAAACAAAGTATCGCCCAACAAGTCAGCCCACACATCACCTGCACCATCGGAGTCGCCCCCAACCGCTGGCTCGCTAAAATGGCCTCAAAAATGCGCAAACCTAACGGCTTCATGATTCTCCAATCACATCAACTCCCAGAAGCCCTCTACCCACTCGACCTCTCCGACCTCACGGGAATCGGACGTAATATGGAACTGCGCTTACACGCCCACGGCATCCACTCAGTCGCCCAACTCTGCGCTGCCACCCAACAACAACTCCATTCCATCTGGGGGAGCATCGAAGGTGATCGCTTCTGGCATAACCTCCACGGCCATTCCCTCCCAGAACTCGAAACCCAACGCCGCAGTATCGGCCATAGCCATATCCTCCCACCCGAAAACCGTAAACCTGACCGAGCCCTAGCCGTCGTCCATAAACTCACCCAAAAAGCCAGCATCCGCTTGCGTAAAGAAGGCTACCTCGCGGCATCCTACCACCTCCAACTCCGCTACCTCCAAGGCCCGAATTGGAGCGCTGAAATGCGCTTCGAACACTCAAACGACGCCCTGCATTTCGCAAAGGTCGCACGCATGCTCTGGAAAAAACGCCCCGACCACCAAGCTTCCATCCTCCAAGTAGGAATGACTCTCAACCACCTCCTTGAACAAACAAACTACACCCCATCCCTCTTCTCCCAAGCAAACCCAGCACGCGAGCGCCTCAACCAAGCACTCGATTCCATCCGTAATAAACACGGCCAAAAAGCAATCCACCTCGCCAGTGAACAAGATGGTCTCTCCGCCGCCCCGATGCGCATTTCATTCACCCACATCCCTGACGTCGAAGCCGAAGACCGCTAAAGATTCAAACCTATCGTCCATGAGCATAAAACCATCCCCCACTGGGCCATGAGCAATTACCCGCTACACCCCTCTTCCTCAAAAATGCCAATCATCTTATTCAGCTGCACCGCGCGTTGATAATACAAATCCCCCTTCTCATATGCATAATTCATCGCGTGCATCGATCCAAAGTAGCTACGTGGGTTCTCCCCCTTGGGAATATAAAATACCGTTTTGAGATGCTGCTCAGTAAACTTTAACCAACTGCGCTGCGCCTCACGTAATGCTTCCTTCTTGCCTTCATCCGCACCATAAGATGCCATCACAGCCTTATAAGCTGCATTCAATTTCTTGTCTGCTTCTTGATAATACGCTGCAGCCTCCTCGTTCATCTCCCGCTGCGACTGCGCCATCACCGAAGGAACAAAACTTACCCCTGCAAACGCTATCCATACAAAGCACATTAATTTTTTCATACCATCACCTAACAAATAATCGCCAAGGCTCAACCTATTTCCATTCACCTCGAGACCCAAAGAGGGTTTCCCAACCACAAGCTCAGCTAGCAAAACACTTTTCTCCGTGCAACTTTCCCTAATGCGCGTAGTTTACAGATTCATAGACATGGGTATCCACCGACACCACATTTTGCGCAGTCTCACCTTAGCCTGTATCGGGCTCCTTGGCTATGTATTCTATGCCTCATTTCAGAAACCAAACTCCCGCCACCAATCCCCTCCCCCCAACAAACTCGCCCCAAGTTCTAGCACACTAACCACCCCTAGAAACCCATCCCTCACCGCTTCCTCTCCCGCCCTCTCAAGCGCACAGCCTTCCCCCACTTCCGATGCCTTGGAAAATGAACGCGAAGCCCTCCTCCACTTCAAAGACAAAGCCTCCTACCAGAATTTCTTGAACCAGGCCACCAACCGTGGACTCCGCATCATCGGTAGCTCAGACCGCCTCCGCACCCTGCGAGTCGGCTTCACTGACTTCTCCCAACTCAATAATATCGACAATGCCGATGTCGCACCGAATTTCCCCGTATTCATCCCCAGCCCACCAGAAGTCAGCGCCCAAGATGGTGCACTTGGATTCGGCGCCAACGCACTCGCTGCCATAGGCATTACCGAAGACAATTCAGCCTGGGGCTCCGGCGTCACCGTCGCCGTGATCGACTCAGGGGTTCAAGAACACATCGCTCTCACTGAGGGGGTCACACGCCTAGTCCTAACAGATACTGCCAGCAGCGACTCCAGCCAGCTTGGCCACGGCACTGCAGTCGCCTCTATCATTTCAGGCAACCACCCCCTCACTCAGGGAGTTGCCCCCTCAGCTGATATCCTCTCCATTCAGATCACAGATGCTCAAGGGAGCTCAAACTCGTTCACTCTCGCAGAAGGCATTCTCGCGGCAGTCGATGGCGGAGCACAAATCATCAATATTTCCATGGGCTCCGAAGGAAATAGCTCCGTCGTCGCAGAAGCCATTGCCTACGCCCAAGACCGAGGAATCGTAATCGTCGCTTCTTCAGGTAATGAAGGCTACTCTACCCCAGCCTACCCAGCAGCATACGATGGCGTCATCTCCGTCGGTGCGATCGAAGCTAATGGTGAACACCTCGACTTTTCAAATACGGGTGAAAACCTCTCCCTCGTCGCACCAGGCTATGAAGTCAATGCTGCTTGGGGTGAAGACCTTCTCACCTCATTTTCCGGCACATCTGCCAGCGCCCCTTTCGTCAGTGGTGCGATCGCCGCCGTCATGTCTGAAAACCCAGGCTACACCGCCCAACAAGCCACTGACCTCATCCTCAGTCTCAGCAACGAAGCCGGCCTCCCCGGTGCCGACCCGCAGTACGGACAAGGCTCACTCGACCTCGGTCGCGCCCTCGAAAATGGCACTCCAGGAGTCTACGATATCGCCGTCGCCAGCCATGTACTCGGCCAAAATAGCGCAGGCGTTCCCGAAGTGACCGTAGTCATCCAAAATCAGGGGACCGAGTCGCTCTTTAATAGCCCTGTAACCATCCAAACACCCCAAGGCCCAACGACCATCAGCATCAATAGCCTCATCCCTGGCCAAATCTATACCACGACCCTCCCTCTCCCCAGCCTCAATAGCGAAAACTCCGCAACCATCTCCACCTCCGTAACCATCTCCCAACAACAAGATGTCGACCCTCGTAACGACACCAAACAAAGCACCTTTAGCCCCTCCGCGGAATAACCTCCACGCCCCCACCTAAAAGAATCCCTTGAGATTCGTCATCTCACACTTGCCCCTCAGTCAGATTCTACCTAGTTTCTCAGCCATCAAATCGCCGCGAAACCTTTTTGCATCATGACTGAAGATATCATCAAAAACACACTCACCCAGGTCAAGTACCCTGGATTCTCCCGCGACATCGTCGCTTTCGGCCTCGTCAAAGAAATTTCTATCCAAGGCAATGACGTCGAGGTCACCATCGCGGTCCAAACCAAAGACCCAAAGGTACCTGAAACGATCTTCAAAGATTGCCAAGACGCGCTCAATTCCATCGAAGGTATTGGCACCACACGCGTGAACATTGATGTCAAAAACCCCGAGGCCCAAGCCGCCGGCAATGCAGATTCCTCCACCCCACAAGGAAAAACCTCTATCCCTGGTGTGAAGAAAATTATCGCAGTCGCCTCAGGTAAGGGCGGCGTCGGGAAATCCACAGTCTCCTCAAACCTCGCTATCGCTCTTGCAAAATCAGGAGCTAAAGTCGGCCTCTGCGACTGCGACCTCTACGGTCCATCCACTGCCCAAATGTTTGGCACCAACCAACAACCTATGGCCAACGAAAGAGATGAAATCATCCCTATCGAAGCCCACGGTATCAAACTCATGTCCATGGGCTTCCTCCTCGAAGACAACTCACCCGTCATCGTTCGCGGCCCACTCGCCACCCGCTACACCCAACAATTCCTCCGCCAAGTCGATTGGGGGGAACTCGATTACCTCATTCTCGACCTCCCTCCCGGCACTGGTGATATCCAGCTCACCATCGTTCAAACTGTCGCTCTCGACGGTGCGGTCATTGTCACTACCCCACAAGAAGTAGCCCTCATCGATGCGCGTAAAGCGGTCTCCATGTTCGCTAAAGTCAATGTCGACATCCTTGGAGTCGTGGAAAACATGGCATGGTTCGAATGCGACAATGGCGTCAAATACCCTATCTTCGGTGAAGGTGGTGGTGCTAAAGAAGCACAACGCCTCAAAGTACCTCTCTTGGGCCAAATCCCCATCGATATCACCACCCGTGAATGCGCTGACAATGGCTCCCCAGTCGCCCTACTTTCTGAAACAGAATCATCTGCCAGCGCCGCTTTCCAAGCAACAGCCAATCAGGTGGCCGCTCGAGTCCACCGCTAATCCCCCCACCCCACACGACTTAAACCCAGCTCAACCACCTTGCCCCAGAAAAAAGCCATCGAAGCCGACGCCAGCGCCATCGAAGAAATCATGCGCAAAGTCCACCACCTTGAAATCAAGGCCAAAAGACTCTCGCGCGAATCCTTCTCAGGTGAATACCACGCTTCATTCAAGGGACAAGGCCTCGACTTCGAAGACTTCCGCGAATACCAACACGGGGACGAAATCCGATTCATTGACTGGAATGTCACTGCTAGGATGAACTCCCCGTTCATCCGCACCTTCCGCGAAGAACGAGAACTCACAGTCCTGATCGCCGTCGATATCTCCGGCTCCTTCGACTTCGGTAGTAAATACTTCTCCAAAAGAGAAATTGCTGCCGAAATCGCCGCCGTGCTCGCATTCTCAGCGAAACATAATGGCGATAAAGTCGGCCTCCTCCTCTTCGCCAACGAACCTATCCTCTTTCTGCCCCCCGCTAAAGGAAGCCGCCACACCCTGCGCCTGATCCGAGAAGTCCTCGCTACTCAAGCCCCTAACGCGACCACCAATATCGCAGGTGCTTGTGATTTCATCAACCGCACCCTCAAAAGGAAATCGCTCATCTTCCTGCTCTCAGACTTCGTCGATAACGACTTTCATAAAAAGCTCGGTACCCTCAGCCAAAAACATGAAACCATCGGTATCCGCATCTTTGACCCCGTAGAACAAGAACTCCCAGATGTCGGTAAAGTCAACCTTCTCGACCCCGAGACCGGTCAAGAACGCCTCATCAACACCTCTAATGCCAATGTCCGCATGGCATACAATAAACTCAATAGCCGTAGGCTTGAAGCCCTGCAAAAGGCCTTCAGTAAATACAAAATTGATCACATCAATGCTGCCACGGACCAAGACTACCTCCCACTCCTCCACCATTTATTTAAAACCCGATCCAGCAGGCACGCCTAACTAGAGAATTATGCCAGAACTCAATGACATCATTGAAACCCAACACTCAGCTCCACTCTTCCTCTGGTGGCAATGGGTACTATTGGCTCTCAGTGCGTGCATTCTCATCTTTATTCTCAGCGCATTGCTAAAGCGAAAGCAAAAACAAGGTCCCCCCCCACTCTCACTTAATCCCCTCCAAATTGCCCAGC
This sequence comes from Rubritalea tangerina, assembly GCF_042683245.1. Classification (NCBI taxonomy): domain Bacteria; kingdom Pseudomonadati; phylum Verrucomicrobiota; class Verrucomicrobiia; order Verrucomicrobiales; family Rubritaleaceae; genus Rubritalea; species Rubritalea tangerina. The sequence goes on from NZ_JBHUJB010000070.1 coordinate 16,167, forward strand.
AACAACTCCGCTCTATCAACCTCGATGACCTCGATAGTAACCGCCTCGCGATCCACCTCTCATTGATTGTCAGACAATACCTCCAACGCCAGTACTCAGATAACGCACTCTTCCAAACTGATGAAGAATTCCATGCCCGCTCTGATCACTTCGAACGCCTCACCCCAAATACCCAAACCCTCCTCAAGGATTACCTCACAAAAGTAGCCCAACATAAATACGCTCCAAATCCTAATCACCCTGCAGCCTTGGAGACACTCATCACACACGCCAGTGAAGTCCTCAGCAAGGTCGATACAGAAAATCCCATCCCAGCACTTCCATAGTCATAGATATTCCACTCACAGATTTTAGCTTTGCCCAGCCTTGGTGGTTACTCACACTCCTGGCTCTCATCCCCATTGCTCTGCTCAGGAACCGCAGCGGCTCGCGTGGTAATATCACCTTCTCCTCGCTCTCACTCCTCGCCTCACTCGGTACCACTCAACGCGATCTAGCAGGCAGATTCTCCCTCGCCTTCCTCTCACTCTGTGTCATCTTCTCCGCTATTAGCCTCGCCCGCCCCCAAAAACAAAATAGCCATACCGAACGTAAAGCCAGCGGCATCGACATCATCCTCGCCATGGATGTCTCATTCTCCATGGAAATCGCTGACTTCCAATACGAAGGTCGCTGGGTCCAAAGAGATAAAATCTCACGAGAAGTCGTCAAAGAATTCATCAAACAACGCCCAAATGACCGCATCGGCCTCATCCCCTTTGCCGGCCAACCCTACCAAGAATCCCCCATCACTCTCGAACACGATTGGCTTCTTGGTAAGATCGACTCAGTCACTCCTAACCGTGACCTCAGTCAAGGCACAGCCATTGGCTCCGCAATCTCAGCTTCCGCTATCCGACTCGATAAACGTAAAGATAGTAAATCGCGTATCATCATCCTCCTCACGGACGGCTCCAATAATTCAGGAAAACTCTCACCAATCCAAGCTGCTGAAGCTGCTAAAACCCTCGGCATTAAAGTCTACACAGTCGCCATCGGTACCGAAGGCGGTAGACTCGCCGGCCAACAAAACCCAGCACAAGAGTTCGATACCGAAACCCTCGAGGAAATTGCCAGAATCACGGACGCTGAATACTACCGAGCAAAATCCGCCAATGACCTCGTTGCCGCATTCCAAACTATTGACCAGTTAGAAAAAACTGAGCGCACACAAAAAGTAGTCACAACCTATGAAGATTTCCACCATATCTTCACAGCCTTGGCAACACTATCGCTGCTCGGCCATATCCTTATCCTCATTCTCCACCGCCCCGCTGGCCCTGAATAAACTAACATGCAGTTTCTAACTCCAGAATGGCTCTACGCTCTCCTGATCATACCACTACTCATAGTTGTGGCGTATCAGGCACGCCATCGTCAGGCTAAACCCTGGCAAACTCTTGTGGCTCCAAGACTCGCTAATAAACTTGTCAACAAGGCCCCTACTGCTCGCCACTGGCTATCAGTATCATTAGCGCTCCTAGCACTCGCATCCTTTATCTTCGCCCTCGCTCGCCCATACCAAGGCGAACTCACCACACATGAGAAAGTCAAAAGCCGAAATATCCTCATCGCTCTGGATGTCTCCAAATCCATGTTGTGCAAGGATGTCTCAACGAATCGCCTCACAGCTGCAAAGTCACTCTCCCTCCAGTTACTAGAGAAGTTTCCCACTGACCACATAGGAGTTCTCATCTTTGCAGGTAGTAGCAATGTTATAGCCCCCCTCACCGTTGACCACCTCGCGGTGCATGACACCATTTCCCAAGCCGATACTGATTCTATTCCTGTCGGTGGCTCAGACCTCACTGATGCAGTCCTCCTGGGCGTCGAAACGCTCAAAGCCACTGGTAAACGCGCTAATGCACTCGTCATTTTAAGTGATGGTGAAGAACACGACAGCGGCATTGAAAAAGCCGCCGAAGAAGCTAACAAAGCTGGCGTCCAAATCATCTCCATCGGTGTCGGAACACAACAAGGGGGACTCATCCCTTCCTCTCGAGAAAGAGACGGCAAACACCGCAATAGCAAAGGTGAAGTCGTACACACAAAATTACACAAATCAGTCCTGAGAGATTTAGCCCTCAAAACTAACGGTGCCTACACCTCCATCAATAACCGACCAGAGGCAGTCATCACCACAGCGATCGAGAAAATGGAAACCTTCGAACAAGAAGGTAGAAAACAAGTGATCCCACACGAAAGGTATTACTACTTTGTCGCCATTGCGCTCGCTTTCGCACTCAGCTCAGCTGTTGTTAGAGCCCGCTGGACTGGCAACGTTTCTATCCTCCTGCTTACTTCCCTGCTTGCACTATCCCCTCAAGCTGACGCTCAAGAACAATCGTGGTTTGCCAAACAAAAACACAATTACTTCTCCAAACCCGCTGCCACACAAAAAGGCTATAAAGCCCTCAAATCTGGTGACTACACCACCGCGATTACAGCCTTCCAAAAAGCAATCCAATACACCTCAGGTGAAGAGAAAGCCCAACTCTCTGCGGCGCTCGGCCAAGCCCAGTACCGCTCAAAACAATTTGATGCAGCCCTCAAGTCGTTCTCCTCAGCCCTATTAAGCGCAAGCCCTCTGAAACAAGCTCACGCACAATACAACCTCGCCAACACCCTTTTCCAACAACAATGGCAAGCCATAGGCCTCCCAGAAAATCAACCGCTTAAACAATTTCTATCGGAGCAAGTGGCTAAACAAAAAGTCAGTAACAAGGACCTAAAAGAATACATCCAGGGCTTTGAAAAAGCACTGAGCCAGTACCAATCCGTCCAAAAAATACATCCGCTAGCAGAAGCTAAAGAGAATCTCAAAACTACGCAGGATACTATCGAGCAGATCAAAAGTCTGATCCAAGAACCTCAAGAAAAGAAAGACGATCAACAGAAAAAAGACGATCAACAGAAGAAGAACGATCAACAGAAGAAGGACGATCAGCAGAAGAAGGACGATCAGCAGAAGAAGGACGATCAACAAAAGCAAGGTGACCAACAAAAGCAAGGTGACCAACAGAAGCAAGGTGACCAACAAAAGCAAGGTGACCAACAAAAGCAAGGTGACCAACAAAAGCAAGGTGACCAACAGAAGCAAGGTGATCAACAAAAGCAAGGTGACCAACAAAAGCAAGGTGACCAACAAAAGCAAGGTGACCAACAGAAGCAAGGTGACCAACAGAAGCAAGGTGACCAACAGAAGCAAGGTGACCAACAGAAGCAAGGTGACCAACAGAAGCAAGGTGACCAACAGAAGCAAGGAGACCAACAAAAGCAAGCTGCCCAACAATCACAAGGCACTCCCTCAGACAACAGCAGTTCCGCTAAACTCTACGGCTACGAAATCCAGGAAGAGCAAGAAGCACGAGAACTACTGAGAAAACACTCAGATATGCAACATAAGCCGCGCTCCCGCAACCCTTGGAGAATCAACAAACCAGAAATAGATTGGTAATCATCATGCGCCTTCTCAGCACACTCTTTCTCTTTGTTTCACTCTGCCTTGCCTCAGCAAGCCAGCCTTCTCCTATCATCACTGAAATCTCTAGCAAGAACTTCATCGAAGGTGAAATTGGGTATTTCAACCTCATTTATAGAGACGCCAACCCTGATGTCAGCCCACCATCCGAAATCACACTGAACGACGGCGCCACTATTACCCAGCGAGGCTTTCAGCAATCTAACATTAATGGCCAACGCTTCTACTTCTACCAATACCCAATCATTGAACTCCCCCCAGGTGAATATACCATCCCACCTCTAGAACTTGAAGTTAATGGCTCCACGGTCACCTCTCTCGAGGCATCATTCACAGTCCACCCACTCGATCAATTTAAAGTCCTACAATTCGACTTTAAAGGACAAGCAGTTCCTAGCTACTCAAAAATATTTGTAGATAAAACCCAGCTCTACCCCGGCGAATCTGTGGAGTTAGAATACAAACTCTATATCCCATCCGCCTTTAACACGCGCGCTTGGGGTCTCCCTAAACCAGACAATATAGACAACTGTACCGCCTGGAGAATCACCCCTCCTCGCAACCGCAGAGATGTAGGCCAAGCCTATATCGATAAACGCCGTTACGATGTGGCTTCATACACCACTGTCATCAGCGCTATCAAACCCGGTGCAGCCACCTTTGGCCCTCTAAAGACGGACCTCATCGTCTCGCCATCAAGCATGAACTCGCGCTTTGGCTTCTCAAATAATAACCAAGAGGTCCCCATCCCATCTGCAGAGCTTCAGTTCGAAGTCATTCCCTTCCCCACCACTCCACCTACTGAATTTGATGGAGCTGTCGGCACATTTACAATCGAAGCCGAGTTCCCACCTGAAGAATCTATCAGTCTGAACGACTCCATCACCGCCACAGTAACTATCGATGGCAACGGTAATCTCTCAGACATTCAAGCTCCTAAACTAGAGGATACCAGCACATGGAAACTCGTTGATGTGTCGAAAGTCCAACAAGGAGAATCCCGAAAATCCCTCGTGGGCCAAACTCAATTCACCTACATCCTCCAACCACAGCGAGGTGCCGACTCCTTCCCTCGATTCACTTTTGCTCATTTCGACCCTGTAGCCAAAGAGTTCCATGTAACGACCACTACTACCAGTGCCCTGAGCATTGTCGAGCCTGTCGTAACGGGCACAGCTGTCCTCCCAGAAGCGACCATCCCCACAGAAAAAATGCAGGACATCCTCGGCCCCCTAGCCTCTGTCCGTCTCGATACACCTACGCGTTCTCCCCTTCCTGCATGGCTTGCCTGGATCTGGCAAGTCATCCCCGCCACTCTCCTGCTTTCTCTCATCGGAGTCGCCCTCAGCCAAAAATATAAGAAGGGCAAAATGCAGAATCTAGATTTCCTCCAACGTAAAGAAGAACTTAAACATCTCGAGTCCTCAGATAACAAAAACTTCCTCAAGGACGCTGGCTCCTTTGCTGAACGCTGGCACCCTAACACACCTGAATCTGCGAAAATTACAGAAGCTCGGGATGCCATGTGCTATCAACCAGATCAAAGCTCCGCATGTGATCCTAAACTCCGCAGCGACATACTCAAAAGCCTCAAGTCTCTCAGCCTTCTAGTCTTCCTCTTCGTATGCATACCTCACCCACTTCAGGCGAATGACCCTGGATTCGATTCCTGGGAAAAAGAAGACTACCACGCAGCTCTCTCCTACTACCTCGAACAAACCCAATCTCACCCTCAATCAGCAGACCTCCTCTACAACGCAGGAGACGCCTACTACCGAACCAACCAACCCGGTATGGCTGCCCTCTACTATAAAAAAGCCCTCAAGCTTGACCCCTCACATTATGAAGCCACTAAAAACCTCGAGTTTGTGCAAAAATTACAGGGCGCTATTACAAGCCCAGAACTTGCTGAAATCGACCAATGGATCGTACTACTGCCTCCAGAAATCTACCGGCAAATCGCTTTCGCAGCCCTCTGGGCCCTCGTTCTCTCCCTCCTCACCCTCAAACTCTTCCAACTAAATTCTGTGCGCCTAGTTGCAACAATCCTTGTGCTTATTCTATCGCCAATCGTCGGCATTGCGGCCCTCGCCTCCTGGCAAACCCACCCATTGCGCACACAAACTCAGGTTGGAGAACCAGCAATCCTTACTCAGTTTGCCCACGTCCTAACAGAGCCCATCGAGGTTTCTGGTAAAGAGCTCGAGACAAAGACCATGATAAAGGCAACTCCATCATCTCCATGCCACATTATCGCTATTCGAGGGGATTGGACATATATACAGCTTGCCAATGGTACACGTGGCTGGGTGCCTAACAACTCTGTCAGCAAAATCTAAGAGCGCCTCCTCATCAGCCAAGCAAAACAAAAGAACCCAGCCAGAAACAAAACAGCTCTCGGCTCGGGCACTGCTTTTACCTTCACATCGTCGAGCGCAAATTCATCCCTTGCCCCAGCCCCTGAAACATCGTCCACGCTCCACCTCAAATACAAGCTACTTCCATCCCCCACTGAGGCTGTGATTACTTCTGAGAAATCCACACCTAATTCCCAAGTAGGTGCTACACTCTCCACTTCTGTTGAGACAAAACCCCCACTATTCACTGCTGTATAGTCCACTCCGTTTGTCGAATAACTAAACCCAAAACGATTCGCACGGTTCTGGTCATTGTAACTGTAGAGCTTAAATGTGATATCCCAGCCATTCACACTCCCCCCAGTACCATTCACTATGACCAACTGATAATAACCTGGGGTAAAATCACTCCCCCCCGCCTGCACCCCCAAGCCAATATTGCCAGCCCCAAGGTCAAATGCATAACTCCCTCCCGTACCCACTCCTCCTGTAGACGCGCCCCGATTCTCACTAAATCCACTGCCATCGCTGAAACCCTCAGCATCCCAACCATTCAACCCAGCCGTTCCATCATATGAACTGAAGTCCTCACTAATCTCCCCACCAGTGTACACTACTGCCGCTTCTATAGAAGACACCCCCACACTCAAACACACTAATAATTCTGCCGTTTTCATTTCTCTCCAATTATTTAATTAATCCAACAAAAAACTGTTAGATTATGGAGATTAACTCACCTAGAATTATCGCGCAACCATTTCCTAACAAAATCTAACAAGAAAAAAACACCTCACCCTACTAACGCAGGCGTTCAATCGACAATGCAACATCCAGCTCCCACTCTCCGCATAAGAAACCTGCGAAATGCTCACCCACACTCGGCGCTGTAATCACCCCCTTAGACCCTAAGCCATTGAAAAAACCAAGTTGGGGACTTTCGGGTGACAAGCCCACCACTGGCTGACTGCGTTGAATAATGGGTCGAATACCAACCTCATGACCACACACAGTATACGGACACTTGATCAGTGACCTCACCTTAGATTCCACCTCCGCACGCCCCTCGTCCGTAGCATCAACCGAGAGGTCATCCCACCCATAAGTCGCCCCAGCACGCCAAACACCCTCGCCAATAGGCACCATCCAGCCATTTCTATTCAAGATGCGGCTAGCATCCAATGGCTCAACCTTCACGCTGAGCATTTCTCCTTTAGCACTGCGATGATCAATCCAAGCAAACGGTCCCTCAGCTAAACCCACATAGCCCTGACAAAGAATCGCACTACCAGCTTGGATGCCCTCCCACTCCACAACGCCTTCTCCCACTACCAAGCTGGATGCATCAAAGTCAGCTTCAATATACCTTCCAGCGGCTTCAATTTCCTTACGCACCACCTCTAGATACTCCACCGTATCTAAGCGCCCCCCACCCGCCATTTCAAAACCACCCGCATCAGCCCACAAAACATTTTTATCAATATCGGGCTCGCTCCCCCCAACCCATCTATCCACCTGGCCAATTTTCCTCGCAAATTTTTGCTGCTCCCTCTCGTCCGTGAATAAGCGCAACACGGGCAAAGGATAAAAAAGCTGAGTGCCATGCTTTCTCTCAAGAGCCCGATAATACTCCAAAGCCTCTGGTAAATACCTTTCCTGACGCCAAGCGGGATTCATCCCCTTTCCAGCCAAGGTAGTCACTAAGCCAGCAGCTACACGGCTCGCCCCCGAGGTATCCTGCCGGTCAATAACAACCACCGACTTACCACGACGCAGTAAAGCCATTGCCAGAGCGGACCCCGCTAAGCCCTGGCCAACAATTAAAAAATCGTAGGGATCATTCATCCCTCACTACTCGCTTTCGCGGAGTGCAATACGAATCGCTTCATTAGGGTCAACAAAATCAGCATCATAACCCTTCGCGTAGTTGAATAAATGCTTATGCATATATTCGAAATAGGCCTCTTTCTGCTCGTCGTTGAGCTTGAACCAAATCGTAACATTGAAAGCACGATTGACCTTCTGCATCATCTTTAAAGTCAACCGTCTCCCATTTCTCGCACGCTGAATCTGCTTGTGTGTCAGCTGCTCAGTAGACACCTCTACCATCTCATTGTTGCTGATGCCCCAAGCATCCATCATCGCGTCTAAGGGCTGCGGTCCCAAATCTCTCTCTTCCATGCCCATCCCTTACGCCTTCTCTCCAAGATTGGAAAGCCTAGAGTGCTCTCCTCGCCCATTGACCCCATTCGCATTCCACTTTTTCCTATCCATTCTCCACACCTAAAGTCGCAAAAAAACGAGACAATCCCATCACTATCAGCAACCTACCACCCCCTCTACCTTTGCATTTATCGTCTCAAGGCCTCCAGCTCATGCTTGCATTGCTTGCTATCCCCACTATACACAGTGCCACAGATCCTCATGCCTAAAGGCTAATTCTCCGTGCTATTCCATAGATTCAACAGTATCATAGTATCATGCCCAGTAAGAAAGACATCCTCGATCTCTACTTCATGCCAGCACGGCGCGACCTTATCGAAATTGCCGCCTTCCTCGATCGACTCGACCGTCACCCTGGCGAAACGGACTTCCGCATGAAAGGCTTTGAAAAGGCCCTCCAAGCCATGCTCGAACCCGGTGAGAAATCCCGCGCTGAAGCCGTCCTGCTGGCGCTCTCCGATCACAGTGAAGAAGCCATCCCTTCCGCAACCATTCAAGGTGCTTTTGGCGCTCCTCCCGCTAAATAATTCAGCCACCCTCTCTCTATGAAATATATCGAACCACACGGGCACATGGTTAGTCGGACAACCGACGATTACCAAAAAATGGCTATGGCCGGATGCGAAGCAATCTGCGAACCCGCATTTTGGGCCGGTTACGACCGTGCCTCAGTGCAAGGATTCTACGACTACTTTCGCCAACTCACCGAGTATGAGCCTGCCCGTGCCGCCAAGTTTGGCATCCCGCACTTTTGCTGGCTTTGTATTAACCCAAAAGAATCTGAAGACGCTGGCTTTGCACGCGAAGTCCTCTCACTCATCCCTGAATTTATCGATAAACCTACCGTTCTTGGTATCGGTGAAATTGGCCTCAATAAAAATACCAAAAACGAGTTAGCTATCTTTGAAGAACACGTCGAAATTGCCAAAAAATACGACCAACCCATTCTCATCCACACCCCTCACCTCGAAGATAAACTCAAAGGAACCAAGCTCATTATCGATGCCCTCAAAAATGCGCAAGTCGATCCCTCGCGCATCGTCATCGATCACGTCGAAGAACACACCGCGGGCCTCGTTCTCGATAATGGCTTCTGGGCCGGTATGACCCTCTACCCAGAGTCAAAATGCACCCCAGCCAGAGCCATCGATATCCTTGAAAACTTCGGTATGGAAAATATCTGGATGAACTCAGCATGTGATTGGGGAATTTCCGACCCGCTCGCTGTCGCTAAAACAGCCCTTGAAATGGGCAAACGCCACTACGATAAATCCACCATCGAGCGCGTCGTCTACCAGAACCCAAAAACATTCCTCTCGAATTGCCCTAATTTCAAAATCTAAAAGTGCCGTCCCCCTTTCTGCACTCTCACTTTTTCCATGCCTAATATCGCCCTCTTACAGCTCACCGCACACACTGAGCCCAAGAAGAATATTGCAAAAACTGAGGCCGCTATTCGGGAAGCTGCTTCGATGGGAGCCCAGATTATCTGCACCCAAGAGCTCTTCACTAGCGAGTACTTCTGTACAACCCAAGACACAGAACACTTCAACCTCGCTCACCCACTGCCAGGCCCACTCACCCAACAACACCAACAACTCGCAAAAGAACTCGGCGTCGTCATCGTTGCCAGTGGCTTTGAAAAACGTGCCACGGGACTCTATCATAATTCCGCATGGGTCGTGGACGCCGATGGTTCCTACCTCGGTCACTACCGGAAAATGCATATCCCTCAGGACCCTGGCTTTGAAGAAAAATTCTACTTCACACCAGGTGACCTCGGCTACAAAGCCTTTGCCACACGCTTCGGTAAAATTGGCGTTCTGATTTGTTGGGATCAGTGGTACCCCGAAGCAGCACGCCTAACAGCGCTCAAAGGCGCAGAGGTCCTGATCTATCCCACGGCTATTGGATGGTTGCCTGAAGAAAAGGCTGAGCTAGGAGAAGCCCAACATAACGCTTGGCAAGCAGTACAGTGCGGCCATGCCGTTGCTAACTCTTGCTACATCGTCGCCATCAACCGAACAGGCACAGAAGGCAATACCGAGTTTTGGGGGCAATCATTTGTCGCCAACCATTACGGCCAAGTCATCGCCAAAGCCCCAACACACGAAGAATGTATCCTCACCGCCGAACTCGACCTGCCCGCACTTGAAGAACACCGCCGAATCTGGCCATTCTTCCGAGACCGAAGAATCGATAGCTACCAAAACCTTTCCAAGCGCTTCGACGACTAAATCGTAGCCCCTCTATCATGAATCTCCACACGCCAGAAACCTACTGGCCAGCTGAATGGCACCCCCAAGATGCCGTATGGTTCTCATGGCCACACCGCAACGACACCTGGCCCGAACAAAAACTAATAGCTATCCAACAGCAATTTGCCTCGCTCATCACGCAGATTGCACGCTTCCAACCCGTCTCCATCAACGCGCACCACTCCCTCCACAAGCACATCCAAAATCTGCTCACACAAAAAAAATGTGAGCTTTCCTCGATCACACTCCACCACCATCCCACCAATGACGTCTGGTGCCGTGACCATGGTGCCACTTTCACCATCAACCGCCGCACAAACAAACTCAGAGCTGTCGACTGGCACTTCAATGCTTGGGGAGGAAAATTCCCACCCTGGGATCTCGATGATAAAGTCGCCGCCTCTATGGCACTCTCTGTAGCAGCTGAACACTACCGCTCCCCACTCTACCTCGAAGGAGGTGCCATTGAAGGAAATGGTGAAGGCGTCCTCATCACCACCGAGGCCGTCGCCCTCAACCCTAACAGAAACCCTGATTGGACGAAAAATGCGGTCGAGCAAGAACTCAAGCAAGCCCTCGGTGTCACTCATATCTTTTGGCTCCCATCTGGGATCGAAGGTGATGACACGGATGGCCATATCGACGACCTCACACGCTTCGTCCAGCCAGAAGCCATCGTCACTGCAGTAGAAACTAACAGTAAAGATCCCAACTACCACACACTCCAAAGAAACCTCGAAATGCTGCAGGACCTCAAGTCATCCACAGGCTCCAGCATCGAAACAATCCCCCTCCCTATGCCAACCCCATTGCGTGCATCAGACTGGAGACTCAACACCCTCCCTGCCAGCTATGCTAATTTCCTGATCATCAACGATGCTGTCATTGTCCCGACATTCGACCAACATAAACAAGATGATCAAGCCTTAGGAATACTCAGAGAATGTTTCCCTAACCGTACTGTCCTTGGCTTTGATTGCCGAGATCTGATTTGGGAAGGTGGTGCCATCCATTGTATATCTCAGCAGCAGCCCTCCCCCACCTTATAGAGATATACTTACTGCTCCCGCATACCTATCAATGCCTCCGCAGCACTCACCCCAGATTCTATTGACCCATCAATAGAAGCACTCTTGAAGTAATCCCCACAGCGAATCACTCCACCTTCCTCATCATACGCTCTCTCTCCCTCACCCTCGAGGTAAGGCAAGGCCATGCGTATGTCATATGTTCTTAGATGATTCCACTCACGTACTTCCTCACCAAACCAAGCCTCTAACTCCTGAGTAACCCGTTGCTCTAAACCATCTAATACGTGGTCTGTTAGTATGGAAATCGATATCAAATGCTTACCTTCGGGTGCGTAAGCTCGAGACACTTCACTGAGCACACTCAGGTTATTGACAATTCCTGAAGGATCTTGATTCAAGCATAAGACAGCCCCCTCCTCTGGTAGTTGGCTACTCTCGAAATACATCCCGATCACTGACTTACTTCTTCGCTCACCTTTGACACCTAACAGCCTGTCAGCGGTGTGCATATCCGTTGCCACAACAACTTTTTGCGCCTTAACGACCTCACCTCCCTCTAAAACAACATGCTTATCACGCACCTCAAGCACCTGCGTCTGAAACTGAATCACCCCACTCGGTAAGCGACTTGCAAGTTGCTGAGGGATTTCCTCCATCCCTCGCTTCGGGACACAGGCTCGCCCAATACTAAACATCTTGAAGGTATATAAAAAACTCTCTGCCCCCGTTTCCAAAGCACGCTCTAAAAATACACCTCCATAAAAAGGCCTGAAAAAACTATCAATCATGCGTTCGGAAAAACCATAGTCCCGCAGAAAACTCACTGTACTCACACCCCGATAAGATGCCATCTTCTCACGCTCCATCCCCTGAACTTCCACCCTCAGTTTTGCCACAAGCAACTTGTCCTTCACCGTCCCAATCTTGCTACGTAACGCCTTTAAAATAGCTCCAGGCTTTCTAAACACATCCTCCACCACTTCTACTCCTCCACCTCTACCGTAAAGCCTCGCACCGGGCTCAAATGCACACAACTCTAGAGCCTCATGATCGAGTAGACTACCAGCATTCGGATAGCTATCTAGGTATACTTGAAAACCTCGATCTAATATAAACCCATCCACCTTGTCAGTTTTTACTCTTCCTCCAACAGCATCGCTCGCCTCCAAAACGATCACATCAATCCCAGCATTCACCAAACCAAGCGCACAGCTTAAGCCAGCTAGACCAGCCCCAATGACAATGACTTCTTGTTTCTTCATACGCTACCTTAACCCATCTTATTTGCCGCTATAGCCCCAAAAACTCCCTCTATCAACATCTGAACTCCAATCACCGCGAGAATCAAGCCCATCAAACGAGTCACAATGTTCACTCCTCCCTTGCCTAAATAATTAACCACCTTCTCACCTGAAACAAAAAAGAAAAATGTCACTACACAGAGCACAGCGAACATGGCGATAGTAATCACTGTATCCACCCAACCACTGCTGCTAGAAAAATTGATCGCCGTAGCGATGGTCCCCGGCCCCGCCAGAATTGGAACTGCTAAAGGCGAGATAGCGATGTCATTGTCCTCGTCCTCCTCATAATCTTGCCCCCTCCCTTTATGCATCTTCGAACGCTCGCCATTCAACATATGCGTACCAATCAAAAATACTAATATTCCCCCAGTCACACGTAATGCTGGCAGAGTAATCCCAAACATATGAAAGATGACATTCCCTAACAAAGCGAAGGCAGCCACAATACAAAATGCAATCAATAACGCTTTGCGAGCAATCTCCCGCTTTTTCGCCGCCGTCTCGTCAGCCGTCATCCCTATGAACACCGCTGTGTTCGCTACTGGATTCATAATCGCGAAAAAACCCAGTAACACATTAATTACCTGACCAAAAATATCACTCATCGTCCTATTCTCTTAGACTAAAAGACTCTCTATCAGATTGGAAAGAACTATCGAGTGACATCCCCTTCCCCCCAATTAGGGGAATAGCCAAATGCTGACCGATCAGTTAACTTATATACTGAATTCCCCCTCTGTTTGTGTGCCACAAATTTGCTCTCCTAGTCTGTGCTAGAAGTGCTAGCTGACGACCATTCTTTGAATGACCGCCCCGACCACTTGCTGCCCGACCACTATAGGATTGATTGAAACCTATGACAACGGCGTGAGCCCTCTCTCCATTCTCTCTACTCCACCCGTCATTCTTGCTATGGCAACCATAGCACGCTCACTAGCACGGTTTTCTAAAGCCTAATTTCCCGTAATAAACCTGGCATTACCCTCCACCTAGAGAATGAAAACAATACATTGCATTGCTGCCGCAATGCTCCTCCCCCTCCAATGGGCTCCAGCCTCCATTGGTTTCAGCAAATCAGATTGCACCGTCTATGGTAACCTCGTCGAGCAATCACCAACGCGACACGTCTACCAAAATAAATACGTCAAATACATCTTTGACTTCGACAAACGAGGAATCGTTACTCAACTAGAAGTACGCTTCGTCAAAGGAAAACACCCGAGCTTCGCGCTCATGCGCACCGTTCTACCAGATCCTATTTCTAAAAAGAAACGCCTCTGGCGCGCACACCAGTGTGAAGATAATGAAGACTGCATCTCTGTCATCTCGAAAGATAAAGAAATCCAAGCGCACTTCAAAACAGAACGATGGAATCGCCCTGCAAGCATTCTCATCACTAAAGTTCAATGAACTTACCGCTCCTCTCGGAATTTTCAGAGGGGAGCCATTCACTGGCATTTTTGATAATTTATCCTAGCAATTTCGCAACAAATCGCATGCACTCCTTGGCATGCAACAAGTCAAGACTATCGGAATCAGACTACCCGACTGGCTCCACCAGCGTCACACGATCATCCGTGGCTTTGTTGATTATATCAAACGCCACCATTTACGCTGGCGGCTCATAGGTAATGAACCCAATGCTTTCGAACTTGAGGAAGTCACACTAGATGAAAATTGGAAGGGCGATGCCATCTTAGTCTACCGCTGCACCCGAGAAGAGTCCGAACAATGGGAAAGCGAAGGCATCACAGTAGTAAACCTCTCCTCTGAAACTCCTCACCCAAACCTCATCAACCTCATTCCTGATGACCTCCTCCTCGGAAGAACAGCGGCCCAACATCTAGAAATGATGGGCTTGTCACACTACATCTATGTCGGTGACCCTAACCGACAATATTCCGCACGACGCTGGCAAGGCTTCAGCCAATATCTTGAAGCAAGTAACATCACAGCCTTCAAATACGATATTCCCGTCAGCCAAACTCCTATCACTCAACGCCCACAAACCGTACGCCAGCATCTTGAAAAGATTTGTGAGAAACTCCAGCCAGCATCCGGCATTTTCCTGCGAGATGATATGCTAGCCAGACACATGCTCTCCATTATGTTAGAAAGAGAAATGGAAGTACCCAAAGACTATTGTGTCATGGGTTGTGGTAACAACGAATCGCACTGTAACCTCTCTTGGCCGACCCTCACAAGTGTTCACTACCCAGCCCACCAAGCTGGCTACGCTGCCGCAGAACAGCTCCATAATGCTTTCAATGGCAAGACTCCTCACACACCCAGCCTGCCAAGCGATTCTGTCTGTGAGCGTAGCTCGACAGCCGTCTACGCCAAAAGTGATTCACTAGTAAACCAAGCCATTACAATTATCACCGAACGCTGTGATCACGAAACCCTGAGTGTACGCGATATCGCCAAAGAACTCGGTGTCTCATATAGCCAGCTCCGACAAAAATTCAGCCAAGCTACAGGCCGGACAGTCCGCTCTGAAATCGTCCGTGTGCGTGTCGAACGCATCAAAGACTTGCTCACGACCACAAGCCTTAGCCTCGATGATATAGCGAGAAATATGGGCTACTCCAGTACCAGTGAATTCTCTCGCTTCGTACAACGCGAAATTGGAACCTCACCGCGTCGGTTCCGCCTCAAACATCAAACCTAAGCTATCCAGCGAAACTATCTCGCTCACCTCACTCCCACTCATTCCCGACACAAAAAAAGCCCGCTTCCAGCGTTAGCTAGAGGCGGGCATATAACCTGGCGACGACCTACTCTCACAGGACCTATCGTCCAACTACCATCGGCGCTAAAGTGTTTCACTTCCGGGTTCGGAACGGGACCGGGTGGTTCCACTCTGCTATGGTCACCAGAGGTCGGACTGCGTCCTTAAGTTGGCCACTTAGCTGTGTTCAGTTTTCAAACTGAGTCACTTGCCTTCGACAATTTCTTAAGTTCAGCACGACCTCTACCGGCCTTAGCGTGTTGCTTTTGGTTCAGTAAATCTGCTTCGGTTATTTAAAAGAACTTTGAGTTAGTTGTTTCATCGTGCTGGGCTTTTGCCTTCGCACTTTTTACTTCTAACTCCAGAGGACATCGCCCTCTGACAACTGTATAGAGACAACAGACCGTCTGGTCTGAAAGTTTTAACTGCC
>NZ_JBHUJB010000071.1:0-1116 GCF_042683245.1 Rubritalea tangerina
TGAGCTTACCAGCAACCATGGCGCGGCCTCACCTCTCTTCTCATTCTATCTTTTTGTTAGTGTGATTTCTAGATTGCCGAGCTTCACTCAAATGCTAGTGTCGCGGTTCGAATCGTGAAAAATAGACTAATTAATTTTGGATGTGTTGTTGCCGGAGCAGCTCTTTGTTATGGAGTTCTCTATCTATCGGGTCACATAAATGTTGAACAAAATCAGCACGTGTCATGGGAGCAACATCGCCAAGGGGTGAAGCAAGCTCAGAAACAGAAGCCAGTGAAAGCGTCAGACTCGGATGCAATGACCAAGCTCCAGGCTGAAATCGTTCAACTCGAAGGTGTGCAACAGATGCAAAATGAAGATGAGGATGTGAGCTTTGTCGTCGTACCTAGTAAGCTTTTGCAAGAATACGCAAGCCGCATGGAGAGGGCACAAGTCGGAGGGGATTTGTTTAGCAATGACCGGAAGGTTGAAGAAATCTTAAATATCTCGGATCAAGAAAAGATGCAGCTGCAACGAGGTTGGAGGGAGATGCAAAGGCGCATGAAGAAAGCGCAGCTTGCGAAAGTTGAGGTGAGCGATGGTGAGGACGGGAGTGTTCAAATAGCGGTTCCTGAGTTGAGCGAACAAATTTCTGAGATTGGTAGACAATATCAGGCTGAAGTTGGAGCTGTATTGGGGGAGAATCGAGGAAAAGCATTTGCAGCTATCAAGCAGCTAGATTCGGCATTCGAGCAAGCGGGCGGGGAAGTGAAGTATTCAGTTAAGATGGAATCCACAGGTGATGGATTTTGGCGTTACCACATTAAGCAAAGCGGGGGAGCTGGCTCACGGGCATGGGTGGGTTCCAAAATTCCGCAAAGTCTCAGACACCTTACTGAGGTAGCGGAGATCCGCAGTGAATTAGATCAAGCCCCAGAAGAAGATGAAAATTAAGATTTAGTTGGGGGGGAGATCTAGATGATATCTGCATTTTACTCAAAATGTTTTAAGTTTTGAATGTCGTCCTTCGTCTGCCTTTGAGTGAGTTATGACGCGTGGTCTGTGGGGTGGTGTAAAAAAGTATCGAAAAGAGCTTGCGCGGGATCGGGAAATATGTAGATTGCGCCCCGCCTCACC
>NZ_JBHUJB010000072.1:0-49773 GCF_042683245.1 Rubritalea tangerina
ATGGATCGAAGAAGTCGTAAGTCGCTGATGGATAAACTACAGCTCCTTAAGTGAACGCGCATGGGTATTTTCCAGAAACACGCCTTTTCAAGAAAACTGAGTGGGAGGTTTCGTAGGTGTCTCAAATAAAAAAGTATTAAGCTGTGATAGTTAGTAAAGTATTAGAATTGGATGAGGCGAAGAAGCTTTTGTCTGCGATTCAGAAGCCAGGGAAAACATGTCGTTGGGAGCCTAATGGTGGCTGCAATGGTGTCTCTAAAGAAATCATCCATGAAGATTTGATCACGGCTGACTTGGATAAGTTCGTCATTCCTAGAGGTGCTTCTTGTGCTGACATCTGTGCTGATAAAGAACTTGAAAGCTCACAGAGTGTAATAGATCAGAATGTTGTTTATTCTAAATGGCATATTTGGGAGGAGGAGGGGTCCAACCAGACTTTAAAATTCGTCTATTTTTCTAAAACAGCCAATAGGCCTGTATCGGTTATGCTTCGCTATACAAATGATGGCGTCATCAGAGGGGAAGAAGACTTCCCCTCTCTAATGTTTAATGTCAGTTCTACTGGTCAGGCTTTAGGGCGTTATGTGCGTAGTGGTGGTGATATTCCTGAGGTTGAATTTGATGATAAGAGTGACGTTTTTTTTGAGTCATTTGTTCAATCCTATAAGGAGTTCACCAACTCATTGTTGCTCAAGGTTGGGGAAAACCCTACTCAAAAACAGCAAGAAGGTCGCTTTCAGTATAGCCACTGTGGTAATTCACTGTTAGAGGAGTTGGTAGCCATTGAGAGATGGGCTAAAGATTGGATAGATAAAGACGCCTTAGGCAACAAGTTCTATTACTCGCGATTAGGAATCGGAGGACATAGATGGTTCTGCGAAGGACATGTTCACGATTATTCTGAAACATTGAATCGAGCTTTAGCTGAAGTTCGAGAGAATTCTTTTGCTGCACAGTATGAACTAAGATGGCATGAATTACACCCTGAATCGTGGGCTAAGAGAGAGAAACGTCGGAAAAAGCTGAAAAAAGAAGAGCTTCAGGATCTGGGTATTCTCACATTGGAGAACGGTTTTGAGGTATCAGTAAAGATCGAAATTCTCGCAGAAGGTTATCGCTATTATCTCGACTTTTTCGATAAAGACGGGATGGGGTATTTCCCAGAAACACGTCTTTTCAAGAAAACTGAGTGGCTTGTGTGATGGAGGTTTTTTTGTAAGATTGGTTGGCAATATCCCATTGAAGGACGGACTGTAGCGGATTCTGGGTAGTCTAGGGGCGGGGGGCGTGATGTTATTGGGGGATGAGGAGTTTTGTCCACTGGACGACTGGGGACAGTCGTCCCTGTCGGAGGTAAAGGTGATGGGTGTCTCTGTCTGGAGAGGGGAGAGAGGGAGTTAGGGGGTGGGGTTATCGATGATGGGGAATCGTTCTTTAGCGATTTTATGTTTTTGCATGAGTGTTTTGATGGTGCCGTTTTGGTAGAGTGTGAGGAAGGTTTTTTCGTAGTGTGCTTTGAGGTCCTTTTGGTCTAGGGCGAAGCCTGGGTAGACATTTTCGGTGATGACGCCATCGATAATGACCCATTGGTCTTGCATATCGAGGAGGTTCCAATAGGTGGCCATGTCCTTTTTATAGTCGAGCACGGCATCGACGCGTCCCATTTTGAGCATTTTGAGCATGGCTTTGAGGTTGGGTTGCTCTGAGTAGGTGATGGGGTTTGAGAAGTAGCGGTCGAATCCGTAGGCGGTACGGGCGACAATTTTTTTATGGGTGAGGGATTGTTTCCCGTTCCAATTTTTGGCGAGTTGCTTGGAGACGGCGGCGCTGACGGAGTCTGAGTCTGTGGGGAATTTGGCGAGTTGTTGGGCTGGGAGGTTAGAGGGGTAGGCTCCGAGGAGGATATCGGCTTCTCCTTTTTGGAGCATCATGATGGAGCGCTTGAAGGGGACGAACTCGAATTTGAGTTGGTATTCGGGTTTGGGGAAGATGGTTCTGAGGAGGTCGATGTAATAGCCACGGGAGTCTTTAGCGGAGTAGCCCTGCCAGACATCTGTAGCGACGATGATCTCTCTGGCATGGAGGGGGATAGTGAGGGTGAAGAGGGCGAGGAGAAGGCATTTCATGGCATCTGGGAAGATAGCGTGAAATGGTCTAAGCAGGGAATGAAAAAATGCCAGAGTTCGGCGATGTGGACACAAAGTAAGCGCTTTGAAAACCCTGAGTCTGGTCGTGAAGATACAGTACTCAAGGACCGTGGTTATGAGGTATCACAGCTCAATCATTTTTTTAGCCTGAAGTCTTTCAGACTTCTGGTCTGGTTTTTGCAATTACCCAGAGTTGGCTATGCCACTCTGGGCTTGGAGCCGAAACCTCGATGAGGTTTTCCAGCAGTCTGAGCAAGGCTCGTGAGTGAGCGTTGCTGAGGTAGTGGCTAAAGTAATCCCTTGGAAAATCCTAAGGGGATTTGAATCCCCAAGCTTAAGAGTCGTGCCGCGAGTGAAAACCCTGAGTCTGGTCGTGAAGATACAGTACTCAAGGACCGAGGTTATGAGGTATCACTGCTCAATCATTTATTAGGCCTGAAGTCTTTTAGACTTCTAGTCTGGTTTTTGCAATTACCCAGAGTTGGCTTTGCCACTCTGGGCTTGGAGCCGAAACCTCGATGAGGTTTTCCAACAGTTTGCATCCCGTTGGGATTGTTGGAAACTGTTGGGGTGAGCAAGGCTGTCAGCGTTGTGAGGTGTGTTGGTTGCCCTTCCCAGGTTTTTACAGTCGGGTTGACCTAGGACTGGGAGCGTCTAACTGGTTGGGATGCGGGGGGCGCAAGGCTGTCAGCGTTGTGATGTGTGTAGGTTGCCCTTCTCTGGTTTTTACCTTCGGGTCGGCCTTGGGCTGGGAGCATCTATCTGGTTGGGATGCTGGGGGGCGCAAGGGCGTCAGCGTTGTGAGGTGTGTTGGTTGCCCTTCCCAGGTTTTTACAGTTGGGTCGGCCTAGGGCTGGGAGCGTCTATCTGGTTGGGATGCGGGGGGGGCGCAAGGATGTCAGCGTTGTGAGGTGTGTTGGCTGTCCTCCCCAGGTTTTTAAAGTCGGGTCGACCTTGGGCTGGGAGCATCTATCTGGTTGGGATTGGGGGTGTCTTAGCCTTTGGCGTCGAGGTATTTCCACTGGCCTTTATGGCGGCGGAAGCGTGAGTGTTCGTAGAGTTCACGGAGTTGGCCATCTTCGTGGCATTGGGCGACGAATTCAACTTTTCCTTTATTATCTTTGGGGCCGCCTTTGCTAGAGCTGAGGATATTGAGTGAGCGCCACATGGCGGTGGGTAGGAAGGATTCGAGTTCAGCGCGCAGGTTTTTTTCTCTGGTATCTGGGTGGGTGGTGCTGACGAGGAAATCTGGGAGCCGGAAGAAGAATGCGCTGTAGCGAGCTCGCATGAGTTGCTCAGCGGTTTTGGGTTGGGCTTTACCGATGTGGTAGGGGCGGCAGCAGTCATTGTAGGCTTGTTGGGAGCCGCAGGGGCAATCAGAGCGGAGTCTGATACGCAGTGGGCGATCTTCTTGTTGGTCTTGGTGGTCCATGGGATGGATTAGTTGGTTGGGACGAGGACCCAGACTGGGGCATTTTTGCCGATGACTGACTTGCCCTTGGTCACTTTCCATTCATTACCTTTTGGGTCTTCGATGAGGAGGTCGTTGGCGAGCGAGACTTTACGGGTGATGACGTCGTGTTTGAGTTGGTTGAGGAAGGAGAAGAGTTGGGTGCGTTGGAGTTGTGAGCTATGGATCTCGATGTCTCTATGGCCGAGTGGGGTCATACCATCGGTAAAAATATTCCAACCGCCCTTGGTATCGGATTCGAAGAGGAGGCCGACCCAGAGTTGGGTGGGGACTTTGGCATCTGAGTCGTGTTGGTATTGGGCTTGTTTAGTGAGGCTAGTGGGGGAGTGGACGATGGAGGCGTCTCCCCAGTAGAGGCCTGCGGTATCGTGGGTTTCGGTGAAAGCTGCGAGGGCCTTGGTGAGGTCGAGGGTGGCGTGCCAGGGGATGCGGTGGATGCTATTACAGGAGATGGTGTAGTTTGCCTTATGGGCGATCATGGATTTTTCAGCATCTGGCCAGTGGAGGGAATTATTCGAAGCATATCGGATATCATCTTTTGGGATGGGGATGGTTTCGAGAGTGGCGACGAATCGGGATCGGCCGATGCGCCAGGAGAAGGCGAGGGAGTCTTGGTTAAATTTGAACTCGTGGATGTCTTTTGGTGACTTGAGTTGGAACCATTTCACGAGGGAGGCTTTGAGGGCCTCAGTAGTGGCGGGAGTGGTTTGGTTAATGCAGAGGAAAGCGAACTGGACTTCAGGGGCTTTTCGGAGTGGGACGAGTCCTTTTGTGGGGATGTCTGCGGGTGTGGTTTGGGCGTTGAGCAGTGGGAGGATGAGGAGGAGTAGGATTCCTAGAGTGCGCATGATGGGTGTGTGTTTCTGGGCTGCGGTCTGAGGGTGGATCGCGAAGTGGTATGAGTGGTTAGCGTGGGAGGAGGAGAGCTTCTTTATCAAGTCCTGTGAGTTTTTCCAAGCCATTGATCATCATGTAGAGGATGTAGCAGGCGACGACCATCATGGGGACACCGATAGCGAGGAAGCCCCAGAGGGTGATGCTGCCGACGATGCCATTGTATTCTTCTTTCCAGTTTTCGATATTGGGTGAGAGGTCACCGAGGAAGTAGTGCGCGAGTCCGAGGTTGAGCACGGCGCTGAGGCAGAAGGAGCCGAAGAAGTAGAGGGTGCATTTCCAGATGAGTCCGTCGTATTCGGAGATGGCATTTTTTTCTGCGACGGTTTTTTCGATGCGTTTGATATCGAAGATGGCGTCGTTGTAGATGAAGGTGCGGAAGAGTGGGCTGGTGGAGCGTCTGGTGATGAGGAATAGGGAGCCGAGGATGAGGGGTTGGACGGCTTCTTTGATGCCAAAGATCCAGGCGACGTGGGGTTTGGCATTTTCGTTGTACCAGAGGTAGATAGTGATGAGGCCAGTGAGGAGGATAGCCCCCATGCCGACGGCTGAGAAGATATTGAGGGTGCGGTGTTTGAGCCAGTGCCAGATACCGTAGCCGAGTGGGAGTGCGAGTGCGGCGACCATGGCCCAGGTGGGGCCGAGTTGGTAGAGTGCGTCACCTTCTTTACTGAGTTTACTGAGGATGACGGTAGGGAGGAGGACATTGATCAGGATATTGACCAATGGGTTTTCTTCTTTGGCAGCAGTCATATGCGCCGCCAGTTGTGGCTTTCCTTTGCGGAGGATGCAAGCGGGAAGTCGCAGTTGCGGGAGAAGCTGTCTCAGCTGGGTTTTGTGAGAGCGTGGGGGGGGCGCATCACGGTCTGAATTATTTTAAACCTGAAATCTTTCAGACTTCAGGTTGATTTTTGAAGGTCCTCAGAGTGGGCTTTACCACTCTGGGCTTGGGGCCGAAACCTCGATGAGGTTTTTCAACAGTGAGCATCCGCTGGGATCGGGGGGGAGTGGGACGGCAGTGTGTTACCAGAGGTAGGCTTTGGCTGGGTGGTGGTTAGAGTGGGCGGATCCAGATATTGCGGAATTCGATGGGGTCGCTATGCCACTGGAGTCGGATGGGTGCCTTTTCTGGGTGTTTCTCTGGGTACTTTGCGAGTTTTCTAAAGACGGTAGGTCCATAGAATTTTTGGTGGTTGTGGATGACGACACCATTGTGGATGACGGTGACATAGGCGGGGCTGATGAGTTTACCATCTTGGTATCTGGGGGCAGTGAAGAGGATGTCATAGCTTTGCCACTCGCCTTGGGGTGAAGAGGCATTGACGAGGGGAGGGGTTTGGCCGTAGAGGGCACCGGCTTGGCCATCTGCGTAGGTGACATTGGTATGGCTTTCTTGGACTTGGATTTCGTATTTATCCATGAGGAAGATACCGCTATTGCCGCCTGCTTGATTTTTGATTTTACGGTTGGCGGGGACGCGCCATTCGATGTGGAGTTGGCAGTCAGCGAAGTGTTGTTTGGTGTGGGTATTTCCTGGTGAGGCGATGAGGATTCCGTCTTTTACCTTCCATTGTTTGGTGAATGCTGAGGCGTCAGTGCCATTGAAAAGGACGATGGCATCGGCTGGGGCAGGGGTGGTGATAGCTCCATTTGTTTGAACTTTTTGTGGGGTGGGTCGGGTGCCGTCATGGACGACATAGTCACTCCAAGGTTGCTTGGGTGTGTTGGGCTTTTTACCTGGTTCCTGGGCGTAGCTAGAACAGGTGAGGGCGATTCCTAAGGAGCATATCAGTGGGTAGTTCATAGATTTGAGGTGTTACTTTTTATTTCTATTATACCATCTCTCGACTCGGAATAGACGAATGGAGTGTGGTTGAGTCTTGTGAAGTTTGCGCTTCGCGATTTTAGAGTAAATCGGATTATCTTACAGAATGTCATCGTTGTCATTCAGTTCTGATGCCCACATCAGGCCTTCACTCCGCCTTGATATTCTACAAGCTCATTCCGACCATTCGTTCATTCCGTTTCGCTCAATGGTATTAGATTGTTGAGTGCGTCCGAGGTAGGGCCAATTTTCGTATTGGTCACCGTGGTTGGTCATACGGAGGTCACCGGTGGTGGTGAGTTTTTCGAAGAGTTGATTTTTGAGTGTTTTGAGGGTGTTTTGGAA
Organism: Rubritalea tangerina; assembly: GCF_042683245.1. Taxonomy (NCBI): domain Bacteria; kingdom Pseudomonadati; phylum Verrucomicrobiota; class Verrucomicrobiia; order Verrucomicrobiales; family Rubritaleaceae; genus Rubritalea; species Rubritalea tangerina. Next base: position 6,683 of record NZ_JBHUJB010000072.1, read on the forward strand.
TTGTGGTTTATGGGCGATGTTATTGATTTGGTGAGGGTCGTTAGAGAGGTCATAGAGTTCATCTTGAGGGCGTTTGGCGCAAGCGAGCTGATAGAACTGGGAGTATTTACTATCATCTTTATGTTTGAGGATGAAGGATTTAGTGGGGCTGTCGTCGATGTCTGCGTAGTTGCTGCGTTTTTCACCGACTGGGGCCCCTGCTGGCCATCGATTTGGTTTAAAGTTATGGATGTAGAGGAATTGGTGGGTGCGGATGGCGCGGCAGGGGGCGCTTTGGGAGCCAGACTCTTGGCAAGGCGTGTGACGTTCTTTGCCGGTGATTACGGAAGCGCGTTTGTTTTGTGGGTCGGAGAGTTGGTTTGATTGTAGAATGGGGAGGAGTGAACGGCCGTGCATGGGGGCGGGAGGGGAGATGTTAGCGGCTTCGAGCAATGTGGGGGCTATATCTGTTAGGCTAACAAAGTCGGTGAAAGTGCGGTTGGTATGTTTGATTGCGTTAGGCCACATGATGGCGAGTGGGACGCGCGTTCCGAGGTCGTAGAGGTTACTTTTTCCTCGTGGGAATGGCCATCCATGGTCACTGGTCATGATGACGATGGTATTTTTTAAGAGGTCATTATTTGCGAGGAGTTTGAGGAGGTCACCGACTTGGGAATCGAAGCGTTGGACTTCGAAGTAGTAGTCGCAGATATCGGATTGGATTTCTGGGGTATTTGGCAGGACGGGAGGGACGCGGACTTTTTTGGGGTTCATGCCGCTATTGATGCCTGAGCCTTTTTTATAGGAGCGGTGTGGGTCTGAGGTACCAAACCAGAAGCAGAAGGGTTGATTGGGTGGGAGGGATGTAAAGAAGTGATCTGGGGATTTGTAGATTTTACCGGCGGCTGGAGGCTTGGCATCTTTACCAGGGCCGAATGCTTTACGGTAGGAGCCGACGTGGTAGCCGGCGCGTTCGAGTATTCTGGGGAAGGTGTGTTCCCCTTGGGGAAAGTGGCTCCAGAGGTTGGCGCCTTGGCCTAGGCTCCAGTGGTATTTTCCGGTGAGGATAGCGTTACGAGAGGGGGTACAGGATGGGGATGAGACGTATGCGTGTTGGAAGAGGACACCTTGTTTTGCGATGTGGTCGAAGTGTGGGGTTTTGACTACGGGGTCATGGTAGCTGCTGGCGTGTGGCCAGCCCCAGTCATCGGCGATGCAGAAGACGATGTTGGGTCTTTGCTCAGCCGAGGAGAGGCTTGTGATGAGAAAGAGCAGGATGAGGTGTTTGAGAGTCATACAGGGATGGATACTGATCCATGGTAGTGGAATGTTACACGCTGTGCGACATAGGTTCATATCCTTTGCGTCATTCTTGATTGGGTGTGAGGGAGCTCATCCAATCGACGAGGGCATCTAATTGTTTGTCGGTGAAGTTTTGGCCGAGGGCTGGCATGATGGGTTGGTAGCCGGTTGGGAATTCGTGGCTTGGATGGGTGATGGCGCGGCGGAGGTATGCTTTATCGATAGTGATGGTCGTTTCTGCGCCATTTCGGATGACTTTTTGTGATTTTCCGATGAGGCCAGCGAGGCCGGGGCCGACGAGTTTCTCAGTGCTAGTTTTATGGCATGACTGGCAGTTTTCGGCAAAGAGGGTTTTAGCGAGAGTATGGGGTGTGATGGTGGCTTTTTTATTGGGAATGATGCGGGTGGGATTTTTGGGTGGCGCCAGTGTTTTGCCGAATTGGTTAGTGGGGATATGGTTGACGGTGGTCCACCATTCTGCGGCCCATGCTTTTTGTGTGTTAGAGTCAATGAGATCTGGGAAGAGGATTCCGTGGACGACGTAACCAGTTTTTATGTTAGGAATTTCTAGAAAGACATGTTTTCGGTCATTGGAGACGGTGGCGGCGGTGACGGTGAGGTTGTGGCGGTCGATTTTTGGGCCACCGTATTTGATGGTAGGTTTGTAGGTATAGGAATCGATTTGGTAGAATGCTGGGTCCCATCCGAGTCCTTCTGCGAGTGGTTGGGTGAAGGTCAGTTTGAGGCCGTTGGTAAGCGTTTGGACCGAGTGGATTTCGAAGGTAGTTGTGGGTGAGAATGCGATACGCAGGAGGCCGTTACGTTGGCCATTGCCCCAGTTTCCACGATCGCCAGCGATGCCTGCGATCAGGTTACCATCGGGAGTGAGGGAGAGTCGGTTGATGCCGCCGCGGAGGTTTTGTGCGAAGCGGAAGACGGTGCCTTGGATTTCTCCATTGATGGATTGGAGAGAGACGCGTTTGAGGCCGCCGTGGTGGATATCACCAAAGATGAGTTGGCCAGCGTAGGGGCCATGGGTGAGTTCGAGTGGTTGGGTTGGTGAGTTACCGATTTCATTTTGTGGGAGCCAGGCGACTGGTGGGCTGACTGGGAGTGAGCTCATGGGGTGCGGGGGGGAGTATTTATGGTTATAGAAGCGACCGGGTCGGACGTCTATGAGTTTGGAGGCGGGCAGGTAATCGCCTTGGTTATCGGTGAGGAAGAAGTGTTTTTTATTGGCACTGAGGGCGAGTCCGTTAGGTGTACGGAAGCCAGCAGCGAGGACTTCGTAGGTACCAGTTTTTGGATTAATTTTGATGAGTGTACCGCGGTCTTTTTGTTGTGGGTTGGTTGTGGCGCCTCCTTTATTGACTGCGATGGCGAGGGCGACGTAGAAGTAGCCGTCTTTGTAGATGGGGCAGAAGGCGAATTCGTGGAAATTTCCTGAGACATCCCAGGCGTTACAAACGACTTCATAGGCATCGCAGGTACCATCATTGTTGGTATCTCGGAGTCGGGTGAGTTCTTGTTTTTGTTGGACGTAGATGGTGTCGTCTACGACGCAGACACCGAGTGGTTCGGCGAGGCCTTGGGCGAAGCGATGGATGGTCATTTTCTCGCGCGGGCCACGGTAATTACGGATGAGGTAGACTGATCCCCATTTGTCCCATGAGCTGACGACCATGGTGCCATCGCTGAGGTAATCGATGCCGGTGACGCGGAGGTCGAGGCCTTCAGGCGTGAGGTCTGTGACCTGCATGGAAGGATGGGGGGCATTGAGTTTTTGGAGGACTCCGGGGCGCTTTGGAGTACGTGGGGTGACGAGTTTGAGCAGGTGGGTATCGCCTGAGAGTGTGATGGATTTGAGGTCCATGACGGCTCGAGTGTTGAGGGAGAGTGGGTCGATACTGAGGGTTTGTGATCCTTTATTGAAGTGGAAGGTGCCGACGGTTTGTGTCTTGAACTGGCTCCAAGATTTTGTGTCTTGGACGGTGAAGTTGTGTTGGTCATTGCCGAGGCTGACTCGGCATGTGGTGCCGGCTTGATCTTGGTTTGCATAGGTGATGCTGAGGGTGACCGAGCCTTTGGAGGTGGCTGTGAATTGCCATTCAGGAATAGAGTTTGGGGAATGCCAGAAGCGAAGGAGGTTGTTGTTCCAAGTGAGTTCTCTACCGCCGTTGGGGCCGCGTAGGGTGGCAGTTTCTCCAGTGATTGTTTTGGCAGATAGTGGGGCAGTGATGCAGGTGATGAGAAAGAGAATGGCTTTCATGGTGGTGAGAATTGAAAAATGTTAGAGGCTAGTAGTTACCGTGCGATTTTGGGCGAGGTTGAGCGACTGGCAGGCTTGATTGTTATATTTCCAATGGAGGCCGGCAGCAGGGGTGAAGGTGACTTTAGAGCCGAGATGGGCAGGTGTGAGGCGGATGGACCTACTGAGGGTTTGTTGGTGCCACTGGGGGATTTCTTCGATAGTAGCGAGGTGGGTGCCGGAGGAGTCTTTGATAGCGTAGCGCAGGATGATTTTATCTTCTTTAAAGGAGTGAGAGAGGAAGTGGATGGAGCCCAGGGGGGTAGAAAATTCAGGCTTTGCATTTACTAACAACATGTTTCCATTGGTGGTGGGTTGTGGTCCATGCTTCCCGTTGTAGACGGCACCGATGAGGTTGACTGGTGGGGCTTGGTGGGATTTCCAGGCGAGTCCGATGGAGGCGATTCCGGTGTCGTATGAGATGGCGTGTGAGTCACTGAGGAGGATGGTGAGCATACGTGGTCTGTCATTGATGACGGAACGGAAGACACTGGGGGTGGGTTGATTTTTGAGATTGGTGACTTGTTGTTGGAAAGTATTTGCGATGAGGGAATGTGGCAGCAGGAGGGTGAGCAGGCTGAGTGTCCAATAGGGTGTCATGGTGTGGATGAATGGGTAATGGTTGAGATCTCTAGGGTGAGATGTGTGTTGGTATTGGTGTTACAGCGCGCTGGGTGAAAAGTTACGGAAAGAAATGGCTGGGTACAAAAAAAGCAACGCTCGTGAGCGAGCGTTGCTGAGGTAGTGGCTAAAGTAATCCCTTTGAAAATCCTAAGGGGATTTGAATCCCCAAGCTCAAGAGTCGAGGCGCGAGTGAAAAACTAGGGTCTAGTCGTGAACATACAGCACTCAAGGCCAAAGGTGGATAGGCATAAGGATCTACATCATTTTTTAAGCCTGAAGTCTTTCAGACTTCTAGTCGGTTTTTGCTAGTCCCCAGAGTGGGCTCTGCCACTCTGGGCTTGGAGCCGAAACCTCGATGAGGTTTTCAACAGTCTGAGCAAGGCTCGTGAGCGAGTGTTGCTGAGGTAGTGGCTAAAGTAATCCCTTGGAAAATTCTAAGGGGATTTGAATCCCCAAGCTTAAGGGTCGTGCCGCGAGTGAAAACCTAGGGCCTAGTCGTGAACATACAGCACTCAAGGCCAAAGGTGTATAGGCATAAGGATCTACATCATTTTTAAGCCTGAAGTCTTTCAGACTTCTAGTCGGTTTTTGCTAGTCCCCAGAGTGGGCTTTGCCACTCTGGGCTTGGAGCCGAAACCTCGATGAGGTTTTCAACAGTCTGAGCAACGCTCGTGATCGAGCGTTGCTGAGGTAGTGGCTAAAGTAATCCCTTGGAAAATTCTAAGGGGATTTGAATCCCTAAGCTTAAGAGTCGAGCCGCGAGTGAAAACCTAGGGTCTAGTCGTGAACATACAGCACTCAAGGCCAAAGGTGGGTAGGCATAAGGGTCTACATCATTTTTTAAGCCTGAAGTCTTTCAGACTTCTAGTCGGTTTTTGTTAGTCCCCAGAGTTGGCTCTGCCACTCTGGGCTTGGAGCCGAAACCTCGATGAGGTTTTCAACAGTCTGAGCAAGGCTCGTGAGCGAGCGTTGCTGAGGGGTGGGAGGAGTGATTTACTTGGTTTCGAGTTCTTTGAAAGTCCAGGGGGTGGTGCGTTGTTTGATATCGCTGCGGATTTGGGAGACATGTTCTGGGCTGATTTCCTTTTTCCAGGAGGCCCAGCGGAAGCCGAGGTAGTTGGCGAGGTCAGCGATTTGTTGGTCGTCGTACATATTTTCGAGTGGTGGCATGATGCCGGCGGAATAGGTTTCGGCGTTACCGAGTGGGCCTTGGATGCCTTTGAGGAGGACTTTTACGAGGTAGTCTTGGTTTTTGAGGCGTTGATTTTTTGAGAAGACGGGGGCCATGAGGCCGGAGTCATCACGGAGTCCATTGATACCATCGCCATGGCAGTCGACGCAGAATCCGGCGTAGGTTTCGGCAGCTTTTTTAAATTTTTTGAGGTGATGGGGGAGGGCGTTTTGGTGTTTAGTTTGGAGTTTTATTCCTGAGTGATGGGGGTGGAGTTGGACGAGTTGTTTACGTGCTTGGAGCCAGGTATTTGAGTGGAGGGTAGAGAAGCTGGCGTAGAGTTGGTCGATGACCAGTGGGGAGGGGTCATTGAGCATGTTGAGGAGGGGGGATTGGAGTTCTTTGTATTGTGGGAGGTACTCGGTGGCTATGGCAACCGCATGGGTGCGGACGTTTTCGTTAGAATCCGCTAACATATTGGTGAGGTCATCTAGAGTGAGAGCATCATAGGCTTGGAGGCAGCGCATGGACAGCAGCCGTGCGAGTGGTTGTTTGTGGGTGAGGGTTTGGCGCAGGGCAGGGAGTGCGGAGTTATCGTTACGCAGGACGATGAGTTTATGGGCGGTATCACGCCACCAAGCATTTGGGTGGGAGAGGTATGAGACGAGTTGTTTACTAGAGAGGTCATTGAGCTTAGGTTGCGGGTCTAACAACGATTTATCATCGGGGACGAGTCGGTAGATACGGCCGCGGCTATTGACCTGAAGCATGCCCCAATCTTTGGTGCGGTGGTATCTTTCGAGCCATCTTTGGTTTGGGTCTTTAGTGCGTTCGGTGGGGAACCATTGAGATTCTTGGATAATACCTCGGGACATGTCTGCGATATAGAGTGCGCCATCGGGCCCCATGTCTGTCCAGACTGGGCGGAAGTAGGTATCGGCGCTGCGGATAAATTCAGTGGTTTCAAAGCCTTTAGGAACGACGGCGCTGCGGGTGCCATTGTTGTTATGGAAGTCGACGAGTTTGACCATACGTCTGACGGGGTCAGGGATGGCGTACATTCCGTAGAAGGGCTGGAGTTGGGGGCTACGGATGATGGTTTGGCCACCAGTGGATGTGACATTACGGCCGGGGTCGGTGGCGTCATCGACATCGCAGGTGAAGTGTGCTTGATAGATCTTTGGGTCTGAGTGGGGGGTGAGGATGGGAAATCCACCGAGTGAGTGCCATCCTTTGACTGGGATGCTATTGCCGCTGCCGTAGATGCGACCTAGGTCATCTCTTGTGAGGCCCCATTGGCCGTAGCGGCCGAAGTTTTTTTGGAGTTCGAGTGTGCCAGCATTATAGTGGTAGATTTGTCCGGTGGCGTAGATACGGTTATCGGCGTTCCAGACGAGGGCATTATCTTGGTGCTCGATATTTCCGCCGACTTTACGTCCTTGGTAGGCGACTGTTTTTTTATCGGCGACTCCATCTTTGTTAGAGTCGAAGAAGGCATAGATTGTATCGTTGTGTGAGAGGCGCACGAGGATGCGGTCGTGGAGGGCGAGGATGGAGCGTGGCATGAGCAGTTTGTCAGCGAAGACTGATCGATGATCCATTTTTCCATCTCCATTGGTATCGGTAAGTTTGACGATGCGGCATACGGGTTGGTCTTGGCCGGTACCGTATTGGTCTTGCATGTAGGTATTCCATTCGCAGACAAAGAGTGCGCCTTGTGGGTCAAAGGTGAAGCAGACAGGTTCTTGGACCATGGGTTCGGAGGCGACGAGTTCGATGTTATAGCCATCTGGAACTTCGATATGGCGGAGGCTCTCCTCGGCGCTGAGTGGGAGGAGGGTGCCATCTGTTTGTCTGTTAGGATTGTTTGTTTCAGCAGCGAGGGTGTGCGCGATGAGGGCGAGGGAGAAGAGTATTGAGTAAGTGGTCATAGATGAGGATGGATTAGAAAGGATAGGGTGTGAGTGGGAATTAGGACAGGGGGGACTGTTGTGAATTTCTCAATTCGCGCGGTGATTTTCCGCAGTATTGTTTGATAAGGCGTGAGAAGTGGTATGGATTTCTAAAGCCGCAGAGGAAGGCGATTTCACTCACTTGGAGAGCAGTTTCTTTTGTCAGTTCGAGGCCACGAATGGTTCGGATCTTCCAGAGCAATTTACTGGGTGAGGTTTGGAGTTCTTTCTGGAAAAGTTTGGTGAGATGGTTGGCAGTGACATGGGAGGCGGCGATCGCTTTTGGGAGGCAATCATGGTCTGCGTATTGGTTATGGAGGACGTTGAGGGCTTTGTGAACGGGGCCGTGGGTGAGGGATGAGAATTGGGTGTACTCTGCCATATTGAGGTATTCAGCGACGGCACATTCGGCAAGGCTTTCGAGGAAATGGCATGCACTTTCTGAATGGGTATGAGGGATGGAGAAACCTGCTTCAATGAGTGCTTTGAAAGCAGGTGACATGGGCAGGCAAAGAGGAGCATCTTTGGCAAGTTTTTGGGTATTTTTTGTGAGCAGTTCGCAATTGAATGCCATCCAAAACTGATGGGTTTCAGTTTCTTTGGAGAAGTGTCTGGTGACATCGACATGGGGTGGGAGCAGGCATACATTGCCCGTTGATACGGTGACTGAGGTATTATTTACATTGAGTATCGCCGAGCCATGGGTGATTCCAAAAAGTTCATAGAAATCATAATTTGTGAGAGGCCAAAACCCACCCGGTTTGTAGATGACTTTGCCAAGTCGGCAGTCACCTGAGTAACGGACTAAGTCGATGCTATCTCTCAAGTATGGGTCTGAATAGAGTGGTGTGAGCATGGATATGTGAAGCTGGAGTGAGAAAAGTGGGGTGTACATGCAAAAGCATGTCGATGCGTACCTGGGATAGGTATGTGCCCGGTGGGTGCATTTTCAATCGTGCCTGAAGCTGATTGACTCGTCGAGCAATCAAGAGGTTGCCGAGAGTATGAGCCCCCAGAGTTTTGAATGGTCGTGCTGGCCGGAGAGGCATTGGGGTGCTGCGTTCTCGCGATGTTGGTGGGCCTTGGTTCACCTGAGAAAAACCCGAAATACGAAACACAATATGAAACTACAAACAATCATAGCGAGCTGCATGTTGGGCAGCTTAGCGCAGGGGGTGCTATATGAAAATGTTAGAGAGAGTGGGGTGGTGAATGGAGTAGAGATTATAAACAAATAGAAAATTGATAGAGTAATGATAGAACGACGAGAATTCATATTGGGTCTAGCACAGGTGGTCATAGCGGGAGCGATGGTTCCGAGGGTTTATGGTGCGGGGACGGGTGATAAGCTATTTGACATCTCTTTAGCGGAGTGGTCGTTGCACCGGACGATCCATGCAGGAAAATTAGATAACTTAGATTTTCCGAGGTATGCGAAAGAGGAATTTGGGATAGGTGCGGTGGAATATGTGAATGGTTTTTTTTATGACAAGGCGAAGGACAAGTCGTACTTGGGGGAATTGAAAAAGCGGGCTGCGGATGTGGGGGTGGAGAATGTATTGATCATGGTGGATCGGGAGGGGCACATGGGGGGAAAGACGCGCGCAGAAACTGAAAAGACGGTGGAGCGGCACAAGAAGTGGGTGGAGGCTGCGAAGTTTTTGGGTTGTCATTCGATACGGGTGAATGCGCATGGTCACGGTGGACGTGAGGAGGCTGGGAAGCGAGTGGCTGAGGGCTTAAGGTTGCTATCTGAGTTTGCGGAGCCGATGGGTGTGAATGTCTTGGTGGAGAACCATGGGGGATTGTCATCGGATGGCGCGTGGTTGGCGGGTGTCTTAAAGTCGGTGGGGATGAAGAACTGTGGTTCGCTACCTGACTTTGGAAATTTCCACAGCTATGACCGTTATCAAGGCTTACGGGACTTGATGCCATTTGCGATGGGAGTGAGTGCGAAGAGTCGGGTTTTTGATGCGGATGGGAATGAGGCTGAGACGGATTTTCGCAAAGCGATGGAGATCGTGCTGGCATCTGGGTTCAAGGGGTATGTTGGAATTGAGTGGGAGGGAGGGAACATTTCTGAGCAAGAAGGGATTCGGAAGACCTTGGCTTTATTAGAGAAAGTGCGCTCGGAGATGTTGGCGCAAGGAGGGAAGTGAGAGAGGCGAGAGAGGGTTTGAGTTAGGTATACATCTCTGCTGGCTGAGAGGTTACGCAATTTAAAAAGAAAAGATTTATCTCTCGAAGGAATGAATGATCCCTCATAGAGTGAGAGTACTGGATGCGTCACATAGATGAGGCACTGGGCAGTAGAGATGAGTGATACGGATCGTAAGAAAGAGGATGCGAGAGTGGATGAGGGGTCGTTGGATTACGACCGCTTGGTTGCTGTTTATCAGAAGCCTCTGTACTTTTATATTCGCTCGATGGTTTTCAACCCTGAGGACGCGAGGGATGTGTTACAAGATGTGAACATCATTTTGTTCAAGAAGCAGAGTTATTATGTGATGGGGACAAATTTTAAAGCGTGGGCATTCTCAGTGGCACGTTTTGAATGTTTGAACTATCTGAAGCAATACAAGCGGGTGCAGTGGGATGTTCTAGAGTCAGAGTTGATCGAAAACATTGCAGACTCGGCTGATGGGAGGGCGATGGAGGTGGAGATGTATGGTGTGGCATTAGAGGCGTGTTTGGGGGAGTTGAGTGATGAGGCTCAGAGTTTGGTGGAGGAGCGTTATCAGAATAAGACACCATTAGAGACGGTGGCGGAGCGGTGGAGTACATCGGTGGGTGCGTTGAAGCAGAAGTTGATGCGTGCGCGAGCGAAGTTAAAGTTATGTGTGTCTGGGAGGGTAGAGACGGCACGGTCCGAGGAGCCATCTTTTACCAAACCGTCATTCAAGTGAGAGCAATGTATTTTCATTCAGACAGCATGGGGTGGGTGACGCGAGAGCGCGTGAGGGGTGGGACTGCAAGCTCGTGGTTTAGAGTTGGGTCCTGTAGTTTTCTGGAATCGGGCAGAGGTATTCTCCGTAACCTTGGAGAGATTTGGATGTATAATCAATGAAGGGCATGAAAAGCGACTGGCAAGAGTGGATCGAAAAGATAGAGAACAAGGAGGTCACCGAAGAGGAGCTTCGGGATTTTCGTGCAGCATTGGAGCGGGATCCAGAGCAGATGGATGGCTACTTGGAGGCTCTATTGTTAGAGACGAGTTTGGATTTGCAGGGAGGGTTGAATCGTCCGGAGAGGGAGAGTGAAGGGGGGGCGGCGAGGTGGTTGAAAGGCTACTGGGTACCGCTAGGATTGGCGGCAGCGTTGGCGGTGGGATATTTTTTGCCGAATCCGGTGGAAGAGTTGGAGCCTGAAGTGGTGGTGGTTGCTACGATAACGGACACGAATGAGGTTGCGGATGGTGTGGGATTGAAGATTGGTCAAGGTTTGGAGGCGCGGCGTCTATCGATTCCTGAGGGGGCGCAATTGGGGATAGCGATGCGTGCTGGGGCTAGGTTGCACATCAATGGTCCTGCGGAGTTTGAGTTGGTAGATGCGCAACGCATAGCGCTGAAGAAGGGGCGTGTGCAGACTTATGCACCGACGTATGCACACGGGTTTACCATTGATACTGATGATGGGAAGGTGGTGGATTTGGGGACGAAGTTTGTGACGAGTACGGGGACGTCGATAGGGACGGAGGTGCATGTGAATGAAGGTCTTGTGGAAGCAGAGGTGAAGGGGGGGATGCAGCGTTTATCGGAAGGTCAGGCTGGCATTTTAAAGGATGGCGCGCTGGTGAAGACGGATTTTTTGGCGCACCGATTGGAGGTTCCGTTAGATCCTATTTTACCTGATAGTGATGGGGATGGGGTGAGTGATGTGATTGAGCTTCATTACGGGAAGGATCCGCATGATGCGAATGACACACCTCGTTTGTTGAGGATGGAGGAGAGTTTTGTGGGTTATGCGGAGGGGGAGAGAAAGGATGAGCCCTATCAGGGGTATGGTAAGATAGAGCGATGGGCAGGTCGTGGCATTTTTAGAGATGAGGGACTAGGGTATGTTCAGGGGGAGGAGCGTTTGTTGAGCAAAGGAGGAGGGTTTCAGACCATGGGGGTGGGGCATGTAGGTAATGCCTTGGATTTACCCGAAGGTTTCTTACCTAGTGAAGGCGTTGTGTATCTTAGTTTTTTAATGCAGCAGCGTGAGCCTAAGTCAGGAGGGGCGTTTGGGGGATTAATTTTGTATGAAGGCGCATACAAAGAACGTTTATTTGTAGGGGATTTGAGTCCGTATGATGCTTATGGTTCACGCTATAATGAGGAGGCGAAGCAAGATAGTTTTGAAGTTCCGAGTGATTCGGCGGTGCATTTATTTGTGGTACGGATTGACCAGACACGGAAGTTGACGGACATCTTTATAGATCCTGATCTGAGTGTGGAGGAGGAAGATATGGAGCCTGTGATGCGCTATCAGGGTGCTCCCCCATTCAGTAGGATTACGTTACGTTCAGGAAATGGGGGGATCCATCGGGTAGATTTTGACGAGATACGTGTGGGTTTGAGCTGGCGTTCCGTATTACCACTTGAGCGATAGAGTGGTGTTGGAGGTGTCTTTTTGAAAAAAGATCCGTAACCTTTAGTGGGTGTGTCTGTATGTGGGTGAAGGCCAAGAAATTGGCAAACAAACGAAGATACACTATGAAAAAAACACTATCATTGGCTGTGGCTTTAGCGAGCTGTTCAGTCGCGGCAGCAGGGGTCCTCTCATTTCCAGATTACACGAAAAGTACCGATGGTAATGAGACATTTGCGAGTCTCTTTCCAGGGCAGACGTTTAGTTATGATGAGGGCGTTGTTTACTTTACGGTAACTATGAACTTCAGCAATCCTACCAACCCGGGGGTGCTTGACACCTCGGGAAGTTTTGGAGGATGGAGTCATTCGGCTGGGGATGTATTTGGTCAACTCTGGGAGCAATCTAACATCGGTTTTAACTACTATGGGAACAAAGACCTGGGTAGTCCGGCGACGGCGATACCGATGGATACTGATTTCACCTTGGTACTTGAGTATGACTTGGGGGTATCTGGGTCTGCAGACCCGGGCACTGTGAAAGTATGGTTGGATCCTGCACTGGGGACAGGCAGTACTCCAGTGGCTGATTACGACGAGCCTACGAATACATGGAATGCGGGTGTGATTGATAGCAATGGTTTTACATTTCGGAGGGGAAATGGTTCAGAAAACGTGATTACTTTTTCGAACATGGCACTCTATGACAATGGGGATAGCCCATTTGCGGTGGCGTCTGTTCCTGAGCCCAGCAGCAGTGTGTTGATTGGGCTTTCGGGCTTAAGTTTATTGAGCCGTCGTCGCAGGCGCTAGTGCGGTATCAGCTAAGTCTTCAACATCGTTTTTTAGTATTAAGTTGAGGAAGTGGCTCCTGTTAGTCGCTTATTTCATGAGGCTCGGGTTATTTTCTGATCAACATTGTTCTTCGGCAGTCCGGAATGTCTATTCAGGACTGCCTCTAGCCTTATTGATCAGGAAAATTCCCTTTCGCAATGATGTTCATTACTTCTCTGACAGCACCCTAGAGGGGGGGGCTGAGGGTCTGGCTCAGGCTAGGTTGATTGTTTTGGGCCAGATCTTTTCTTTTCTCGATGAGCATTAGCTGTTATGTCTGCTAATGCTATGAAAGTAAGAGCTCTATCTTTTCTGTTAGGTTGTATAATGACGAGCGCTGCTGTGGCGGAGATGTATCATGTATACATTGGCAATGGTGGGACGGACGGGATAGCGAAGGTGGTATTGGATACGGAGACTGGAGCGTTTACTCATTTGCGGATAGTGACACCTGCGCACACGCCAAATTTTATGGTGTTTAGCAAGGACAAGCCGTATTGTTACAGTACGAACCGCAGTAAGGATGTGGATGGGAAGCCGAGGTTAGGAGGGGTGTCAGCCTATTTACGCACAGCAGATGGTACATTAGAGTTGTTACAGAGTCGGTTGACTGGAGGTTCAGGTGCATGTCACGTTAGTTTAGATCGCAGTGGCAAGGTTTTGTTAGTAGCGAATTATGGGAGTGGGAGTTTAGCGAGTTTCAAGGTGAAGTTAGATGGGAGTTTAAGTCCAGCGGTGAGTGTGCCTCAGCACAAGGGGAGCAGTGTGCATCCGAAGAGGCAGCAGCGGCCGCATGCGCATTCGATTTATGCGAGTCCGGACAACAAGCATGTGTATGCAGCGGATTTAGGGACGGATGCGATAGAGGTGTATGACTTAGATGTGGAGACTGCGGAGATTAAGTCGATTGGGAGTTTCAAGGTTCCGGCTGGAGGAGGGCCGCGGCACATGTGTTTTTCTCACGACGGGAGCATTATCTATGTACTCAATGAGCTGAGCACGAGTATCACGATAATGGACAGGGATGTGGAAACTGGGTCTTTGGAGGTGAGGAAGACGGTGTCATTGTTAGGTGAAGGAGAAGGCGAGGATATGACGAGCTCTGAGATTCGTATGAGTGATGATGGGAGGTTTATGTATGCAGCGAACCGGGATTTGGCAAACAAGGGGCGTGATTCTATATCGGTATTGGTAGTGGATGGTGAGGGAGGTTTGAAGGTGATTCAGACAGCGGCAGCAGGGGTGTGGATTCCCCGGCATTTTGACATCACTCCTTGTGGGAAGAACTTGTTAGTTGCGGGTCAACGCTCGAATTTTGTTGTATCGCACAAGCGCGACACAGAGGCTGGTACGTTGAGTGCTACAGGGAAGCGCGTGGCAGTGAAGGCTCCGATGTGGATTGGTTTTGTTCCCAAGTATTGAGAGAATGGAGCCAGTGATGTGGTAGGGCCACTGGCTCGGGAATTGGGGCTTATCGACGTTTACGTGATAGCAGGCCGAGTCCGGCGAGAGCGACCAATAGGGATGAGCTGGGTTCTGGGACGGCAGTGGTGGTCAATCTGAAGTCGACATTGGATAGGCCTGTTCCGTCACCAGCATTAGAGATGACACCAGTCCAGGTATTGGTGCCGGTGATGTTAGTAGAGACTCCAGTGGCGAGGTCGACGCCTGAGACACCATGGGCGTAGCTGGTACCATTGGCTGTCCAGGTTTCACCAATCGCGATGTTTTGGGCGGAGAAGAAAGTAAATGCGGCGATATCGATGTCGAAATTTGCGTTATCATCGCTGAAGTTGGCAAGGGTGATACTGAAGGTGTCTCCATTATCTGGGCGTGAGAAGTTGGAGCCATCTGAGGCGTCTCCAAGGCCCCCGGCTCCGTAGGTGACGGGCCATGTGCCTGTTCCTAGTCCAGTACCAGTGAGGATGATATCGTAGGTGAAGTTAATGGTCTCTCCTCCTTCGGATAGCGAGCCAGTGATACCTGAGTAGGTGGCAGTTTCAGTTCCCGTATTATTGTCGGTGACAGAGGTATAGTCGGTCCAATTTGTGTACTTACTGGAGAGGCCGCTGATACCGGTATTGTTGTCTCCAATGCTGTGTATGACAGTGGCGGCTTGGGAGGCAGTGATGCCGAGCAGTGTGATTAGAGTGTATGTTTTTTTCATCTTATGTGTTTTGCTACATTGTAGTTATGCAAGGGTAGAGGTGTCGGTGGTGGGGGAAGAAGGAGATTGGCAGGAGAAGTTCTGCGTCATATACTGACACAGATGAATGAGCGGAGAGATGAGCGCGTGAGCATTGTGCGTCGGATTAAGTTGGAGGAGGGGGTAGTGGAGGGATTGCGTGGGGATATTGAGGCTGGGGTATGGGGGGAGTATTTACCAGGGGTGCGGAAGTTGATGCAGCGCTATGGGGTGAGTCGGCCACCAGTAGAGGCGGCATTGGTTCAACTGGAATCGGAGGGGATGTTAGCGGCTGCGCAGCTGCGCAAGCGCAGGCAGATTATTCGGAAAGAATCGGGAGTGCGCAGGGGGGGGATGGTTTTAGTGAGGCCCCCCTTTAGTCAGTTGAGTGCTCTGAGTCGCGAGGTATTGACGCGTTTGGAGCCCTATTTACGAGAGGCGGGATATGCGTATGAGGAATTTGCTGTGGATGAGCATCGGCGTGGTGAGGGAGAGGACCATAGGGTTCGAAGTGTTCGAGGAGATGAGGCGGTAATTGGTTTGGACATGTCACACGGGTGGATGCGAGAGAGGTTTCCGTTTCCTTGTCCGATGTTGCTGTTAGGCGGTAAGGCGTTTGAGGACAGTGAATGTGCTGCGGTGGGTTTAAGGATGGGGGAGGCGATAGAGGAGGCAGTTTATCACGCATTGATGCATGGTTGTCGTGAGGTGTGTTTGGCGGAGGTCGGTTTACCGCGTGGGGTGCGTACGAAGTTTGGTGGGTATGTTGAGCGGGCATACGCGAGGGCAAAGAAGCCGTATCATGCGGCATTTCACACGCCGCATCTGGAAGCTTCTAAGGTGGGAATGCGACTGCGGGAGGCGGTACTGGGTCGGCCCATTGATATGGTATTAACGACGAAGGAGTATGCGTGGAGCAGGGTGATTTATGAGTTACAATGCGCAGGGATTGCGGTGCCAGTGAAGAACATGCTGCGCGAGGGGACATTTTCACTGTTTGATGTTTCTCCTGCGGTGGTGAGTCCTGTGCTAGAAGATTATGACCGGGGGATACAAGAATGGTTGGAGAGTATGAAGGTGGGGCGTCGGTGTGATTTTTCTAGGGGGGTAAGGACGCGTCCTTGCTAGTGTGGTGTTTGTCATAGGGATTAGTAGTTGTGGGGATGCTTTAAGTTAATTTGCTATTCAATTTGCGTAATAGTCAGTGGGGAGTGGTTCATTAGAGGTGGATTGGCTTTCGGCTTGTTGAAACATAAGAGTCGGGGGTAGCGTAAGTGATTGAATCCAAAAAATATCCATGAAATTGAGAGTGAGATCTGAGAGGCCGGTAAGGGGGGTAGCGAATACGAAGGCAGTGGGCATGTTAGTTGCGTGTGTTGCATTAGGGTATGGGATTCAAATGTATTTTCCCAAAGATCACCAGCCACATCAGCCAGTTGGAGTGCCGAGCTCTGCGCTTGCGGATAGTGAGGGTGAGCAAGAGCGCATGGAGAAGGAAGCGTATGAGGCTGAGCTTGAGAGATTGAGGAGCTTGATGCCGACGAGTGGCTTTGACAGATTGGGAATGCAGAGGAAGCATCCACTGGGAGGGATGACTACGACGCGGGAGGAGAAAGCGGGTTATCCATTTAATTTAGGGCCGACAGGCATACTGGCACGACGGGATCCGAAGGAGCAGGAATACACAGTGACTGAGGTGTTAGGCGGTTCACCAGCGGAGGGCAAGGTTCAGGTGGGGGATGTGATTAGTGGTGTATTTGGGCAGCGCTTTAGTGAGATTGAGGGGCCGGAGGTAGCGAAGGCACGTTTTCCGAATCCGCAAATGGGCATGGCGATTGAGCGCGCTGAGTCTGTAGAGGATGGGCAGTTGAATCTGATGGTAGAGCGCAATGGAGGAGAGATTGAGATATCACTTCAGTTAGAGAGGCTAGGGGCTTTTGGGGATGGGTTTCCGATGCGCAGTGCGAAGGCGGATTTTCTTGCAGAGATGCATGCTCAGATATTGGCAGCGCAGCAAAATTCAGATGGTTCATGGGGGTCTGGTTTTTCAGACGACAAGAAGCAAGTGGGCAAGTTATTACCGACCTGCATGGGTGGGTTAGCTTTACTGTCTACTGGGGAGGAAAAGTATCGTGAAGCGATTGACCGGTGTTATGAATGGGTGTTAGGGCAATATCCGAAGAGTTTCCAGTCGTGGTTTTTTTGTTACAGGGCGGCATTTTTAGCGGAGTATGCCTTTCGTTATGGAGATGAGCGGGCGAAGGATGAGATCAAGCGGATGGTAGACGAGTTAGCTGGAGGCGCCTTTTATTACAATGGGGTGTATGGTTATGGTCATAGTTTAATTCGGGGAAATTACCGTTACGGTGGGATCAATGCCTGCACGGCGCATGTGGCGCTCACATTTGGGATTGCCAAGGCGATGGGAGTTGAGGTGCCAGAGGGAATGGATATGGCGATGGCACGCAGTATTGAGCGGCTGGCTCCGGACGGGGCATTGGATTATGGCTGGACGGCGAGAAGTAAGGGCAAGATTACGAGCGTAAAGCACAATGAAGACCAGGGGCGCACAGGGGTGGCATATATGGCCTACAGGTTGTTAGGTGGTAAGGAAGACCATCTTAATAAAATGTTAGACTACCTTTTATTAAACAAGGAATATACGGATTGTGGTCATTCGAGTGGTGGGTCGATGAGTTGGGTATGGGCGAGTATTGGGATAGGTTTTGAATCTGAGGAAGCATATAGGGAGTTAATGCAGAGTCGTATTTGGTATTGGAATTTCAACCGGCGGCACGATGCAGGTTTTTACCTGCAGCCGAGTGCGCATTTACAGTTTAGGCCATCCGACATAGTGTTAGGTGCTCATTACACGAATGCGGGGAATGTGATATTATTGAACCGTCATAAGGGGAACATGTTGCTTACGGGTAAAGAGGCTTACAAGACGCCATCTAAAGAGTTGTACACTGAGAGTTTAGTGGCATCGTCAGATTATTTTGAGCGTCAGGACAGGGTGGTTGAAGTAGCGGAAGCGGTGAGTTTGATAGGTGAGAGGTCACCTTCTTCGGTGATAGCACTGATGGAGGCATTGAAGCGTGTGGCGATAGAGAGCCCTGACTACCAGAAGGAGGTGGTGGCTGTGTACGAAGCTCATTTGGATAAAGCGGTACGGGACGTGGCGAACATGTCATTGACGAGTGAGACACGCAACAAGGTGTTAGCTGCTTTGTTGGGTGTGAATTACAACTGTCAGATGAGTATCCGTGGGAAGAACGCACGGGTGACGCACCGTGTGACTGGACCGAATTTAGGTGAGATTGAGTTGGTCGCGACTGTGGAGGGAGCAAAGGGTAAGCTTGAGAAGAAGCTGAGTGCTGGAGAGACTAGGGAGAGTCAGCGGTTTGGGCAGACGGTGAAGGTGAAGGAGGGAGATACGGATGTTCAGTTAGCCGGTAAAACGGTGATTTTGTGGAAGGACATCCAAGTTGAATATGATTACATGTTAGAGCATTCAGAAGGTGTGAGGGGGAAGTGGTCTAGGAACCCGAGCGACACGGTATATGGACCTTTTGTGGCGCGGGTGGAAAAGGCGATGGAGAATGGGGCATTTCAGGCACGGATGGCCGGCGATGTGCTATTTGAGTGTTCACTGATGGGGAACACGGAATTGATCAATGCCGAGGGAGATGTGACGACTTACGCGGAGTGGAAGAAGAAGCGGAAGAAAAATTTGGAGGCGGGGACCTTGGTACGGTTTGGCTATTTTAACCGTGGTGGTAATCCGTTCCTGCCGATGACTGACAGGATTGAGATTTTGGAGTGAGGCTGTGGGGGGCGGAATCTGACAGCACACTAGTAGCGATAGTTGATAGAGATGCTAGCGAAGGGGCCGGGTTTGATATCTGATTCTTGGAGGGTATTGTTATTGAGGTCTTCGACTTTGAGTGAGCGAGCGAAGGAATAGCCGAGGTCGATGCCGCCCCAGATATTTTTGTAGAGTCGGTGTTCTGCGCGGAAGGCGAGGTTTACTTTTCCGACGTTGATGGTGCGTTCGGGGCCGTATTGGTCGGCTTTTACTTTCCAAGTGGGTGAGGAGAAGCGGGCGCTGAGTCCGAGGAAGCAATCTTCGTTTACGCTGTAGGAGACACCAGCGATGGGGCCGAGGATATAGGCTTCGACATCAGTGCAGGGGCGGTAGATGAGCTGGACGACAGGGATGAGGAAGTCATTTCCATAGTAGTGGGAGTAGTAGGCACCGACGAGGAAGCGGAAGTCGGGGTTGAAGACGTAGCCAAGGCCTGCGCCAGCGGCGATGCCGTCATTGTCACCGGCATCGAAGTCACCATTCCAGCTTGGCATGACGAAGGCACCTGAGATCCATTCATGGCCATGTTCTTTGACGATAGCGATAGGGAGGTTTATGGAGTGGAGGTTAGTATTGGGTAGTAAGTTTGGGGAGCTTGTTTTAAATTCTAGCTGGGTGTAGTAGAGAAACGAGATGAGATGCCAATCATTGTAGTTGAGTGGCAGCACTGGGGCTAGGAATGAGAACTCGTCGGATTTGACATCTCCGGGGAGGGAGTCGAAGTCTGAGGCGAATTGGTGTTGGTAGCCGGCGTAGGCGACAAAGTATCCGGGGAGGTCGGTGGTAGTGCTTTGGGATCGAGTGAAGAACTCGAGGTGTGGTGCACCGATGTAGAAGCCTTCTGGAGGCGAGGAGTCGATAATTGGCTCGGTGGTGGTGAGTTCAGTGACTGAGCCTGCGAGTGAGAAAGTGGCAGTGAGTGCCGTGAGGCCAGAGATGAGGTATTTGAGCATAAAAAAAGAGTGTTAGTTCACCACGCTTCTGGCGCGATTCTACTAACACTCTCTGATAGATTCTAAATGGGTGTCAATCACGCAAAGTGAGCGTGATAGCCACATGGGTGATTTATTGTTCGAAGAGGCCTCTGATTTCGAAGTCGCTGAGTTTGCGATCCCAGATGGCCATATTGTCGATAGTGACGGGTGATTTATGATGGAAGTTTTCGTTACTATCGCAGCCGATGTAGATGAATGGATTTTTTTTCAATTCATTGATTTCGGCATTTCCTGAGGATTCTACTTTTTCGCCATCGATGTAGATGGTGAGTGCTTCATCTGAGCGGGCGCAGACCATGGTGACCATGTTCCATGTGCTACCTGCGATGACGGCGTCTTCGGGTTTCCAGACGTGGTTAGCGCTATCGCCCTCGAAGGCTTCGGTTTCACCTTCTTGCCACGGTTGTTTGGAGACGGCGACGAGGTCTTGGTCTTCATTTTTGCGTGGTTTAACCCAGAAGGAGATGGTGAAGTCTTTATCGCTTCTGCCCATTGGGGTGCCGGTGAGAGGCAGTCTGTAGTAGCGGGTCTTATCGAGGATGAGGCCTTTGCCACTGCGGCCATTTCTTGAGAAGATTGGAGCGGCGTTGAGCGGCTCTAGCTTAATGTTAGGGGCATTGGCAGCGGAGAGTTTTTCCTCATTGAAGTCGAGGTAGGCGATGAGTCCTTCACGGGGGAGGCTGGAGAGTTCAGCTTGTGCTTTCTCTGAGCCATCGGTGTAGCCATTTTCAGTTTCTTCCTCACCGCCGGACATGGCGACGATAATAATGATGAGGAGGACGACTGCGCCGATGCCACCGAGAACGAAGGGGTTCTTAAAGGTTTGCATTTTTGCGGCCATCTCGGCTTTTTTCTGAGCATCTGCGGTGGCTTTTTGGGCGGCGAATGCATCGGCAGCGGAGACTTGGCCGGTGGTTTGGGCAGCGACTGTTTGAGTGGTCGTTGTGTGGGTGGCGGGCACGTTATAGACCGCGGAGGTTGCCTGAACTGGAACGGGGGCTGACTGGATGGGTTCGGGAAGGTGCTGGGTGGCTTCCTCGAAACTTTGGAAACGGTCCTTTGGATCGTAGGCACGCATTTTATTGATCCACTGGGCCATGGCATCTGGGATACCGGCATTGTACTCGGTGATCAGGCGTGGTTCTTGTTTTTGCAGCTCGATGATTTCGTCGAGAGTGGTTTCGATCCACGGGTGGCCGCCGGAGAGGCCGTGGAAGACGAGTTGGCCGATGGCGTAGATTTGGGAGAGCTCGGATGCTTCTTCACCGCGTGCTTGTTCGGGTGAGATGAGGTAGGGTGCACCGAGGAATTCCTTACTATCGTGGATTCGGCGGGAGATTTCTGCGAGGCCGTAATCAGTGATGGAGTAGAGTTTTTTTC
The DNA here is from genome assembly GCF_042683245.1 of Rubritalea tangerina. Taxonomy (NCBI): domain Bacteria; kingdom Pseudomonadati; phylum Verrucomicrobiota; class Verrucomicrobiia; order Verrucomicrobiales; family Rubritaleaceae; genus Rubritalea; species Rubritalea tangerina. Next base: position 27,852 of record NZ_JBHUJB010000072.1, read on the forward strand.
CACTGGGGCGTGCGATGAGGCCGATATGGTTGGCATCGAGGGCGCCGTGGAAGTTACCAGAGGGTTTGGCGGCATCTTGGATTTCCAGCATTTGGTGGGCGAGCTCCCAGCCTTCATATTCACTGAGGGGGCCTGACTCGACGAGTCGGGTATTGAGCACGGTGCTTTCGAGGAGCTGACGGATGATGTAGGGGCCGTCGTCATCGATACCGTGGGTGTACGTGATAGGCAATCCGGGGTGGGAGGCCGTGGCGAGTTCAGCGGACGCAGCATTGAAGGCTTCTTGCCATTCTGCTTTGTTGCCGGTGGGAGTTTCATAGCGCAGGATCTGCACCTTACGCTGGATGAGCGTATCTTCGGCTTCGTAGTAGTTCCCGTAGGCAAGCTCTTCCATGAGCTGGCCAACTTGGTAGCGGTCGTCCATTAGTGTGGTGAGTTTTTTGTCAAAATTTGGTTCTAGACGGGAGGGATTGGAATGGACTAGCATTATCGGTTTGCCAAATAAAGCCTAATTCTCAGATCCTTGAAGAAAATCGGCCTAAGAATACTTGCTGACAGAAGAATGGAATTAGCGTAAATCTGGGAGTGATGAAAACGACAACAAGTGTGTTAGCGCTAGGGCTGATGAGTTTGCCATGTCTCGCCAAGGAATACATTCTCTACAAAGAGGGGGGAATGCCAGCGGTTGGGACTAAGCTGGAGATGACATCGAAGACGGATTTTCCGGAGATGAAGATGAGTGTGAAGGGGGGGCCACAGGCGATGGAGGGGAAGATGTCTCGGAAGTCTGAGGATACTGAGGTGATTGAGGTAAAGGGGAAAGGAAAGCTGCACTATGAGCTAAAGGCATCTGAGTCGCAGAATGCCACTGAGATGATGGGGCAGAGGCAGGAGGCTCCAGAGCCGCCGAACAAGTTGTTGAAGACGCCCATTTTGTTTGAGCTACAGGGAGACGACTGGGAAGCGAAGCCGGTGAACGGGCAACTCAGTGATGAGCAACGCGAGGCTGCGGAAGACAAGCTGGAAGGTTTTTTGGAAGCGGGCGAGATTTATGGTGAGAAGGCGCGCAAGGTGGGTGAGACATGGAAGGTCGAGGGTGATGAGCTTTCGGTTCTGATGAAGGATGCGGATTTTGATGAGGGGGGAGCGACACTGACTTTACAGGAGATTGTGACCAAGGATGGCCAGGAGTGTGCGAAAATCTTGGTGAAGTTCGACATGTCAGGTTCCATTGAGGACAGTGGGATGACGATGAAGATGGAGGGCACCGGGAACGTGGTTCGCAGTCTCGAGCATTTGGTGGATCTTGATTTAGACATGAAGATGAAGATCACGATGGGGGGCGAAGTGGGCCCCGGGATGAGCATGAGTATGAGTGGTGAAGGAACCATGCATCAGACGATCAAGCTGACTCCTGCGAAGTAGTATAAGACTGTTAGGCACGCTATCGCGCTAGCGGTGGGTGCAGCAATGATGACGCTCAGTGCCAGTGTGGTATTGGGCGTTTTTTGTGGGGTGAGAGCGAGGAGGTGGCTGTTTTGACACCTAATAGTGTGTTGGGCGGAAGAAGAAAAAGTTCAAGCTGGTACGGTAGCTGCTGTAGTCCAAGAAGGTGGCCTACAGAGGGGCTCAAGCATCTTCTTATGTCTGGATTTCAAGAACATAGATATCTCGTGGTGACGGACTTGGACAGTTCTTTGTTAGACGAGGACTATGGATATGCAGGGGCTGAAGATTGCTTGGCACTGATGTCAGAGATGGGGGTACCATTGGTTTTCAACTCATCGAAAACCTATGCTGAGTTGAGGGCACTGGCCTCTGATGTGTCGGTTTGCAGTGGGGTGGTTGCAGAGAATGGGGGGATGGTTGGACCACGAGGAAATGGTCCACTGTGTGAGGCAGCTGGGGATTCTTACGGATTTTGTTGTCAGCATTCTGGTATGTCGAGGAGGCGGATACTTGAGCATGTGCACGGGATACGAGAGGCGTGTGGGTATCGGTTTGAGGGATTTGCAGATTGGTCGGTAGCTGAAGTGGTAGAGCGCACGGGTTTGAGTGTGCGTGGGGCGGAGTTGGCGATGGAGAGGGAATCGACTGAGCCGATTGTTTGGAGTGATAGTGAGGGGGCATGGAATGCATTTGTTATGGGATTAGAGGCAGTGGGGGTAAGGGCTGTGCGAGGTGGAAGGTTTATTCATTTGATGGGGATGGTGGATAAGGTAGGAGGGATGCGTTGGTTTAGTGAACGGTATGCTGAGGCGTATCCGGAGGTTCATTGGACGACAGTAGCGGTGGGTGATAGTGAGAATGATTTAGCAATGTTAGAGGCGGCTGACATCCCGGTAGTGATTCCTCACGTGGGGGGGGCACGGATCAAGCCGAAACATGGAGCGGCACGTGTGGCAAACAGTCCTGGCTCAGCGGGGTGGGGGCAAGCAGTTAGAGAAATTATTACAAGTTAAAGATTATGGGCGACTTTCACCAGCATGGGATCATCACGACCTTACACCAATTGAGCAATCGACCCTTGGAGGAGATTGAGAGTGAATTGGTACAATTTTCAAAGAAGAAGCCTATGGCATTGGTCTTACCCTCTCTCTTTTCGGAGCTTGAGGGGCCTGCTTTATCACACATTGTCGATGAGATTTCGCATGTGCCCTATTTAGATCAGGTGGTGATTGGTTTGGATCGTGCAGACGAGAGTCAATATCGCTATGCCTTAGAGTTTTTCAGTCGCTTGCCGCAGAAGCCCAAGGTGTTATGGAATGATGGGCCACGTCTTCGTAAGATTGATGCACAGTTACAGGCATTGGGGTTGGCTCCGAAAGAGCCGGGAAAGGGGAGGAATGTTTGGTATATGTTTGGGTACGTATTGGCATCTGGGCGTGCTGAGGCGGTGGCATTACACGACTGCGATATCACGACATATTCGCGAGATATGTTGGCCCATTTAATTTATCCGGTAGCAAATCCGGCATTTAGTTATAAATTTTGTAAAGGGTATTATGCCCGCGTGGCGAGTGGGTCGATGAATGGTCGGGTGTGTCGTCTGTTAGTGACACCATTATTGCGAGCATTGAAGAAGGTTTGTGGAGCGAATGATTACCTCAATTATCTGGATAGCTTTAGGTATCCTCTAGCAGGTGAGTTTTCGTTGACGAGAGACGTGATAGAAGATGTTAGGATTCCGAGTGATTGGGGTTTAGAGATGGGGGTGTTATCTGAGATGAACCGGAATTATGCGACGAATCAGATTTGTCAGGTAGACATAGCGGACAACTACGATCACAAGCATCAGGAATTATCGCTAGAGGATAAGACACGTGGTCTTTCAAAGATGAGTTGTGACATTGCGAAGTCATTGTATCGGAAGATGGCGACGCAGGGTGAGGTATTTTCACCGGAGAGGATAAGGACGATCAAGGCGACCTATTATCGGATCGCCTTGGATTTGGTAGATAGTTATCACAATGACGCGGTGATCAATGGGTTGAAGTATGACAGGCATACGGAGGGATTGGCAGTGGAGACATTTGCAGAGAATGTGATGCAGGCTGGGTATGACTTTTTGGATCCTGAGAAATCGATGGAGACGCCTTTCATGCCGAGTTGGAATCGGGTTCAGGCGGCGGTGCCTGACATCATGGAGCAATTGATAGAGGCGGTGGACGAAGACATGCGTGAGTTTGGAGGTGCGGGATTTGATCAAGCGAACCATCCGAAGGTGCAGCATATTCGCGAACGCGTTGAGCAGCATGTAGGGAATGTTTATGGGGCTGAAGCAGCAGCGGGGATATCGAGTGCTATCATGCGGGAGGCTGATTTGGCGGATGCGGCAATTGAGTCGCATACGATGGTAGACAAGTGGGATGAGAGTGATGTGGTAACCATCAGCTATGCTGACACGGTTCAAAAGGAGGGTGAGCGACCACTGAAGACTCTGCAGCGGTTTTTGAAGAAAAATTTACGTGGTGTGAGTAGTGGTGTGCACATTTTACCTTTCTGTCCCTATACATCGGACTATGGGTTTTCGGTGGTGGACTATCAGCAGGTGAAACCAGAATTTGGAACTTGGAAGGATATTCAGGAGATTGGGGAGGATTTTGATTTGATGGCAGATTTGGTGATTAACCATTGTTCTAGCAAGTCAGAGTGGTTTCAAAATTTCCTTTTGGATAAGGATCCTGGGAAAGATTACTTCGTGTTAGGTGACGAGTATGAGGATTTGAGTAAAGTGGTACGTCCACGAAGTTCACCATTATTGACTCAAGTGGAGACTGCAAGTGGGGAAAAGGAGGTGTGGTGTACCTTCAGCGCCGACCAAGTAGATCTTAATTTCAGGAACCCCGATGTACTGTTAGAATTTGTTAAGATCATCAAGAGTTATCTCAAGAAGGGGATAAAGATATTTCGATTAGATGCGATTGCATTTTTGTGGAAAGAGTCTGGGACGAGTTGTGTGCATTTAGATGAGACGCATGAGATCATTAAGTTGTTGAGGTTAGTGATAGAAACGATCAATCCGGAGGCGATCATTATCACGGAGACGAATGTGCCAAACAAAGAAAACCTGAGTTATTTTGGGAATGATAACGAGGCGCACATGATCTATAACTTTTCGCTACCGCCCCTCTTGGTGAACACCTTATTGAGTGGTGACTGTAGTCATTTGAAGACATGGATGATGTCGATGCCACCGGCGCGCAGGGGCAGGGCGTATTTTAATTTTATCGCATCGCATGATGGGATTGGGTTGCGTCCCGCGGAGGGGTTGTTGAGTCAAAGTGAGTTGAAGGGATTGACGGATACATTATGTCGATTTGGGGGAGAGATTTCGATGAGGAAGATGCCTGATGGGCAGCTTAAGCCATACGAAGCGAATATTTCATTGTTCAGTGCGCTTGCAGGAAAAATTGGAGGAGAGAGAGATGCATGGCAGGTTGAGCGTTACCTTTGTGCGCACACGATTATGTTGGCGTTAGAGGGGGTTCCGGCATTTTACATTCATAGCTTGTTAGGGACGGAGAATGATTTGCAAGGGGTTGCAGAATCCGGTGAGTTGCGAGCGATCAATCGCTATCATTGGGATGAAGCTGCACTAGAGGATGCGTTAAATGATGATGAGAAGCATCATGCGAGGGTCTTTCGTGCCTTGAAGGATAGAATTAAGTTGAGGAAGCAGCAGGCGGCATTTCATCCGAATGCGACGCAGTACACTCTACATTTTGGCAAGCAGGTATTTGCGTTTTGGCGTGAGAGTTTGAACCGTGACCAATCGATTTTTGCGATACACAACATCTCTGATGCGAAGCAGGTGATTCCGATTGTGGAGTTAAATTTAATAGCGACTGAGCAATGGAGGGATATTCTCAGTGGTGTTGTGATCACAGAGGGGATGAAGAGCATTGAGCTGGAGCCATATGGCTGTGCTTGGATTACCAATAAATGATGTTGGGGCCTATTTGATTCGTCGTTAGGTGGTTGAGAGGAGTCTTTTCATTTTGCATGTATGTGCTATGGGTAGCTCGTTATGCAGTGGAAGGTATTGAGCAGTTTGATATGTCTTAGTGGTTCCTTGTACGCTGGGAGTGCGTTGCGCGATACCCCAGTACGTTTGAAGCATTTTGTACCTCAATTGGGAGAGACAGTAGCTGTGCACATTCATTCGTTTACTGGGCCAGGTGAGATGACGACATCACAAGATGGGCAAGTAAAGAAGGGTGAGATAGAGATTACTTGGCAGCAGGAATTAGAACGTACAGAGGTGCTCGACAATGGGGTGAAGAAGCTGAGGTATAAGGTCCTGAAGGATACTGTTGTGAGAGAGGTGACGATGGGAGGGGAAAAAGACACGCGCACGACGACGAGCCCCTTGGTGGGGAAGACTGTGGAGGGAATGCAGGATGCTTCTGGGACTTGGAGGCTGTTTTTGGATTCAGCGGCAGATGCTGAGCAAGCCGTCTTGATGGACGAGTTAGAGTCTTATGAGAAACGCCGATGGTTCATCGAGCAGCCCGTGAGAATTGGGACGACATGGGATTTTAGTCCGAGTTTTATCAAGCATATCATGGAGCGCGACCTGAAGGGGGCGAAGGTGATAGCAAAGATGAAGTTGAAAGATGTGAAGATGCTTAACCAGGTTCCTGTGGCGGTGGTAAGTTTCAGCATCAAGTCGGCAGGGGTGAGGCATGATGCTGATGCGTCGATTTCTTTGGATGGAGAGGTATGGATCGATATGAAGAGGATGTTTGATTACAAGATTACGATGCAGGGGGAGATGACGACAGCGAGCAGCCATGGTGGTACCACTACGGTAGTGAAAACACCTGTGAAGTACTTGGTGACGAAGGAATTAAAGAGCGGGAGTAGATAGTGTTAGTTGATACGTCGTTAGGTGCGTGGCCATGCGTGGCCGAACTGGATATAGACAGCGGTATCATTTTCGGAGAATCCGACATCGACTCCGGTGTGCATGCCGTGGCGTTTTGAGATGAGGTAGCGGAAGCCTAGGCCACCGGTGGCGATGGTTTTGTTTCCTTCAAAGACTGAGTCATCGATCCAGTAGTTACCGACGCCGGCGAACCCGAGCAGGCTCCAACGTTGGTGGACTTGCCAGCGAAGTTCGGCTTCGGCTTGGATGATGCCATCACCTTGGTATCGGGCGATGGGGGCGCCTCGGAGTTCTAGGTAGGGTTGGCGGTAGAATGGGATGTTGCCGAAGCTTTGTTTGAAGTCGCCGCGGGCAGAGAGGTAGAGTTTATCCTCGATGAGTGGGTGGAACTGGAGGGTTTGGAATTGGAGGATTTGGAAATCATCGTCGGCGCCGAAGGCTTTTTGGTTCCAGACGACACCGAGTTCGGTAATTTGTCCTTTGGTGGGGGTGAAGATGTTATTGCGGGTGTCGTAATTGATAGTCGTTTTGAAGGAACTAAAGATGGTTCGGGCACCGAGGGCTGAGAGGTCGATTTCAGGTGGGAGGAATTCACTTCCTGGGAAGCTGCGGATGGAGGCATTTGCGTCTCCATAGAAGTACTTGAGACCGACATTCCAGTTGGCGTCTTCCTTGAGTTTCCATTCACCACCGAACTCGATACCTGTGAGATCGACATTGTAACGGAGTGGGTTATTACTGGGGATAATGGAGGACCCTAGACCATAGAAGTCGAGGTTGATAGAGGCGCCGATGAGAGCGGCCTCAATCTGTAAGCGTTCATCGAGGTGGTAGCCGGAGTAGAATGCGAAGAGGCCTTCAGTGCCATTTTCGGTGGCGAGGCCACCGAGAGCATAGAAGTCGGTTTTTTCGCGACCTTCAGGGCGGTTCATGAAGACTGGCACGACAGCAGCACCGTAGCCGACGGCAGGCTCGGTGATAGGAACTACTACTGGATAGAAGCCAAATGGGCGGTCAAGAAATTCCCCGATATCTAGATATCCGTCATCGTCAAAAAAGCGGAGGCCTTTCTCATCATCAGCTTTAGATAAAGGCGTTTCATTGGCGTGTGCAGTGGTCAGGCTAATGAGAAGGCAGGAGAAGAGGATGGGTGCTTTCATGGTAAGGAACGGGAGATGGGTACGGTGGGGACTTTAGCGGGAAAGTGTGTGGGAGGGAACTTAAATCTGGTTATACCATCTCTCGACTCGGAATAGTCGAATGGAGTGTGGCTCAGTCTTGTGAAGTTTGCACTTCGTGATTTTAGAGTAAATCGGATTATCTTACAGAATGTCATCGTTGTCATTCAGTTGTGATGCCCACATCACTCCTTCACTCCGCCTTGATATTCTGCAAGATCATTCCGACCATTCGTCCATTCCGTTTCGCTCAATGGTATTACTTATGGTTGTGAGAATGGAGAAGGAATGACGGGAGCGATTCTGAAGAGTATCTGCCACTCTTGGCCGATGTTATCTGGACGGACGAGGTTGTAATGTGCCTCGAGGCGGAATTTGATAGGCAGTTCACCGAATTTGGCGGTTTTACTTAGCCCAAGGCCGACAGGGATGGTATATCGGTTGTTAGGTTTTTCTTTCCAGTTGATGGCGATGGTGGGGCCAGCTCCGATCGACCAAGCATCGGGTAGTTTGTGGCGGACGATGTATTTGATGTTGGTTTCATTGGTATGGGCGCGGTCGCTATCGCCAGCGAATGACCACCAATGTTCGGCAAGTGCACCTAGGGTCCATTTATCGCCGAAATGGAATGCCATAGCAGCGGGGCCGGCCTGCCATTTTCCTGCACCGATGAATTCACTGGAGGCGGTTGGAAATTTCATGGTCGTTCCAAGCCCCCAAACGAAGCCTTTTGATTTATCGGGTCCATAGAGGCTGAGCATTTGGATGTCCCCGATTCCAGTGGTGTGCTTTATTGTGTCACCATTGGTGTCTAGAACAGGGGAGGTGACGAGGGGGAAAACGGGACGTGCAATGAAGGTGAAGTCATTGGCCATGGGGATGGGCATCCCGGGCTGGAAGTTGAGGACATTGGCTTCGGTAGAACCATTGACACTATTACCGCTGATAGAGCGATAGGAGTTTTCTAAGGTGATCGACCAGAGGGAGGTGAGAGGGTTCTCGAGCTGAGTGCTGATGTCGTCTAGTGACATCTTGGAAGCTGGAGTGAGCTCGTGTGAGGAGGTGTCGATGATGTCGATGGCTTCGTTAGCAGTGAGCAAACCCGTGAGGCAAAAAGTGAGGCTTGCTGAATGTATAATGTGGCGATGCATAGGGCTTATGGTTGTCTATAAGGGTGAAAGGCTAGAGATTAATTCGTTACTTTTGCTCGTATTTGTAAAATTCTTCAGCGCCTATGTCTAATACGTACATCTTGCCTTCAGGAGCAATATATCCGTAGGCTTTACTGTAATCTTCCCAATGCGTAGTCATTCTTTTGACTCTTGCTGGATGCTCTGCTGACAAGTCTACTTTTTCAGTTGGGTCGGTTTTCAAGTTAATGAGTACCCAATTCCCATTCTCATTAATTGTACTTCCTTGCATTAGTTTCCAATAGCCTTGGTAGACAGCTTTGTGCCCACCACTTTCGAAGCAGAGGGGTGTTATTTCTGTGTTTCTAATATTGTTAGTTTTGGCTTCTAGGAAAGGCTTTGCCGATTGACCAAATAAGGGATTCAGCTTTTTTCCTTTGAATGTTTCTGGTCGCTCTACATTCGCGTATTCCAAAATTGTTGGGTAGATATCCGCAGCATGCACAGTCGTGTCGGTGATTCCATCAACCACAACGCCTGAACCAGAAATAATGAGAGGAGCTCTAATGCCGCCTTCACCTGTTGTTGTTTTATAATAGCTGTAAGGCGTTGCTGTGACTTCAGCCCAAGAGCCGCCCAGTGAAGTAAATGAGTTCTTCCTACCCAGATTTTTCAAGCTATTGTCGTAGCCTTTTTTATTAAAAGCATCGACATCACCGAGATAATAAAAAGCTGACTCGTATGGATTAGGACCATTGTCTGACATAAATATGAATAGGGTATTCTCAAACCTATTCATATCTTTGATGACCTGAATCAAATGGCCTAATTGGTCATCCAGATACTCAATCATAGATGCATAAATTTCCATTTTTCGAGCCTGGATAGTTTTCTGATCATCGGTCAAAGATTTCCATTTTGGAAAATTTCCAGTCCCTGCATTGTATGGAACAGACTGGTCAATCAGGTCTAGATCCTTCATGCGCTCAAGCCGACTTTTTCTTATGGAATCATAACCTATATCATACTCACCTTTATATTTGTTGATGTAATCATCTGTAATATGGAGTGGATCATGTGGCGCAGTGTAAGCGAGATATCCAAAGAATGGTTTTTCATCACTTGAGTCCTTGATGAATTGTATCATGTGGTCAGTGAAGTCTTTAGTTGAGTAGAAATCCTTTGGTAGTTGATCTACTTTTTTGTCATTTTTAACATAGAAAGTGACTGGTTCGTCATAGGGGCCAAGTGGATCACCATCTTCAAAGTAACCCGACCCTCCGGCCATTTGAGCGAAACTTTTTTCGAAACCTCGACCGTAAGGATACTGGGATGAGTTAAGAGATCCAAGATGCCACTTTCCGCTCATGTAAGTGTGATATCCGTTAGAGACTAATACTTCTGCGAGTGTGGCGACTTTGTCATTTAAAAAGCCTTCATACCCAGGTTGCATGTACTGGTTCTTAGTGTGTAGTGGTGCCATGGCTCCAAGGCCATTTTGGTGATTATCAACACCTGTCAGAATGGAAGCTCGTGTGGGAGCGCACATTGGCTGCGTGTAGAATCGTGTAAACCTAATTCCATTGCTAGCGAGTTTATCGATGTTTGGAGTTCGAATTTCGCCTCCATAGCTCCCAAGGTCCGAGTATCCCATGTCATCGACAACAATGAGCATGATATTGGGCTTGGAGGGGGAACTCTGGGTGTATGCGTTACTTGATAGTGCGGCAAATAATAATGTTGAGACTAGTTTTGTTACTTCAAACATAGTGGTTCATTGGAGGGATTATTTATGTTGCCATATAAACCAAAGCATTGGTGCGTGGGGATCATTACTCTTTAAGAGTGAGAGATGCTGGGTGAAAGAGGTCTTCGATTTTAAGGTGTTTTTTGCAGAGTCCTTGCTCGTGCGAGTAGGCGAAGAGAGCCTCGAGTGTCTTACGGTTTTTCTCGATGCCATAGGACCAATAATCTTTTCCTAACAGACTGTATGTCTCTTCCATTTCTTGCCCAAGCCATGGGAGCATGCTGTCTACCCATCCGAGTTTAGCGAGGCGTTCTTGAGCTGCGCTCTTTGATTCTGAGTAGGCCTTAAAAATTGACTGGATGATGGAAGGGTCGGACTCGACGAGAGAGTTTCTAACAGCCACTGCGTGCATGATGGGGAAGATGCCTGTCTTTTTGTAGTAAGCACTTTCAGTAGCTCGCACATTATCAAAGAGTCGAGCGACTTTGGGATGTCCTTGGACATAACAACGTGGTTCAGCAGCGTGTAGAAGGGCATCGACATCACCGTCTTCGAGTAGTTGTGATTCGTCTTTGCCCGCTGAACCCTCAGTGAATTTAAGGCCTTTAGGAATGACGCGCTCTTGAGCTGATGCTTTACCTGCGATGTCGGCAGAAGAATCCGTTTTTGCGACGATCCATTCGACATCGTTCATAGAGATGTTGTATTCATGCTGTAAGATTCCACGAATCCATGTGAGCGAAGTGGACGAGAAACCAGGAGTGGCGATTTTTTTACCTTTGAGGTCTTCGGGTTTGTCGATCCCTCTGTCCGTGCGTATAAAAATGCTTTTGTGGCGGAAAATTCTAACAGGAAATATTGGAAGTAATGAGTAGCCTCGGAATCCATCATTCGCATAGGCGAGCATGTAGGGGTGGAGTCCAATTTCTGTGACATCATAGTCTTGAGGGCCTGAGAAGGTATTCGAGTTTGCTTCTCCAATGGATGTCAGTTTGTAGTCATACTCGTATCCTGTAATCTCAGCTTTCTTATCCGAAAGCATCCTGAGTCTGTCGTAATCATAGCCGGCGAGTTGGAGTTTTTTTGTAGATGGTTTGCCTGATGCGGCTTGTAAGGCAAGCGGAGTGAGCACAGAGGAAGCTCCAATGATATTGAGAAAATTACGTCGCTGCATGATAGGAAGAAACACCCGCAAGGATGGAATTCTTTGCGGGTGTTTGTATGGGAGAGGTTATTGATTGAGAAGCTCGATGCCGCCGAATGGCTCTGCGCGTTTTGTTGGTGTATTCGGATACTTTTCCATGAGTTTTTCGTGGCGCATTTTCATGGAGTCGAATGGCTCCCAAGCCCAGAGGAATTGGGCCATGAGGCCGTCTTCTTCACGAGGATCTTTATAGAGATCGAAGAAGGATTTGCCTGCTAGGCCGGGTCTTTCCCCGACCCAATGGCGCTTGAATTGTTGTTTCACCGTGGCTGCGAGTAGCGGGCCTGTGTAGATGTGGACGTAGTCGCGGCGGCCGTAGGCATCGCCATTAAGGAGGAGAGATGTTTGGTCGACACCATCAACGACACGATCTGTTGGAATGTGTTTCATGCCTCCACCGAGGCGAGCAAAGGTGGTATAGAGGTCGGTGACGTGGATGATATCGCCAGCGACTGTGCCTGCTTCGATGGTACCAGGCCAGTAGGCGAAGGCTGGGACGCGAACACCTCCTTCTGTGAAGGATCCCTTGCCACCGCGATAGATACCGAAGCGCGACATGTGGGGGGTAAATTCTAACATCGGACCATTATCCGCCATGACGATGATGAGAGTGTTTTCTTCGATTCCTTGTTCTTTGATGAGGGCAAGCATTTCTTTGAGCTTGGCATCCATTTCCTCGAAGCCATCACCATCTGCATTGGAAATGGAAGAGTCTCCACGACGGCCGAGGCGGTGCACGCCAGCTACGTTAGGTCCATGGAACCAGTAGCAGAGGAAGAAGGGGTTCTCCTTTTTCGCGTTGTCTTTGATGTAGTTCATGGAGCGAGTGTGTACGTCTTCTACGTATCGGAGTTGTTCCTCGTAGGAATAGTCTTTATTGTACTGCTTGGCTTTCTCCCCAGCCTTGGCTTCAGCTGCCCATGGTATGGTGCTGGAGTTACGGAACTTTTTATCGAGTGTGTAGAGACGATCTTGTTGATCCTCGGTGAAGCCATATGTTGCACCAATTGCTTCACCGTCTTTGTTGAAGAACTGGGAGCCGAATTGGTTGTAGATGGTGAAGAGGCATTCATCGAAGCCATTTTGGTGTGGATAGCTGCCATCGATGTCACCGACGTGGTATTTCCCGAAGAAGGCGGTGTTGTAGTTTTGTTTTTTGAGTACTTCTGCAATGGTGACTTCTTCTTGTGGCATGCCGATGGCGTGAACGGGGAAGACGACTTGAGTGAGGCCTGTGCGGATGGGGTGGCGGCCAGTGAGGGTAGCGACTCTAGTGGGTGTGCATGATGGTTCAGTGTACATACGGGTGAAGGTCATTCCTTCACGAGCAATGCGGTCAAAAGTGGGAGTCGACATACCAGTGACTTTGCTGAGCATGGGGTGGCCCACACGCCCATAGGCAGCATCGTCCCACATGAAGTAGATGATGTTAGGTGCTTTGCCGTGTTTGGCTTTGAGCTCGGATAGTTTTTTATCTAGAGCAGAGTCTTCTTTGGCCCATTTGTCAGCGTGCTGTTTTCTTATTTTTTGGAATTCAGCATCGTAGATGATAGATTCAGCTGTGAGTGAAGATACGGAAAGGCTGAGGGCCAGTGTGATGGCTGTGTTGGTTAAGTGTTTTATTTCCATTATGTGAAACTAGGTTAGTAGATTTGTGTTAGGTGAGTGTGTTTGATAGTTCAGATCTATTTTTGTGGTTGCCAGGACATGAATGTTTTGACGGTTTCGACGGATTCGGGGCGGAGGTTTTCAATGCCTTCGTAGGGGATGCCCTTGCCGAGTTTATTGTGTGGGTATTTTTTGATCATCATCATGTGCCGGTAGGCCATGTCTTGGAAGCTGGCGCCCGACCAGAGTGCGGTACCGATCTGTGGGTGTTCTTCGCGTGGGTCACGGAAGACGTTGAAGACAGGAGCTGCAGCACCTGGCATACCCGGAGCTGGCATGTGCATTTTATACTCTTGCTTCACGATGCCGCGGAGGATGTCGTTCTGATAGACGTAGACGTAGTCACGGCGACCGTTGAGCTCGCCTTCGAGGATGAGGGAGGTCTGGTCAATGCCATCGATGATGCGGTCGCGAGGGATGAATTGTTTGGCTTCTCCAAGGCGGGCGAAAGTGGTGAAGAGGTCTGAGACGTGGACGATGTCGCCTGCGTAGCTGTTTGGCTTGATCGCAGCAGGCCAGCGCATGAAGGCATCGACACGGATACCACCTTCGGTGAAGTCGGTTTTGCCGCCACGGTAGATGAGCTGATTGAGGCCAGAGGTACCTTCGTAGTGGTACATGAGACCGTTGTCGGCCATGAAGCAAACGATGGTGTTGTCGGCTTCGCCAGTCTCTTCGAGTTTAGCGAGGAGTTCGCCTACCCAAGTGTCTAACAACTCAAGTTTTTCGGCCATGAAACCACCATTGAGGGTTTTTGGGTTTTCCGGCACGACGAAGTTGAGTGGATAGAGAGGCCAGTACTGGAGGAAGAAGGGCTCGTCTTTTTTGGCGAGTGATTCGACCTGTTCGAGGATTTGCTTTTGGTAGCGCTCGTTCATTTTGACGTAGTGCGCGTGAGTCCATTCTTCACCTGGCTTGAGATCGACTTCCTTGGCTTTGCCTCCTGCGGTGGCTTCGACGCCGGTGACGAGGCCGAAGGGGCGGAACTTTTTATCGAGCTCGAAGGTGTCATTGCGGAGCGAGGCATTGTAGCCGAATTGGTTATTCGCCTTGCCTGACTCTGGGGTCATGACGGTGAGCTGGACCTGCTGGTGGAGTGGGAAGGCAGCGAAGTCGAAGCCTTGGTTGTGCGGGTAGGCTTGCTCAATGTCACCTTGGTGCCATTTTCCGATGTGGGCGGTGTTGTAGCCGGCTTGTTTGAGAACTTCAGCAATGGTGACTTCGTTAGCTGGGAGGCCTTCACCGACGAGGGCGACTTTGACTTCTTTGATGCCAGAGCGGACAGGGAGTCGTCCTGTTAGGAAGGCTGCGCGTGTCGGAGTGCAAGATGGCTCGGTGTACATGCGCATGAAGTTGAGGCTCTCGGAGGAAAGCTTGTTGAGGTTGGGCGTCTTGATGCCCATGACGTAGTTCATTTTCGGGTCACCCATTTGGCCGAAGCTGACGTCGTCGATAAGGATGTAGAGGATGTTAGGGCGCTTATCGCCATTTTTCTTTTTGATCTCGGCGAGTTTGGCGTCGATTTCTTTATCTTGAGCGGCCCATTTTTCTCCATGTTGGGCGGCGAGGAAATTGTATTCGCCATCGTGGATGATGGGTTTGTCCTCTGCGAGCACGAGGTTGCTGGCGAGAGCGAGGGGGGCGAGTGCTTTAGTGAGTAGGTTGGTTTTCATTGTTCTAGAGTGTGCGGCGCCTCTCGAAGGCTGAGAGTTGAGTCTGTTGTGAAAGTCGATTGTAAGAAATATGCCCACTCTTAGAGGGAGTGGGCGTCTATGGTTACTGTTCGTGGACCTTACTTTTGATGAGGAAGGCTTCGACTGCGGCTTTGGTTTCTGGACGCAGGTTATCGATGCCCTCATAGGGTTTTCCGAAGGCAGCTGGCTCATCTGGGTATTTTTTCTTACGCATCATGTGGCGTTGGATAATGCGTGTGAATTCCGCTCCGCCCCAGGCTCCGATTTCAGTGGAAACGGGGTTTTCTTCGCGGGTATCACGTTGGAGGTCGTAGAAGGATGCAAGGATGGCATTTTCGCCCGGCTCTGGCACTTTGAGCTTAAGGTGCTCTTTGACAATCGCTTCCATTTTATTTCCAGAATAGATGTAAACTGTGTCTCTTCTGCCCTTGGTTTCGCCCTCTAGCAGAAGTGCTGACTGGTCGACCCCATCGATGAGGCGGTCAGTAGGAAGTTTATCCATTGCCCCTGCGAGGCGTGCGAGGGTGGTGTAGAAGTCTGAGACGTTGAAGATATCTGCGACGATGGAGTCGGCTGCAATCATACCAGGCCAGCGGACGAAGGCGTCCACGCGGACGCCGCCTTCTGTGGTGTAGCCTTTACCGCCTTTGAAGATCATTGGGGTGTAGCCACTTTGGGGTGAGTACTTGGTGAAGTGACCGTTGTCGCCCATGATGATGACGATGGTGTTGTCTGCGACACCGAGGTCATCCATTTCTTTCATGAGGTCACCGATCCAGCGATCGAGGAGCTCCATTTTTTCGGTATAAGTACCACCGTTAGGGGTGTTGTAGATTTCGGTAGTGTGGCGTGGAGCGGAGAGTGGGATAATTGGCCAGTACTGGAGGAAGAATGGCTTGTCCTGTTTTGCAAGTTTGCGGAGGTGTTCTACTGCTTGGTCTTGGTAGCGCTGGTTGAGCTCATCGTACTTGGCTTCGGTCCAGCGTTCGCCTGGCTTCATGCCGACTTCGCGGACATTTTCACCTTTTTTCCCTTCGACACCGACAGCCATGGCAGAGCCATCTGGGCGGAACCACTTGTCTTTGGTGAAGGTTTCTTTGTATTGGCCTGGGCCGATAGAGACGGCGACGCCTTCTTTTGATGCGTCGTCATTGAAGATCGTGAGCTGGCCTTGTTGGTGGATAGGGAAGGCTGCGTAGTCGAAGCCTTGATGGTTTGGCCAAGCTTCTTTGATGTCGCCCATGTGCCATTTTCCAATGTGGGTGGTTGCGTATCCTGCTTCGGAAAGAACTTCTGCTAGAGTCACTTCTTTTGCAGGTAGACCAAATCCTGAGATGTCGACAGCTGTGTCGCCCATGCCGTATCGGTAGGGTTGGCGGCCTGTCATGAAGGCACAGCGGGTCGGTGTGCAGGATGGCTCGGTGTACATGCGGTTGAGGCGCATGGCTTGGTCTGAGAATTTGTTAACGTTGGCTGTGGAGTACCCACGAATTGAGTTGAGCTCTGGGATACCCATGTCGCCGTATCCCATATCATCGATGAGGATGTAAAAGATGTTAGGCGGTTTGCCGTTGTTGGACTTTTTGAACTCAGCGAGCTTGGAATCCACGGCTTTGTCGTCTTTAGCCCATTGTTCCGCGTGTTGGGCTTTGAGGACGTAGTGGTCGGCATCGTGGATGAGCTCCTTTGCGTGGCCTTGTGGGGTGCTGAGTAGGCTGGCACTCAGAGCACAGGTTGTGAGTAGTGTTTTAGTTTTCATGTGATTACTTGGTGAGAAGGTTTGCTTTGATTTTCGTGAGAGTTGCTTCGTCGATACCGAGGCCGTTGCGGATGTAATTTCCCATGGAGCCGTAGTCTTTGACGGCTTGTTCAAGGGTGCCATCGATGTAGTCGGTTTCGAGGAGGTAGAAGGCTTTGATATCTGTGGCATCGACTTCTTCGGGCTTGATGCCCTTCGACTTCGCGTAGGTCTCGGTGAGTTCGTTGATGCGCTTCGTGTTTTGTTTTTCGCGGAGTTTCCGCGAGAGGACATAATCTTGTTGGATAGTCTCCCATGGGACTCCGAGAGCGGAGAGGATGATGGCGGAGGCGGTGCCAGTACGGTGGACGCCGTGCGAACAATGGAAAGCGAGAGGATAGTTGCTAGGTTCCGCTAGAAGATTGAGAAGCCGAGTGTATTCTTTATTGGCATCGGTGACTAGGGCGCGGTGGATTTCGGGGTTCACGCTGGCTGGTATTTTTGAGAAGTCGCCAGTTTTGCGTGCACTCATGAGGTCATGCATGAACTCTTCGCCGAGACCGATTTTGGGGTCGATAGGGATGTGGATTTCTTTGGTTCCTTCGGGGACTCGGTCTGGGTCTTCGCTTTTGACTTCAAGGTCTGAGAGAAAATTGACGACGGTTTTGATGCCGAGGTCATCGAGTTTTTCGACATCAGCATCGCTGAGTTCTTTGAGTGAGCCGGTGCGGTAGAGTTTATGCCATACTATAGTTTTACCATCGGATGTTTTGTAGCCACCGAGGTCGCGGAAATTTGGTTGGCCCTCTAGTGGCACATGCCTGTTTGGTTGTTCGGTGGCAGTGTGTGTGGTGGGATGGTTTTTATCACACGAGGCTGAGTAGAGGCATAGGGAGCCTAGCATGGTTCCTATCAGGAGGCGTGGTATGAGCATGCTGTGGATGAGAGAGTTAGGGGTTTAAAAAAAGCAGCGCATTTTTCAGCGCTGCTAGAGGAGGTTTTACCAGTTATAGGTGAAGCCGATCATTGGGCCATGCATCGTGACATCGTAGACGAATCCGTCGTCTTTATAGTCAATGCCAATGCCGCGGTAGGCGAGTGCTAGATCCCAGCGATGGTTGATGTGGTAGCCGAGGACACCCATGAGTTCCCAATTGGTGTCTGATGAGGCCCAGCCCCCAATTTCTGCGATGCCCTTAAGGAACCATTTGTCATTGATATCTTGGATAAAGCGGACGCCGATTACGGGGTCAAACCAGCCCTTATTGTTCCCTCTGTTGCCGTCTAGACCTGCGGGGCCTGAGCCTGCAATGGAGGCGCTCATGTCAACATAGTTGTAGCTGACACCTGCGTAGAAATCGAGTGAGCCGGAGTCATATTCATTGAACCTGTAGAATGCGAGGGCTTTAGCGCGCACTTCTTCAATGTCGAGGCTCGCGGAGGCTGTGAGCATACTACCAGGATCAGGGGAGAATGTGTTGCTGCCACTGAGTTTCAACCACATGGCATCTAGGCCGAAGCCCCATTTTCCTTTTCTGGCTTCGAAGTAGCCGGCGGCACCGGCTTCGAGGTGATCTTTGAGGTCAGAGAAAGCCGCGTCGACGCCAAGTGATGGCACGTTAGGGCCAGGGGAAACATCTCCCGTTAGGCTTGCCATCATGAAGTAGGGGGAGAGAGAGAACTCCCAACAATCTTCAGAAATGGGTTCTAAGTTAATTTTGCTTTGGTCTTCACCAGCTAAAATAGGGGTACACATTGCTCCTAAAATGAGAGCTCCAAACAGGTGGTTTTTTGTAGATTTCATTGGAAAAAAATAATGAACGAAAGTGACAGGTAACATAGTTATATGTGTTAGGCGTGGCAAGAAGCTTTTGATTATCAGATTTTTCTGTATTCACGTTAGAGGGGGATGGCTTTTTGAGAAAGTGGTGAATTTCGGCTAGGTTGCGATTTTTTGATATTCACTTTGGCGTTGAGTTTGCTGGGTTGGCTCTAACTATTTCGGGTTAAAGTATTTGATAGAGTCTGTGACAGAAGTGTGTCGATTGGGTTGGGGCGTTGACAGATCAGGGAGGCCTGATTCAGGCTGTGGGGATGAATGGGGTACAAAGGTTTCAGATGCGATTTGATGACTTTGATGCTTTGCATGCATCGATACGCGACTGGGATTTGGATTTGGTTCAGCTTCAGTGCGGGGTCTTTCAGGCGCATTTGACGCAAGTTGTTGCGGGAGAAATGTTGGTGAGCAGAGCGCGTTTTTGTTCGAAGGTGGAGCAGCTAGGGAGTGCACCGGTTGGCTATCGGACCTTTGCATTTTTGTTAAATCCGGAGAGCCGAATTCAGTGGAGAAACCATGAGGTTGGAGGGAATGACATAATGTTATTTCCCGTGGGTGGGGAGTTGCATTCAATATCCGAGTCGGATTTTCACGTGATCACATTTTCGGTGCCGAAGGATACGTTAGAGTCACATTGTGAAGCAGTGGGTTGCTCTCCGAAGATATTGGAGAGGGAGGTATTTCGGTCAGACCCTGTCAGTATGGCTAGGTTACGGCAGCACTTTGGTCTCTTTCTTAATTTGGATGAGGTTCCCTGTGTGGGGGCAGTGACATCTGATTTAGTGGAGTTATTGGTGCGGGTTTGTTATCGCAGCAGGTTATCTGAGTCAGATAGGGTGCGGAGTAATCGCGTGATGGCGGTAGACAAAGTGCGTGAGTGTATCGCGATGTCGAAGAATCATTTGAATCTGCAGGAGATGACAGCGGTATCTGGAGTGAGTGCCCGTACGTTAGAATATGCTTTCCGTGAGCAATACCAGATGGGGCCTAAAGCTTATTTTAAGCGTTTTCGGTTGCATCAGGTGAGACGTGAGCTTTGTGCTATGAGAGGTGAGAGGAGGAATATTTCAGAGGTGGCATCGGAGTGGGGGTTCAATCACATGGGGCAATTTGCAGCAGACTACAGGAAGCTCTTTTTAGAGCTGCCCTCACAGACTGTTAGGATGTAAAGAAGGGGGAGTGGGTTGGGGTTTTGTCTGCTTAAGCTAGAGTAATTTTGGTTTATCAGAGTGATCGTTTATGAGGGTAATGCTGGGTGGGTTGTTTGTGTTTGATCAATTTGTCAGATTATGGTCAGTTTACGCTAATGAAACCACTACCGATCGCAATCACGACGCTTTCACTTACGATGGGAGCCATTTCGGCTCAGACTGAAGCCCCGGCAAAGGAGAAAGAAGTACCGATGACTTTAGAGGAGCGAAAGGCTTCGATTCCTAGTCTAGAGAATCATATTTCTGAGCGTCGCGGGCGCCTTGAGGAAATCAGTGTAGATGTTCTGAGACTTGATGATCGCCTTGAGAAGAAGGTGGATAACATTGTGAACAAATTGGCGTCGTTAAAAGACTCAGAGAGTTCACGACGACGTGTTAGCCAGATTAAGATGGCAGCGATGGAAGGCTTGGTAAAAGACGCTAAGGAGTATCAATCTAAGCGTGCGGAATTGATTAGAGAGCTGCAGAAGAAGAAACCTAGTCAGCCTAAGGACATGGTAGAAGGGGATGTTCAGATCGTTGATGACCGAGTTGAGAAGCGCGTTGAGCAAGTCTTGTTGCTTTCGAAGTCATTTTCTCAGGAGCGAGATGTGAAAAAATACACCAATGGAGGTGGTGGTTATTATGGCTGGGGTGGAGGTTGGAACTCGAATGAGCGCGTGAGTGAAGAGTGGCGTCAAAATAACCGTGATAAGAGCATGAATAAGAAACAGCGTGATGCTGTCAAAGCGGCTCTGGAAAAATCTATCACTCGTTATGAGTCATTGGCCAATGGCGTAGAGCAAAAGTTGAAGAGCAAGGAAATTTCGGCGGAGTACAGAGAGCTTTTGATGTCGGAGCAGGCGCATTACAATCGCGTGCTTGAGAACCGTAAGCGTCAGTTAGCAGACTTTGTGTTAGTGGAGCAACCTCACACAAAGGCAATTAGTCAGCGTGAGGCGCTTGACGTAGAGCGTGCACTGGACGATGCGGTCAACGATTTTGACTCTGACATTCGCTTGATTAAGCAGAAGTATGCAGAGATTGTGGACGAGCGCCGTAAGATTCAAAAGTTAGAGTCGAATCTGAAAGCACGCAAACAGTGGTTAATCGACTACGAAGCAGGCAAGGTGAAGTTGCCTACTGAATAAACACTTTATGAAAGTAAAACCCTCAAGATTGGCCATAGCAGGAGCTATGGCCAGCATCAGTATATCAAATCTGCAGGCTCAAGACTTCAGTGAGTCGCTGGCGTCAGGAGCGGCAAGTGCAGATTCAGGCGGGCAGGTTGATGAGTTGGCCAAGAAGTTAGCGAATCCTATCGCGGATTTGGTAAGTTTTCCTATTCAAGCGAACTACGATGAGAATTACGGTGCTGATGATGGGGGAAGTGTCTGGCGTATCAACGTGCAGCCAGTGATTCCGATCCAGATTAATGAGGATTGGAATGTGATATCGCGTACGATTGTTCCCGTGATTGATCAGTCTGGGTTCAGCGATCCTAATCAGAATAAGTCTGGGATTGGTGATACGGTACAGAGTTTATTTTTCTCGCCGCGGGAGAAAGTAGGTGATTGGATTTTAGGAGGGGGTCCCGTCTTTTTATTACCGACAGCCAGCAATGACGTGTTGGGATCTGAGAGATGGGGCATAGGGCCAACGGGGATTGCTTTGAAACAATTTGGGCCATGGACTGTTGGGGGATTGGCCAATCACATTTGGTCGTTTGCAGGGAACGAGGATCGCAATACAGTTAACGCGACATTTCTTCAGCCATTCATCAACTACATTCTACCTAGCAAGACCACGCTTTATTTGAATTCGGAATCGACCTATGATTGGAATTCCAGCACATGGTCTGCGCCCATTAATTTTGGAGCGAACCAGATGCTTAAGATCGCTGGGCAGCCATTGCAGGTTGGGATTGGTGGTCGTTATTGGTTAGATAGCCCGAGAAATGGCCCTGAGGGTTGGGGGCTTCGCATCAATTTCATCATGCTCTTTCCGAAGTAGTCGGCTGTTGCTGCGTATTTCTTAGAGGTGCTCCTCGTTGGATCGATGTGCATTTTGTCCACACCGCCTAGTGTGCTGTCAGCGAAGTCCTCTTCATATTGGTGCGAATATTGCTGACAGCTCAGTATGGCT
>NZ_JBHUJB010000073.1:0-154660 GCF_042683245.1 Rubritalea tangerina
ATGGATCGAAGAAGTCGTAAGTCGCTGATGGATAAACTACAGCTCCTTAAGTGAACGCGCATGGGTCCCTGCCAAGAGGTTTCTTGCTGGGGTGGATGGTGGTGGGGGATTATTTGCGCAGGGTGGGGCGGGTGGTTTTGATGGTGGCATTGAGGGCGCCAGCTAGGTTGTAGAGGCCGAAGTAGGTTCGGTTGAGGTAGAGGGCGTCGGCGTTACCTCTGGCTGAGTTTAGGGATTGGAGTTCGGCATCATCGCGGGTGCGGTCCCCGAAGTCGGCGAGTTCACGGAAGTAGGATTCGTCACCGAAGTCGAAAGTTTCTTGTTGGAATGGTCTGGAGAGGAGGTCGACGGATTCGCGGAAGACTTGGGTGAGTTTTTTGACGGCTGAGGGGGAGTCATCGGGGAGGAGGAGGCCGATGTCGTAGAGGAGGGAGACGAAGCGGTCATGGTCGTGGAATATCTCGGGGTCCATGAGGCTGAAGTATTGGTGGTAGAACTCATCGGGGAGTTCTTTGACGCAACCGAAGTCGAGGATCCAGAGTTCCTCGTCATGGACTTTGAAGTTACCGGGGTGGGGGTCGGCGTGGAAGACGCGGAGGGTATGGACTTGGTGGTGGTAGAAGTCCCAGAGTGACTGTCCGATTTGGTTGGCGAGTTTTTGGTTTGTATTGCGGTCGAAGAATTGGTCGAGGACTTCGCCGTGCACCCAGTCCATGGTGAGGATGCGGTGGGTGCTGAGGTGGGGGTGGAATTTGGGGAAGCGGATTCCGGGGATTTGTTTGGATTGGTCGGCGAGTTGTTCGGAGCGTTGGAGTTCGAGGGTGTAGTCGGTTTCTTCGGTGAGTCGGTCTTCGACTTCTTTGAGGTAGGGGTTGATGGCGCGGGCATCGAGTTTGAAGAGGCGCATGGCGAGGGGTTTGACGATGGCGAGATCGGAATGGATGCTATCGGCGACGCCTGGGTATTGGATTTTCACAGCAAAGTCGTGGCCATGATGGGTGGCTTTATGGACTTGGCCGATGGAGGCTCCGGCGGTGGCTTTTTTGCTAAAGGTGTCGAAGAGTTGGTCTGGGGGGGAGCCGAGTTCGCTGAGGAAGGTTTTGACGACGAGTGGGTAGGAGAGTGGTGGAGCGGAGTACTGGGCTTTAGAAAACTCGCGGACGTAGGGTTCGGGCAGCAGGTTACGGTCCATGCTGAGCATTTGGGCGAGTTTGAGGGGGGAGCCTTTCAGTTTGCTGAAGGTACCGAATGCTTCGCTTGCGGTGGCCTCGTGGAAGTCGGCTTTGGTGTCTTTACCGGTCAGTGCTTTTTTGCCGGCGAATTTGAGGTAGTTGACACCGACGCGTGCGCCGGCGGCAGTGAGTGAGGCGGCACGGCCGATCTTATGTTTTGGGATCGAGGTTTGTTCTTTCATGGCTGGCTATTTTTGGAATTTGCGCAGCATGAAGCGTGCGAGGTCGAGAGCTGAGTCGAGGACACCTGAGCGGGCGCTATCGGCGAAGAAGCGGACGGATTTTTCGACGAGGGCGTCGGTGTCTTGGAAGTTATCGCTGGAGTCTTTGCGGTAGTAATCGATGAGGAAGCGGAGTTGTTCGAAGAGTCCTTTGGCGTAGAGCTCGTTAAATTTCTTGCGGTCAGCGAATTCACCAGCATTGACGGCATCGAGGACGAGGGCGTCGGCCCAGGTGATGAAGGATTCGCGCATGCCTCGGAGTGGGGGGGGCATGAGAGTTTGCATGCATGGGAAGAAGCTGACGAGGCGCGATCTGTGGCGTTGGATATGGGCAAAGAAGGTAAAGTAGAATGCGAGGAGTTTTTGTTGGGAATCGTAGTGGGCGTAGTCGTCATCGGCGTCGAGGACAGCGATGGTGTCGTCGACACAGCTGCGCCAGTAGCGAGATTCAATAGATTCGAATGAGCTGAATTGGTCGTAGAACTGAGCTTCTTCCATGCCGACCTCTTTACAGAAGGCATAGACTGACTTGGGTCGGGCATCGTTGGTGAGGAGGTGGTCCCAGTAGAGAGCGGCCACGTCGGGTTGCTTCGCTTGCTTCTTTTTCGCCGATTTTTTTGCTGCCATTGTGGACTATCGTGCGGATGGAGGATCTTGCAAGTGGGAGTGGGTGAGATTTTTCACAAAAAAATGGTGAGAAAATGTGCTAGGATGTTGGGATGAAGGTATTGGTAACTGGAGCGAATGGCTACATTGGGCTGCGTTTGGTGCCAGCATTATTGGATGCGGGGTACGAGGTGTTAGCGATGGTGCGCAACAAGAACCGATTTCCTGGCGAGGCATTTGAGGAATGGGGTGATCAGCTAGTGGTGATTGAGGGGGACTTTTTAAAGCCGCATTCGCTGCCGGAACTGGAGCAGATTGAGGGGGTGGAGGTGGCGTATTATTTACTGCATTCTATGGGTGCGGGGGTGCAGTTTGCTGAGCGTGAGAAGGAATGTGCACAGCACTTTGTGGATTGGTTAGAGCCTGTGGGGGTGAGGCAAGTGGTGTACTTGGGTGGGATAGCACCTGACAATGCTAGGCTTTCTGAGCATTTGGAATCACGGGGGGAGGTCGCGAGGGTGTTAGGTGCGCTGCCACTCACGACTTTGAGGGCATCGATCATTGTTGGTTCCGGCAGTGCTTCATTTGAGATAATCAGAGATTTGGTAGAGAAGTTGCCGATGATGATCACACCGAAATGGACGCGGACTCGGTGTCAGCCGATTGCAATCCGCAATGTGGTGCAATATTTACTGGGGGTGATAGATGAGAGGGTAGGTGAGAAGGTGGTGGGTCAGGTCTTTGACATTGGTGGGGAAGAGGTGATGACGTATCAAGAGATGTTGTTAGGTTATGCGCGTGTGCGTGGCTTAAGGCGATGTGTGGTGCCGGTGCCATTTTTGAGTCCAAAGTTATCTGCGTATTGGTTGTATTTCATGACGGCGACGAGTTTTCCATTAGCGCGGGCTTTGGTGGGGTCCTTGCATTTGGAGACGACATGTAGTGAGGGGAAGATTCGGGAGGTGGTCCCGCAGAAGTTGTTAAGTTATAGCGAGGCTATTGAGTTAGCGCTCTCGAAGGTTGCGCAGAACCGCGTGCCTTCGGTTTGGTATGATTCCTTGGCCTCGGGGAAGTTTGACTCACGTTATATTCGCAGTGTGCAGGTGCCGGAGCATGGAGTGTTAGAGGATGCACGTGAGGTGGCATTGAGAGCGAGCCGGGAGGATGTGGTTGGGGCGGTGTGGAGGCTGGGAGGAAAGGCTGGGTGGCCGAGCATGGACTGGGCATGGCACTTACGAGGTATTATGGACAAGATGGCAGGTGGGTCAGGGATGCGGAGAGGGAGGCGCGATCGCAATGATTTACGGATTGGGGATGCATTAGATTTTTGGCGTGTGGTGGTGGCGGACAGGGAGTCAGGTAGGTTGATCTTATCAGCAGAGATGAAACTGCCTGGGGAGGCGTGGCTGGAGTATCAGATTACGGATGAGAGCATTCGGCAGCGTGCGGTATTTCGACCCAAAGGTTTGTTAGGTAGGTTGTACTGGGCGAGTACGTATCCATTTCATTTGGTGATTTTTCCGCGCATGCTCAAGGTATTAGCAGCTGGGTGGTAGAAGTGAGAAGTGTGGTGCGCTGGGTAGTGGGTAAATGTTAGATCGGAGTGGCAATAGGTGGAATAGGCACTTGTCATTGGTGGTGGTGGTGGGCAGTGTGTGGGCATGTTGAAGTATGCTTGGGCTTTGGGGATTTTGGGGCTTATTTGTGGTACCTTATATGCGGAGCGGATAAGTTTACGCGAGGTAGGGGGGAAGATTTATGAGGGTGAGATTCGATTGGTGCGTGATGAGGTCGTATTTTTTGAGACGGACAAGGGGGTGGTGCGGATGCCGATGAAGGTGCTGAATACGGGTGGGAGGAGGATTGTGGATCAATGGATTCGCAAGAAGGGAGGAACCGTTAAGTATGCCTCATGGATAGGCAACGACCCGGCGCAATTTAAGAAGAGTTGGCCGAGGACAGTGTATGGGCCGAGTAGCATTCAGCTGAAGAAGGACCATAAGAATTCGAATCACAAGCAGACAGTTTATGAGAGTGCGCACTATCGATTTATTTCCAATACGAAGGTGGAAGCGCGGGTGGTACAGCGCTTTGCCGTACTTTTTGAAGCGACCTACAAATTTGTCTTAGCCTTACCGATCAATGCATCTGCGCATTATCGTGACAAGGGGGAGAAGTTTACGATTTATCTTTTTGGTGACATGGAGTCCTACCACAAGGCTGGTGGGCCAGTGGGGAGTGCTGGGGTATATATTCCTCGTGGTCAGGCGGTATTGGTGCCGATGCCGGTGTTAGGCGTGCAATGGGATGGGAAGAAGTGGGAGTACAAGAAGGGGGATAGTAATAGGGTGTTGTCGCATGAGTTGACGCACCAGCTCTGTGCGGGGCCAGCATTTGCGTCATGGTATATCGAGGGTGGCGCTGAGTATGTAGCATCGACTCGTTACACGCATGGGGTGTACCACTCGAATAATGGCAAGCAGCGTGTGTTTGCCTATGTGCGAGACAAGGATGGATTAGATGATGGATCAGGGCGCAGGCTGGGGTCACGCATTCCGATGATGTCTTTGGAGAGTTTTATGCAACTGCCGTACCGGCAGTTTGCAGGTGGGTCGAGTGCCAACAAGAATTATGGGGTTGGTTTATTACTGACGTATTTTTTCTATCACAAAGACGGGTATGGGGACGCAGCGCGTATCAAGAAGTACATTCAGGCGGTGCAGCAGGGAATGCCTGAGAAAGAGGCGCAGAAGCATTTATTAGGAAAGCGTAGTTACGCACAATTACAGGAAGAATTTCGCAAGTTTTGTGCGCAGGGGGGGATTCAGCTGGTCTTTCCCAAACGCTGAGTTTGGAGATAATAGCCGATCGCATTCTCTCTTTTATAGATCGCGAAGTGGTTTGCGGATACGGGGTGAAATTGAGGTGTTTTTTTGAGGGGGGAGAAAAAAGTGGCCATTCTTTGTAACTGATTTGCAGTTCTGGCTACCTATTGGAGGAAAAATCCTTCAAATTAGTAGTTCGAACCGATGTCATCCTCCGAGTATCCACTGATGATTGCGCGGCAGCAGGAGAAGCTGTTGAGTTACATTGTGTCGTTGGTGGGTGATGTGGATGATGCTTGGGACATTTTGCAGGAGACTAATTTGATCTTATGGAAGAAGCAGTCGGAGTTACCCGAGGTTCAGAACTTTGATGCCTGGACGTATACGATTGCGAAGTTTCAGACATTGCGTTTTTTGAAGACCTGTAAGCGCAGGAGGGTAAGTTATCTGAACAATGAATTGATGGAGGTGATGGCGCAAGATGCGGTGGAGGTGCTCGATGAGAGGCCAGAGAGATTGAAGGCTTTAGCGGAGTGCTCGAAGCAACTGAAGGATAAGAGTCAGTTAGTATTGGGATTGTTTTACAAGAAGAAGCAGAGTGTGAGAGGCATCACTCAAGAGACGGGGATCAAAGAGAGTGCTGTGAAGCAGATACTGGCGCGATCACGCAAGGCACTTTATCAATGTATCGAGAAGAAGTTACAGTCACCACAGGTATGAAGCAGGGCAATAGAGATGAGGAGGCTATGTATGATATGATTCTAGCCGCTAAGAATGGGGAGCTTTCGGATGTGGAGATGGAAGCATTACATTCTGCCATGATGGAGTCTGAGGAAGTGCGCAAGATGTACCTACGGATCAACCAGATCGATGAATTGATAGGAGGGGCTATTGAGCTTGAGGGGGGCGAGAAGGTTGCTCGGGTCTACCGTTGGCCATCATTGGTGGCAGTAGCGGGGATGGCAGCAGCGGTGGCGATATTCGTGACAGTCTGGATGGTGGGAGAGCCAGAGGATGATTCTGGTATTGTTGGGGAGGAGAGAAAGGCACCGATTGCGAGTTTGAAGAGTGACTATGGTGCTTTTTTTGAGGGAATGAATGGAGGGATCCAGGAGTTCAATGCCGGTGAGTTTCACCTCGAGAAAGGGATTGCGTCATTGATTTTTGCCAATGGGGCCGAGGTGGTGTTTCAAGAGAGTTCTCAGTTTAAGATTGAGGACGATATGCGGATCGTGCTGAAGTCGGGTAAGGTGTGGGCGCATTGTCCGCCGTCAGCGCAAGGCTTCACGATTGATTTACCGGGGCAGAATTCGGTAGTGGATTTGGGGACTGAGTTTGGGGTGGAAGTGGTATCCGAGAGGGATTCGGTGGTTCAGGTGTTCTCAGGTATTGTGGAGCTGCACTCTGCGGCGCACCGGCCGTATGAGTTAAGCCAAGGACAGGCTGTGGTGTGGCGGGATGGTGGTGAACCTGTGGAGATTGATTTTGAGACGGTGAACTTTGTGAGCAGCGAGCAGTTAGAGGCACAGAGGTTCGAAGCATACAAGGAGACAGTGCTAGGCAAGCATGGATTGATCTACTACTCGGATTTTCAGATAGGTGAGGCGGGGAAGGTGTATAATGAGAAGAATGGGGCATCAGGAGTAAAGAGGATGGAGAATGTTTGGAGTGCTAGTGGGAGGTTTGGTGACACACGTGCTGTACAGTTTGCGCATAAGGGGAGTGTGATGGAGTTGGATGTTCCTGAAGCTGGGGAATTAGATGAGCTGACGGTCGTGGCGTGGGTCAAGCCAGAGAAGTTGGTGAAGAGCTATTCCGCTATCATGAATACGC
Source organism: Rubritalea tangerina (assembly GCF_042683245.1). Taxonomy (NCBI): domain Bacteria; kingdom Pseudomonadati; phylum Verrucomicrobiota; class Verrucomicrobiia; order Verrucomicrobiales; family Rubritaleaceae; genus Rubritalea; species Rubritalea tangerina. The sequence goes on from NZ_JBHUJB010000073.1 coordinate 6,718, forward strand.
ACGGATGGAGAAGCGGGGGGATGCATTTGCAAGTGACAGGCAGTGGCGAGTTAGCGGTGGGTGTGTACCCGGGCCACGCCTACCGTTCTAAGGGCGGAACTATCAGCGTAGACCGTTGGCAAATGATTGCTGTTACGGTGAACGTGAAGACCGAGACGGTGACAGCGTACCTAGATGGTGATTTGTTAGATATGAGGAGGTTGAGAAAGAAGGAATCAGGCATCACGCGTGGTGTGGATTTGGGGATGGCGAGTTTGGGAGGTTGGCAGAATTTGGATTACAGAGATTATGTGGGGCCGCGCAATTTGAATGGGGCGATTGATGAGATGGTGATATTTGACAGAGAGTTGGGAGCTGAGGAGGTTCGTGAGATGTATGCCTTGGGGCAACCGTAGGGGGATGGTTTTTCTTCAAGGTGGGGAGAGATTTTTGTAACGGTTTGTGGGATTTGGCTACTTAGTCGGTGATGAGAGCACGACTTCGAGAGGTAGTTTTATTATTGGGGGCATCGGTGGTAGGGAAAGCGGCCCCGATTGAGTGGGGGGCAGCTGAGGCGGTGGTATCGAAAAGCCAGCTATTAGAAGGTGTGGTGGTTTTAGCGATCGATGGTGGGAATGGGGTGGTTGTGCAGAATGGGGGGAGCAGCGGATCGAGTAGTTATACATTTACGGGCATGCAGTATACGGGCATGGCATTGGCTGAGTCGGTGACGAGCAATGTGTTCTCAGGGGCTCTGAATGGAGGCACATCTGGGGATGCTCAGTTTGATAGTTTGCTGAATAGTTTCACGCACACGACATCTGGAAATACGGAGGTGACCCAGACGTTGAGTGGTCTCACGGTGGGGGCTAGTTACCAGCTGCAGATTTTTTTCAACGATCAACGTGGCAGTTCTAGTGGTAGGGTGATGAGCTATGGAGATGCGGAGCAAGTTAGCAACACGGTTGGGTTGACAGCTGGGACTGGGGAGTTGGGGCACATGGCTGTTGGAACATTTGTGGCAGATGCGACGACGCAGGTGCTGCGTCATGCAACGAACGGGTTTGGCAACGTGCATGTGAACGCATTGTTACTAGTGGAATTGTCGTCTCAGCCGGCCGTGATGTTGACGAGTGCTAGTTCGGAGGTTCAAGGGCGTTTTCAGGTGGCATTAGAATTTAGTGAAGATGTCACAGGATTGAGTGAGTCAGATTTTGTCGTTAGCAATGGGGGGATAGAAGCTGGGAGTCTGTCTGGCTCAGGTAGGCAGTGGAGTGTCGATGTGGAGCCTACTGCGAGTGGGCTTGTGGGGGTGTCTTTACCGGAAGGAGTGGTCGTCGATACAGATGGGGACAATAAGGGGAATGCTGCAAGCGACGTGTTAGAAGTTGTTTATGTGGCGCCTGGGTCTGATAGGCCATCGGCAGTATTGCGTACCCAGAATAACCAGGTGAATGGAGTATTCACTGTAGTGTTAGAAATGAGTGAAGCTGTATGTGGTTTGGGTGTCGACGACTTTGAGGTGGGCAATGGTATGGTGTCATCCCTGCAGGGGAGTGGGTCGAGCTATCAAATGAGTATCGTGCCAGAAGATGTCGGAACGGTGACGGTGCTCGTCATAGAAAATGGGGTGGTAGATGTGGATGGTGATGGTTTGGGGAATCGGGCATCAAATCTTTTAGAAGTTGAGAATGTGGCTGCATTGGAAGCAGCAATTTATGGAGGAAGACGGGCTGAGAGTCCGGAGTTTCGTGTGTACGTATCGTTTTCTGAGGCGGTGGATGCTTTAGGTGTGGGGGATGTGGTTGTGACGAATGCTGAGGTATTGAGGGTGGTGACGAATGCGAAAGCTGATTTTGCGAAGCGATACTATCAGATTGATTTACGCGCGAAGAAACCGGGTGAGGTTTCAATACAGATTCCGGCTGGAGCAGTGGGAGCGCAGGCAAATGGAGAGTCGAGGAATAAGGCTTCAAACAATTTTAAGGTGCAATGTGTGGCAGACTTTGCGGAGAAGTGGCTTGTTGATGATCAGGCGAGTTGGGAAGCGGCCACGGGTGTGGGGAGTCATATGACTTTTGTGGATGGTTTTGTTGAGCCGAATGCGGATGTGGCAAGTTTCTCAAGTACGGTGAGGGCGTATGCTAACAAGAAGAAGGCGCGGCATGTAACCTTTCGTCAGTCGCCGGTATGGGATAACTGGGTTGCCTCGGGCAATATTGGAGGTGGCGGGAGTGACGCTGCAATTCTTTTGCCGGTTGCCGATGATGATTATTATTACTTAGCTCGCGGGAGTTCTGGTGGCTACCATGCATGGCATTCGACGGACATGGTAAACTGGACGCATCATGGAGCAGTGACGAAGGGGCCGGAGCATCGGTGGGTGACGACTGCTGAGTATATGGATGGCAAGTTCTACATCTATGTGGACTATCCGAATGACCACACTCCTGGCTTGTACGTGGATGAGAATTTGAAGGACGGGCAGTTGGGAGTATTTTATGAGAAGGCGTTTGATGATCCTACTCACGGTTCTGACTGCAGTGTATTTCGGGATGATGCGGATGGGCTTTTCCATTTGATTCACGAGGATTGGACGCCGATCAACGCGCGTTCGCACTCATGGGATTCCCCGCTTGCTGGGCATGTGAGCAGTCCGGACGGTGGGCAGTTTACGCCCTTTAAGCCGGCGATGCACCAACCAGCAGTGGATGTTCGTACGACAAACACGGGTGAGATTGGCAGTTATGCGTCGGCCAGCAGCCATGAGGAAACTGGGGAATGGATAGGGCCATTTGAGTATGAGATCCACAGTCCAGGGCAAGACGCCTATGGCGACTGGACGACGATCAAGGTGGGATCTCAGTATTATCTATTTGGTGATTTTGATGAACATGGATCAGGCATCAAGGTGGGGAGGTTGACCGCAGGTTCAATCTATGAGGAATTCAAGTATGTTGGGAAGTTAGGGAGTGGGCATCCTGATCCGACGGTGGGGTTTGCAGAAGGGCAGTTCTATCTCATTACGCAACGCAGCACGGACTACATCAGCCCAGGACCATGGGTTGAGGGCGTTGAAGCGCGTGCAGGTGTCGATATTGATGGTGACGGAGTGGTGGACCAGTGGACTGCATGGCAAGATGTGGCTGAGGAATATGACCACAAGGCAGGTTATGCGAGAGTGGTGGAGTGCCAGCCAGCGCGGGTGGATATGAGCGGTTTGGCGGAGGGATATGGTTTTCAGTTTGAGTTCCGAGTGGATGACACCGTGGTGAGTGGTGTGAAGCCGATTATGGATGCGGTGGAGATGGAATTTGAGCCGACTGAGTTTCAGAAGTGGTCGAATGAAAATGATACTCCTAAGGACCCATTAGGAGATCACAACCAGAACAATGTCCTGAACTTGATTGAGTTTGTGACGGGTCGGAGTGAGAGGGTTGACTTGGTGCCTAACAGCGATGGGAGAATTGCCATCACGGTGAAGGGAGCAAGCTTGAGAGATGGATATACATTGGGGTTGGAGTATAGTGAAGACTTGATCGCATGGTATCGAGTGACGGGGGAGAGCGCCCTTGTGAGGGAGTTAGGCAGTAGCGTGCAAGCGAATGAGGATGTGGTGCACGCGTTTGAGGTGGCGCAGGGCGCTGGCCAGTTATTTTGGCGAGTGAGAATCGACTGAGAGCTCGTTAGTGGGGGAGGGTTTTGGTTTAGGTGACAAGAATTTTGTAACCGGCATGGGAATGGCGCTACTAGGGGGGGCTGACAGCCATGGGGTGGCAGCAATTGAATACTCAACAGATTATGATGAATCCAAAAATAACTCTCACTTTAGCGTTGGTGGCCTCTATGGGAGCCTCGCATGCAGCAACGATTACTTGGGGCAGTGCTACGGATGTGGCCACTGGCGCAGGGAAGTCAGATGATGTTAGCTTAGTAGGTAGCTTTCACCACGCCATCAATGGCTCGCTCACAGCTCCCGCAGCGAATGTGACAGTGAATGGCGTCACCTTTACTGGTGCGGAAGATCGCAATGCGAATGATGATTTGTGGAATGCAGGGGACACGGACAACTCCGATGCCGATGATGCGGCGTACAACACACTCTTGAGCTCTGCTTATGTGGATGACCCTACAGATGGCACTATCACTGTGACCTTAGGAGATGGTTCTTTGCTGGGTGGTGCGGCACTGGTGAGTGGTCAGCAGTATGCGATTCAGATATGGTGGGTAGATGATCGGACAGTATCAGGCTTGGACGCGAGGTCGATGGTATATAGTGACGGAGGTGGGTCTTCAGTGAGCCTCAATGACCAGTATGCGATTGGCACTTTTACTGCTGATGGCAGCACACAGACCTTGGTGGCAACGACCGATGGATCCTATAGCCGTGCGCATATTACGGCCTTGCAGGTACGCAATGTGACAGCGGCGTCAGTACCAGAACCGAGCTCAGTGGTTCTGCTAGGGGTTGGGGGGATAGCGTTAGTTTTGCGCCGGAAAAAGTAGACAGAGCGGGCTCTTTGTCTTTTTTCATTGTTGTGCATTGTGAGAGGTAGTTGGGGTGCCTCTCACAATTTTTTTGGGGGGGAGAAGCGGTTGATTACGCTTCGAGTTCGTCTTCGATAAAGGATTCGACGATTTCTGGGAGGTCGTTGACGGCTTCAAAATATTCTTCTTCGATACTGGAGAGGTAGTCGGCTTCGGTGGAGGAATATTGGCTACGGTCTTCGGTAGCAGCTTGGCACCATTGGCTAGCATTGAGTGTGTCGACAATGGTGGAGGCGCCGACGAGCTCGAATGAGTTAATGATGCGTGATTGGTCGATTGAGCTGAGCCAGAATTCGTTGAGGCCTTCGCCTTCTTCGATCAATTTGACGGTATCGAGGACATCGATGAGGGCGCGTTCTTCGCGAGTGAGGGCGCGGCTATTAGATTCATCTTCAAGTTTATCGACGAGGATTTCAATATCGTCGCTGAATTCTGTGGCATCTATGAGGCTCATAATGGTTGTGGTGAGAGTGAAGCAGGTGGGGATTGGCAACTTGCATAAGCATTGTTTGGTATGGATCCAGAAAAATGTGCGAGAAATTTGTTTACGTTTTTGGAGTTGGGGATCTTTAGCGAGTGAGGCCTAGGTAACTAGAGGAAATCTGGGCTGTAAATGAACTGAACAGATATGAAAAAAACACTAATAACAACGATGCTTAGTGCGCTGTGTCTAGGCGCTGCGGAAGCGGCAATCATCTGGACTGGTGCGATCGATAGCGACGTGACTAATGATGGGAACTGGGACTTCAGCGGGTCGGCTTTGACTTCGGTGGCTGGCATCACGAATGCGACCTTAGCGGATGATATCACCTTCACGAATGCTGGGACGGCGGCTCAGATTGGAGAAAGTGGGGGACAGCCGAGCTGGGGGGTTGCCACAGGTTTTGGCATCACGATTGACAACACGAGTGTGGGGACTGCGGGCAATGATGGGATACGAGGGGACAGCATTGATATCATTAATGGGGGGCACTTGAGCATCTTTTTTGCAGGTTTGGTCATCAATGTGGATGGGGCGAGTAGCATCAACTTACTGGGTGGTGGCGACCCTTTGCCCGGAGCTGCGGTGTTGAATTTGGCGACTGGAGCTGAGGTGACGATGGCTTCACGTGCTGAGTACGACCAGCAAGGAGCACAGATTTTTGTCAATGGCACCTCATTTAGCAGTGATAATGCTGTGTTAAACTTCACTGGAGCAGATGCTGTAGCGGTGCCTGAGCCTGGGAGCATGAGCTTGTTGGGCTTGGCTGGGGCAATTCTTTTGCTGCGTCGCAGAAAATAAGATTCACTCTTCATGAGCCAAGTATGAGTATATAGTAAGCTATTCGATTTGGTTCATGAAGAACTCTATGACGGCTACCACACTGAATGACACGCAAAGCAAAACAACCTGCAGAGCTTGCTGAGTTTGTAAGTTTACTAACGAAGCACCAGAGCATGATCCGTGGATACATCCGGACATTGATTCCCAATGCCTCAGATGTGCCAGATGTTCTGCAGGTAACGAATTTAGTTTTGTGGGAGAGGCGAGAAGAATTTGAGAGTGGTAGTAATTTCAAAGCATGGGCATTTACGATTGCTAGGTATCGGGCAATGAATCACCGCAAGAAGCAGCTGCGGAGCAAGGAGCTTGTGTTAGATGATAAGGTGATAGATGTGCTTGAGACTTCGTTGCCGGAGGAGAGTTCATTTCAAGTAGAGAGGCAGCAAGTGGCTCTAGAGCAATGTTTAGAACGTTTGCGAGATAAGGATAGGGAGTTAATTCAATACCGTTATTCTGCTGAGACGAGTGTGGAAGAATACTCAAGGAAGGTAGGGAGGTCATCCGCTTCTTTACGGGTGACTTTGAATCGTCTCAGGGATGCTCTGAGGCAGTGTATGAAGACACGTTTAGAGGGAGGTACGGTTTGAGTGGTTTTGATTACGAGGAAGCGATTTACTCTTTGCTGGATGGGAGTCTGGATAGGGAGGGTTTATTGCAGCTAGAGAAATGTTTGTTAGAAGATGCTGATGCACGAGCGAAGTATCATGAGATTGTGAGGGTTCACACCTTATTAGAGGTAGAAGCGGAGCAAGAGCCTAGTTTGGGGGAATCGAAGGTGGTATCGATTGAGGAATTGCAGAAGCGCCAGAAGTTGAGGTGGATGAAGCGCTCGGTGGTGGCAGCAGCAGCGGTTTTGTTAGTAGGGGTGAGCGTGCTGAGCTTTTTCTACATCAACCAGCTGGGTGGTGGGGGGAACCATGTGAGATTTTCGAAATATTCATTAGTTGAAGTTAATGGGAAGGACGGGGTGAAAGGTGTGATGGAGGGAGGAGTCTTGGAGATTGGGGATGAGCTTGTGATGGAGCAGGGGTGTTTAGAGCTTGAGTTGGGCAAGGGGGTGAGAGGTATCATCGAGGGACCTGCGAGGCTTTCATTGGTAGGTGAAGATAAGGTGATGATGCAACAAGGGGTGGGTTGGTTTGATGTCTCAAGTGGGGCGGAAGGGTTCACGGTGCTTACTCCGCATGTGGAGGTGGTTGATTTAGGGACTTGTTTTGCGGTGACGACTGGGATGTCTGTTGCGGCGAGAGACGAGGTACATGTTTTTGAAGGGAGGGTGAAGGTGCGCAGTTTGCAGGGGACGAAGCAGGAGAAAGAGCTTCATGAGGGGGAAGCGATAGAGGCTTTGTTTGGTGGGGATTTGAAGGCGATTCCTAGCAAAGCGGGTTTATTTTTGACTGAGTTACCTGAGAGTTTGATATCTCGGCATTGGAGCTTTGATGACATGGCGTCGTTAGGGCCGCAAAGTAAGCACCCAAGTGTGGCGAAGGTGGGGACTCAATTGAGTTCGGGCAATAGATTGAGGCAAGTGGACGGAGTGATTGGGAAGGCGTTAGATTTTGCACCTGGCAATGGTTATGTACAGACAGATTGGGCGGGGATTGAATCAGACAGGCCGCGATCGGTGGCGTGCTGGATCAAGAGTCCGGAGCACATGCCAAGAGGGTCGATTGTTGAGTGGGGGATTCCACAAAGTAATGCGGCAAAATGGAGGGTGACATTGAACCCTGCTGGAGAGAGAGATGGAGGTGTTAGGGGGGCGTTACGCACTGAGTTTGGCTGGGGGTATGTGATTGGCAGCACTGATTTAAGGGATGGGAAGTGGCATCACGTGGTGTCGGTGTATGATGGTTCTGGAGTTGGTAATGGCACATCGATCCGTCTGTATGTGGATGGGAAGAGGGAAGCTGTGAGCAGTGTGAGGGAGAATCGAGTGCGGACGATTCTGGATGATAGCCGCTCGAAACCATGTCAGATTGGCTCAGGATTCCATGGATTAATCGATGAGGTCATTATTTACGACGGAGTACTACCTGAGGAAGAGATTTTACGTCTGAGTCGACACTAACAGTATTATGAAACACATCTACCACATTATATTCGGAGCTGCATTAGCTGCACAGTCTTCACTTGCAGCTGAGCAAGCGAATGTTGTCTTTATCATGGCGGACGATCTTGGGTACCGGCATTTGAGTTGTTATGGTCAGAAGCGGATTGAGACACCCCATATTGATGCCATTGCCCGCAAGGGGATGATGTGTACTGAGGCTTATGCGGGTGCGACTGTGTGTGGACCCTCCCGGGCGTCGTTGATGACGGGTCTGCACAGTGGGCACATTCCCTATCAGATTAACTCTGCGGTGGTGGATCTATCGAGTGACTATGAAACCCTTGGGGAATTATTTCAGCGAGCTGGGTATGAGACTGGGGCATTTGGAAAGTGGGGGATAGGAGGAATGGGGAGTGGGCAGACACCTAATGATCGAGGGTTTGACTACTTTTTCGGTATGTTAGACCAGAGCCATGGACACACGCATTATCCTAGTTATTTGATCGAGAACAACAAGGTGGTGAAGACAAAGAATGTGACCAAGCCCAATGGCAGAACGAGTGAGAGGCCTGAGGATAGGGTTGAGCATAGCCACACAGCGTTCACGGAGCATGCTTTGGAATTCATTGAGCAGAATGCGAAGAGGCCATTCTTTTGTTATTTATCATTCACCTTACCTCATACAGAGATCATTGCGACGGATGAAGCGGTAGCTCCATTTGTGGCGAAAGGTTGGCCTGAGTATGTGGCAGGCACATCGATTCATATTCGCCAGCAGGCACCGAGGGCGCATTTTGCTGGCATGCTGAAGATGGTGGATGACTCAGTCGGTCAGGTGACCAAAAAGTTAGAGAGTCTTGGTTTGGATGAGAACACGGTGGTGATTTTTACTTCTGACAATGGGGGGCAGTTAAAGAAGACATGGGGGAAGGCACCATCAGAATGGTTTTCTGTGAATGGTGAGCTTAGAGGAGGCAAGGAGGCGAGCTATGAAGGTGGGTTACGTGTGCCATTTGTGGTGCAATGGCCGAGTCAAATTAAGGCAGGAAGTGTGAGTGATTTTCCCTTTTATTTTGCAGACATGATGCCGACCTTTGCTGAATTGACTGAGCAAAGTGTGAAGAATCCTGTGGATGGCATCTCTGTGTTGCCGACATGGACAGGAGGTGGTGAGAAGCAAGGGCCTCGCAATGTGATGTTTTGGTCTCACAAGCGAGGCGTGATTGACCATGCGGTTCGCAAGGGGGACTGGAAGGCTGTGAAGCGAGGGAATAATGCTGTGGAGGTCTACAACTTGAAAGAGGATGTCTCAGAGACGAAGAATCTAGCGAAGCAAAAGCCAGAGATGGCCGAAGCTTTTGAGGAAATTATCAGGGAGCAATATACACCTGAGCGCCCGAGGGGGCAGAGGCCCTCAAAGGATTCGGCTAGTTATCCCAAGAATCTGAAATTATAGCGTGTCTCAGATTCGTAATGGGAAGGGAATAAGTGGTAGTTAGAGTCCGCTGGGGTGGCGTACGTAATAGCCGAGAAGGCCACGGCGTTGGGGTTTCCAGCGTGGGCCTGTAGAATTCCAGGTTCCACCGGTATCGAAGCGGAGTCCACAGATTTCCATGAAGACGTGGCCTTTACGGATGTAGATGGTGACGTAGTCGCCATATCCTTTTTTTCCGTAGTCGAAGAATTGTTGGGAGACGAGGGGCTTATCTAACTTCCCACCTTTGTGGAGGACGTAGGAAACGGCACCTGAGCAATCGTATCCGTTATCGTAGAAGCTACGGTGGCCTCCACCATATTTGTAGGGTTTGCCAACGAGTTCATTTGCGGCTGCGACCATTTTATGCACGCGTCTCGGGGCGCTGGGAGGTGCTTGGGCTTTTCCGTCAGGTCCAATGTAGGCGGTTTTTCCGTAGACGAAATGGTGTTTCATGTGCGTCTCCTTAGCCTTCATCTGATTTGAGCATGAATTCAGCAGGAGTAGTGAGGCTGAAAGCAGGAGTAAGGCGCAAGTTCTCAGGTGCATGGTCTGAGAGTGTACAGATTATTTAAGAGAGGTAAAGTTTTCTGAATGAACGCTAATAGCCCGGCACACCTGAGAGCGGGATGTGCCGGGCTGTTTTGCTGTGTGTTTAAGGTTTGGGGGTGGAGAGAATTAGTTTTGTGAAGTGACAGAGCCGTTGATGAAGATTTTTGGGTGGTATTTCACAGTTAGCGAGTCGAGTCTGTCGATTCCGTGAATGCTAGACTGGACGAGTTCGAAGGTGTAGTTACCGGACCCATTTTTTTCTACGAATGCCTGGATGGCTTCCATGTTGATACCTCGGTCGATGACTGAAGAAGGGGTGGTGTGGCCGGTTGTAGAGACTGCTTGTGTGCTAAAATCGATGAGGTCTTTGTTGCTCAGGTCTGATTTTTTTGGGCCTTTATAGCAAATGACATCCCAGAACGAGGAGTTGCCGACGTCATTATAACCTGGGTAGATGTCAGTGAGTTGAACAGTGAGGTTGTCGATTTGTCTAACGGTGCTGTCATTTTGCATGCCATTGATAGAGCCGTATGTCATGGGCCAGATGACAACTTTAGAACTAACTTGTTTAGTATCTTTTGTGATTGGGTCTTTGTGGGTTGAGATGGTATAGACTTCTTCACCGACGAAATTATCTGAATAAGTAGATGGTTTTGGGAGTTGAGTGACATTGTTTTGAGTGATGTCATCTAGAGTTGATGTGTTAGTGTTAGGCGTAGAAACTGAGTAGTTATCTTGAGGGTTGTAGAGATTATATGAGCGTGATGTTTTGAGAGATTTTATGATGGAAGGAGCATCACTGAGGTTGCTGAGGCCTGAAACATTAGCGGTAACTTGGTAAGAATCTGTTGATCCGATGCGCGTTTTTGCAATTCCGTTATGTGAGTCGTTTGAGGTGATGTTCAACTCGAATTGTGGGAGGTAAGCGTGGACGTACTTAGGTTCGGCCTCGTGAGTTTCAATCGTAGTGTGATTACCATCTTCTGAAACTACAACATTCAGGAGGGTGAGGGTGAACTTTGCAACAGCGGCGTCTTCATCGGTGATATCGATGGCGGCGTCAGTGGTGCCGCTGAGAGAGTCTACATTATCGAGGTAGAGAGTTGAGAGTATTTCGCCGTCGTTGTTGTAGGTGACCTGTTCGATAAAGGGTTGCCACTCGGCTGAGAGATTGGAGCAGGCAGCAATGATGAGAGTTAGAGAAAGAGGAAGTTTCATGATAGATTGTACTATTTAGTTATGAGGTTTTTGTTTTTCAATGGCTTCGTGCTTGATACTGATTGGTCCTTTTGGGTGAACCGCTACGACAACTTTACCAACTTGTTTGAGTCTAGCGTATCGATCGAATTTAAGAGTCGTTACGCCTTTTGAGAGTTTGGAGTCGACGGGGAATGAATGGATCCAATCACTATTTTTTTTATAGAAATCTTTCCAGCTGAGAAATTTTCCAACAGGAGGGGAGTTGATTTTATTTTTTAGCGAATCAGGTGCGAAGATGACCGAGGATTTGGGGACTATTGTCCAGTGTTTGCCTCCATCGGAGAGGATGGTAGAGCGAGAAAAAACACTGTTAGGCTCAGTATTTGCAGGTGGTTTTGTAAGGTCTTTTTCGGAAGCAAGGAGGCAGTGAGTAAGTAGGCACGTGGTGAATACTAGGCTGTAACTGATTAGTTTCATCAGGGAGGCGAGCGTTAGTCATCAGAGTCCTGGTCGAGGAATGTGAATGACATATGGATAATGAGGTCCTGGGTGTCATAGCCTCTATTGGAGGTATTACTATGGGTGAGTTCAGCGAGATAGATGATGTCCATTTCGCCGATGTCGATATGTCCGTACTGATCTAAGTAAGGTTTGAGGTAAGAAGCAGCGGAGTTGAGGAAGCTCGAGCTGGCTTTGGTCGTGGGGACTTTATCGCCTTTGACAAGCGGAATGATGTGAATGGTTTCTCCGTTATCCGCAGAGCCTGTTGCTGACTCATTTCTCCATCCTGGGATTTTACTGCCGTTGATACTTTCATTTTGGCGTGCACGGAAGTGGATAGTTTCACCTTCTTTAACAATAAACTCCGCATTTTTTCCTGAAATGATGGAGTTTTCATTGCCGTCATGAACGGTGGACCAAGAGCCTGATTGACCTATTTTCACCTGACCGATAGTAGCGACAGAGTAGTATTTAGAGTCGGGAAAGTAGTCTTCTTTATATTTTTTAGCGGTGAGGGTTAGGCCGGTTCCCACGACACTTACTGAGGCTTTCATATCAGTGAGTACTTTGATTGGGGTACCGGGTGTACGGCTGATATTTTTACTAATTTCTGGTTCTGTAGTAACTGCCCATGAGACTTTTGGGCGGGTTCCTTTGATAACCCATTTATCAGAAGTTGAAGATTTGTTTGATTGCCAACCTGAGAGGTAGAGTTCTGCTGAGCTAATTTTATCGACGGTTGTGATGACTGTGGTTGTACCAGTCTCTTCATCTACGATTGTAGAGGTGTTAGCGGGTAGAGAGAGAGCCGAGCTCAGGGAAGTTGCTAGGAATAAGGGAATGTATTTCATCAGTATGCTGTGGAGTGTTTAAGATGTTTTGAGCTACTGAGAGGGGAAGCGGAATCTGTGAGGGGGAAGTGACCGCGTGTCAGAGTTGTCTAATATGAAGGATAGAAGTGGTAGGAATCTGACAAAATTTGATTAAAAAAAATCGAAAACATAGTGGATTGTTAAGACTATGGTGGGGAATCGGCACAAAAAAAGGCGCTCTGAGAAAGAGCGCCTGGATATTGAAAAAGGTTTAGAATGTTTTGTTTAGATGAGGCCGTGGTAAGCTTGGATCGGTTTGACTTCGAACTTTTCGTTTTGAAGGGATCGGATGGCGCGGACGGATGCTTCTGCAGCTGCGAGGTTGGTGCAGTGAGAGATCTTGTTTGCCACGGCGCCGGAGCGGATGCGGATTTCGTCTTCGCGAGCTTCGTGGCCACTAGGAGTGTTGATAACGAAGGTGATTTCACCGTTCTTCATCATGTCGATCACGTTCGGGCGTTTTTGTTCAGCAAGCTTGTAGACGCGCTCAACTGCGATGTCGTTTTCCTTGAAGAACTTGTAGGTTCCGCCAGTGGAGTAGATGGTGAAGCCGAGGTCAACGAGTTCCTTAGCAACTGCGAGGGATGCTGGTTTGTCGCGGTCGTTGACAGAGAAGAAGACGTTACCTTCTGTTGGAAGTGGGTTGAATGCGGAGATCTGGGACTTCGCGTAAGCGAGACCGAGGTCAGCATCGATGCCCATTACCTCACCTGTGGACTTCATTTCAGGTCCGAGCACGATGTCGATACCTGGGAATTTCGGCCATGGGAATACCGCTTCTTTCACACAGTAGTGCTCAGGAAGTACTTCTTCAGTGAAGCCGAGCTCCTTGAGTGTCTTGCCAGCCATGACTTTAGCAGCAAGCTTTGCGAGTGGGACGCCGATCGCCTTGGATACGAATGGTACGGTACGGGAGGCACGTGGGTTCACCTCGATCACGTAGAGTTGCTCGTCCTTGACTGCGAACTGGATGTTCATGAGGCCGCGTACGTCGAGCTCGCGAGCGAGGTCTTTCGCGCCCTTCATGATCTGCTCCTTGATGTCGTCGGAGAGGGATGGAGCTGGGATCACACATGCGGAATCCCCAGAGTGGATACCCGCAGCTTCGATGTGCTGCATGATTGCGCCCACTACGGATGTTTCGCCGTCGGAGATACAGTCCACGTCTACCTCAACTGCGCCTTCGAGGAAGCGGTCTACAAGGATTGGACGGTCTGGAGATACGTCCGCAGCTTCGGAGATGTACTTACGAAGTTCGTCGTCAGAGTAGACGATCATCATGCCGCGACCACCGAGAACGAAGGATGGGCGAACGAGTACTGGGTAACCGATGCGGTCAGCGATAGCGACTGCTTCGTCTGGAGTGACTGCTGTGCCAGCTTCTGCTTGCTTGAGGCCGATTTTGTCGAGAAGTGCGGAGAAGTACTTACGGTCTTCTGCGAGTTCGATAGACTCAGGGGAAGTACCGATGACTGGCACGCCGTGACGCTTGAGGTCAGCTGCGAGGTTGAGTGGTGTCTGACCACCGAACTGAACGATGACGCCGTCTGGCTTCTCTTGGTCACAGATGTTGAGAACGTCTTCAAGAGTGAGTGGCTCGAAGTAGAGCTTATCAGAAGTGTCGTAGTCAGTGGAAACTGTCTCTGGGTTAGAGTTTACCATCACAGTCTCGTAATCGAGCTCTTTGAGGGCGAAGGCAGCGTGCACACAGCAGTAGTCGAATTCGATACCCTGACCAATGCGGTTAGGTCCACCACCGAGGATGATGATCTTCTTCTGGTCTGTCTCACGTGCTTCGTTTTCGTCGCCGTATGTGGAGTAGTAGTATGGAGTGTAGGCTTCGAACTCAGCCGCACAGGTATCTACGAGGCGGTATGTTGGGATGATGCCGTGTTCTTTACGAGCTGCGCGGATGTCGTCTTGGTTGACGCCCTGAAGGTGTGCGAGCTGGACATCGGAGAATCCGTACTTCTTCGCGCGGCGAAGTTCGTATGGCTTTTCAACGAGATTCTCAGTCTTAGCGAGCTCGAGGCCTTCGTCGACGATCTGCTTGAGGTTCTCGAGGAACCAACGGTCGATAGCTGTTGCTTCGAAGACGTCTTCTACAGACCAGCCATTGTCGAATGCTGTCTTGAGCCAGAAGATACGCTCAGCGTTAGGGACGTGGAGCTTACGTTCGATGTCTTCACGTGTTGGTTCTTTTGCGCCTTTGCCGTCGAAGCCGAAGCCGAAGCGGCCAGTTTCGAGGGAGCGGAGGGCTTTCTGCATGGACTCTTTGAATGTCTTACCGATGGACATTGCCTCACCAACCGCTTTCATCTGGGTAGTGAGCACAGCGTCGGCTGTAGTAAATTTCTCGAAGGTGAAGCGTGGAAGCTTAGTCACACAGTAATCAATAGTTGGCTCGAAGGAAGCTGGTGTCTCGCGAGTGATGTCGTTCTGGAGTTCGTCGAGTGTGTAACCGACTGCGAGCTTGGCGGCGATCTTTGCGATTGGGAAACCAGTCGCTTTGGATGCGAGAGCTGAGGAACGTGATACACGTGGGTTCATCTCGATCACGATGCAGCGACCAGTTTCTGGGTCGACTGAGAACTGGATGTTAGAGCCACCAGTTTCAACACCAATCTCGCGGATACATGCGAAGGATGCGTCACGCATGATTTGGTACTCACGGTCAGTGAGTGTCTGAGCGGGGGCCACGGTGATGGAGTCACCAGTGTGCACACCCATTGGGTCAAAGTTTTCGATGGAGCAGATGACTACGCAGTTATCTGCACAGTCACGCATAACTTCCATTTCGTATTCTTTCCAGCCGAGGAGTGATTCTTCAACGAGGATTTCGTTTACTGGGGAAAGGTCGATACCGCGTGCACAGATTTCTTCAAACTCTTCGACGTTGTATGCGATGCCGCCACCTGTACCACCGAGGGTGAATGCCGGGCGGATAATGAGAGGCATAGTGCCAATCTCTTTAGCGATTTCGCGAGCTTCTTCCATGGTGTGTGCGACACCGGATTGTGGAAGGTCGAGGCCGATCTTGAGCATGGCTTCCTTGAAGCGGAGGCGGTCTTCTCCTTTGTCGATGGCGTCAGCGTTGGCACCGATCATGCGCACGCCGTGCTTATCGAGAGTGCCAGCCTTGAAGAGGTCCATGGAGCAGTTGAGTGCTGTTTGGCCGCCGAGTGTTGGAAGGAGCGCGTCTGGCTTCTCTTTGATGATGATCTTTTCGACTACTTCGGGAGTGATGGGCTCTATGTAGGTGCGGAATGCAAACTCCGGGTCGGTCATGATGGTTGCCGGGTTGGAGTTCACCAAGATCACTTCATAGCCCTCTTCTTTGAGTGCTTTACAGGCTTGAACGCCTGAGTAATCAAATTCACATCCCTGGCCGATAACGATCGGGCCGGAGCCGATCACGAGAATCTTTTTAATCGAAGTGTCCTTTGGCATGAAAGTAAGTCGTAAATTGAGGTGTTCATGCCTAAGCCAACGACTTTTGTAAAGGATTGCTTGCTGCTTTCTTCCAAGAAAATCACTTGGGAATGTGAATAAGTTGTGAGCAGTGCTGTAGCGGTCTCTCCGTCAGCGTGTTGCACTTGTTAAGAATGCTTAAGCTTTCTCATCAATTTCAGCAAAGACCATGACGCCGGCTGAAGTGTTGATGGTGGAGATGACGGTGACATCTTGGGCGGTACCCACTTTTTGGGCAGCGTTATTGACAACGATCATGGTGCCATCAGGGAGATAGCCGACGCCTTGGTGTGCTTCTTTACCGGTACGTACGATGGCTAGGTTCATGTGTGCGCCCACCGAGACTTTGGGTTTAAGTGAGTCTGCTAGGTCGTTGATATTGAGTACGGTAACATCTTGGAGTCGGGCGACTTTACTGAGGTTGTCGTCAGTGGTGAGGAGTTTTGCATTGATGATACGAGCGATTTGCATGAGCACGGCATCGTGGGTATCATCGGGGGAGGCGGGAGTGGCGTCGTGGATACTCACGCGGGTGCGTTGTGAGCTGCGGAGGTCTTCGAGGCAATCGAGTCCTCGTTGGCCGCGTTGGCGGCGGCCAGGGGAGGGTGAGTTAGACATGATTTGCAGTTCCTCGAGGACGAAGCGTGGGATAATGAGGTTATTATCGAGGAAGCCGGAATTCATGAGTGAGGGGAGGCGACCATCGGTGATCACATCAGAATCGAGAAGGAGGGGTCTACCTTTTTGAGCCTCTTGGCGGAAGCGTACGTATGGGATGATGAGGGCAAAGTCCTCTCGGTTACTTCGTAGAGCGATAACGGTGCCAAGGAAGCCAAGAGTGGCATATGTACAGACATAAAAGGTAAGCGCAAAGTCTTCAGGGTTATAGATATAGTCGCTGAAGGTGACGGTGAAGAGCTCAGGTATTCTAACAGTATTTAGGAGCCAAGCGCAGAAGAGACCGATGACGAGTCCGAGGGTAGCGGTGGAGAAGCCTCTGATAGAGAATTGCTTCATCAGGCTTTCGACCATGATGAAGAATGTGCCGATAAGGAGGCCGGCAGTGATACCGATCCACATTTTATCTGGGCCGAGGCTTTGAAACGCGAGGGCACTTCCTGCGAGCTCACAGACCAGCAGGTAGAGCATGCGGGTGACATTTACAGCGGGGTTGGAAGTTTTTTGCGCCACAGAAATCTATCGTAGAAGAACTGTTATACTGTCTAATTTTTCGAAGTTTTTGCAAGCATAAGATTGTGTTAGAATCAATCATTGGGCTTGCACAGTGTACTTTGGATGGCATCGTTGGAGGCAAATGCCAGAACAAATTAGTCTCACAGCGATGGTAGCGATGACTCCGAGTCGGGTTATTGGTAAGGGAAATGATCTACCTTGGCACTTACCTGAGGATCTGAAGTTGTTTAAAAAGACGACGAGTGGGCATCCGATTGTGATGGGGCGCAAGACATTTGAATCGATAGGAAGGGCATTGCCTAAGCGTCAGAACATTGTGATTACTCGTGACAAGGCTTGGTCAGCTGAGGGTGTGGACGTGATTCATTCGCCAGACGCATTAGAGGAGATGGAGTTAATGGATAGTGAGGTATTCATCATTGGTGGGGCAGAGATATACGGACTCTTTTTACCAAAGGTCGATGCTTTGTTAGTATCTCATGTCTATCAGGAGTATGATGGGGATACGCGTTTCCCCGCATTTGAGCGTTATTTTTCAGGCTATGAGGTCTTGGAAGTTTTTGATGAATTTGAGCTGCGTAAGTACAGCTAGATGACTTGTTATTAGGTTGTTAGGTGGTGCGACATGTGGTCAAGGGGGGAGCTAGGAGCTGAGCTGGGCTTCTGGAAGGAGGGTGGCTTGGGCATGCTCGAGAAGTTGAGAGGGGTTGAGTTCTGGGCCAATGAGGATGGCGGAGCTTGGTACGGTTGATTTGAGGCTGACTGGGTAGGGGGTGTCAGGAATGTCTTTACCGACTCTTTCGTAGAGGTAGCGTTTTTGGAGGTCATCCGTGAGGTCAAAGAGTCCTTTTGCGCGCATGACATGATCTGGGAGGGATTTGAGCCAAGGTTTGATTTTTTCTATTTTGACGCGCTGAGGAAAGAGGATTTGGCAGGCCGTGATTTCATGAGAGAGGTGGTGGTAGGGGCTTTTGGAGGGGGGATTGGAAGCGGCGTCGTTAGTTGCGTTGAGGATGCATTTCTTTTTGGCCAATGCGAGGGAGAGGACTTGGGAGGCGAGTTCTTCTTCGGTCACAAAGGATGCTGCTGGTAGGATTTCTTTAAGGCGCAGGCGAATATTGGCGAGTCGTTCAGTGGAGACTTCTTCTTGGTGGGAGATTAGGTAGTGGCTTGCGGTTTCAAGTTGGTCTCGTTCGAGTCGGTTATGGTATGAGCGTTCTTCGAAGTGGCGGGCGTCGATGACGCAGACATGCCAGCGTGGGAAGAGTTTAAATTTATTTTCGAGGAGGGTGAAGGATTCGACGATGGGGAGTGGGTCGGCGGTGCCATTGAGTTCTGTGAGAAGAATGTCGTTATCGGATTCTGTAGCCTTGATGACCATTTCTATCAGAAAGTCCATACCTTCGCAGCAGGCGCATGAGGCACCAAGAGCTTCGATACTCTCGGAGTCTTCTCGCAGTGTTTCGCTATCGATCATTGCATTGGCATAGTCGTTGAGAATGACGTCAGCCTTGATGTCATTTGTTTTGAGGTGTTTGAGCAGGTGGCGCAGCAGGGTTGTTTTTCCAGCACCGAGGAAACCTGAGATTAAAATGGATGGGCGCATTTCAACGACGCGCGCGATGGCGAGATCTATCATAAGTAAGTGAGTTAGTTCTTACAGCTTAGGCAGCATCGGATATTATTGATGTGAGTGACGATGAGGAAGATGCCTCCAAGTGTGGTGATGATACTGGCGAGAGGGATTTCCCAATGGACTTTTCCACTTTCTTCAAGGGTGACTGTTGGGCAGCAGGAATCGGAGCAATGGGCTTCAGTGATTTCGGGAGTGGTTGTTTCGGAAGGGGCCGAAGAGATGGCGAAGGATTTACCAAGGTGGTTTTCCAGTGCGGGAGTGAGCGCACCTAGGACAATGAGAATTATCCCGATTGTGGCAGCGACTGAGGAGCAGCGGTTGTGCTTATGGCCACGGTTGAGTTTGAGTGTGAGAAGAGCCAGTGGGATGACGATCAGAGCCATGATCCAATGGGATGACGGGTGGGCCCAGATTTGACCAAAACTCGGAAGGAGTAGGAAAATCAGTGGGGTGATCAGGCAGTGAATTGCGCAGAGAGCAGATGCGAAAATGCCCCAACGATCAATAGACCAGCGGAAGGATCGGTCTGAACGAGAGAGTGCGGTGAAGAGGTTCATGTAAGTGCAATTAATATGCACTTACAACATTGGCAACTTAATATGCAATTAAGTTGCATTATCCCTTGTTGGGTAATTAGCGTTTTCTTCGGTGGAGGGCGAAGAGGGAACCGAGGAGGATGAGTGAAGAGCTGGAAGGTTCGGGGATAATAGTGATAGAACCTGAGCCATCGAAGGTGCCTCCGAAACCGAGGGCGGTGAGTTGGGCGGCATCATAAGTGCCACTGGAGACAGAATTGCCATTGATAGTGAGGGATAGCACTGAGCTGGTAGTATCTACGAGATCGAGTTGGCTAGTGCTTTCCATAGAAATACTGGCGGAGTTATTGGTGATGGCATTAGTGAGTTGGAGCTCAGCGTTACCGGCTAATGTGATTGCGCTGAGGGAGTTGAGTCCGGAAGCGTTCAGGTTGTCGATCAACATGTTAGCATTGGCTGTTACTGATCCAGAGCCAAATCCGTCAGCGGCATTGACGAAAACTGTGGTGCGCGATCCAGAGAGGTTCCAATCGCCTGAGTAGCTTGATGAGCCGCTCAGGTTGAGTCTGAAGTCTTGTGTGCCCCCTCCTGAGAAGCGGTTGAAGTTAATGGTACCATCACCACTGAGGCCATTCTCGAAGGTGAGGTAACAAAAGAAGAAGCCACCACCTAGTTGGAGACTGACATTTCCTGCAGCAGCTACAGTGTTCGTAAGTCTGTAGTCAGTAGCTCCGACACCGCCGTTTTGGGAGGCATTGAGTGTGGCTCCATCGTTGAGGCTGAGGTTTGTGATGTTGTAGTTAGATGTCTGGAGGGTCGTACTGTGGTCATTTGCCAAGCGAAGGGTACCCCCATTGTTTACGGTAAGGCTGTCGCCAGCGAAGTTGATCGCACCTGAGCCGGTAGGAGAGGTAACGGTACGACCGGAGTCAATGGTGTAGTCGTTACCACCTGAGGGGGCAGCGTTATCGCTCCAAGTTGCTGGATCAGTCCATAAATTGTCTGAGACCGCGCTAACTGTAGCCGCGTGACTATGTGTGCAAAGCAGAAGAAGGGTGGGGATAGTGTAGTATTTCATGGCCAATGGGAGGTTGAAGGGAGGTAGGCGATGAATACTCTAGCATGGATGTCAGTTAGTTATGCAAGAAAAACTGTGAGTTATTTGTAGGTTTTAGCGTTGAGGCTAAGGAATTAGTCTAGGGAGGTTGGGTTATTGGGAGCTTTGTTGGAAGGTATGATTGGAGAGGATGGCTTTGGCTTGGCCGATGAGGAAGAGGGATCCTGCGATGAGGATGGGATGTGGGTGGGTGGTGAGTTGTGCAAGGCATTCTTGGAGGCTGGCGTGCACAGTGGGCTGGGGTGCTGAGGTGGGGAGGGCCTCGGCGAGTTCTTCGGGGCTGAGGCTACGGGGGGAATCGATGGGGGTGATATGGATTGAATCTGAGATCGAGCAGAGTTGGGTGAGTACTCCGCCAATGTCTTTGCTTTCGACGGCTCCAAAGATGAGGGTTGCTTTTTGAGATGGGAATTCACGCTGCCAAGTTTCGACGAGGGCGGCAGCAGCGTGTGGGTTATGGGCGCCATCGATGATTATTTGAGGGTTTTCAGAGATGGTTTCGAATCGGCCAGGCCAGGTGATAGAGCTGAGTGCATGTTTGACGGTATCGAAGTCGAGGGGGATTTCGAGTGCATGCATGGCTTCGATGGCGACTTTCGCATTTTCAGCTTGGTGGATGCCTGGGAGTTTGATGCTGTAGCCGAGTAGAGGTCCGGAGACTTTGGTGAGTGGAGCGCGTTTTTCGTCGGCGACTTCAGCGATAACGATTTCAGCGTCGCGTTCTTGCTGTGAGGAGATGATTGGTTTTTTATCGCAGATGATGCCGGCTTTTTCGGCAGCTACTTTTTCGATGGTGTCACCTAACCAGTCGGAGTGGTCAAGGGCGATGGGGGTGATGACACATACGTCAGCGGGCACGGCGGTAGTGGCATCGAGACGACCGCCCATCCCTGTTTCTAGAATGATGAGTTCACATTCGGTAGCTTTGAAGTATTTCATTGCCACGGCGAGGGTGAGTTCAAAGAAGGTTGGGTGGTGCTCCCAGTCGCCGACGAGGGATTTGAGTTCAGTGAGATAGCTGAGTACTGTGTCTTCAGGGATCATCTCGCCATTGACGCGGATACGTTCACGGTAGTCGACGAGGTGGGGGGAAGTAAATATGCCGCATCGGATTCCCGTGGAGCGAGCGAGAGCATCGATCATGGCACAGGTAGAGCCTTTTCCATTGGTGCCGGCGATGTGAACGACTTTTGTATCGCGAGTGGGGTTTGCGAGAAATTGGCGCAGCAATTTTTTTGGGGCATCGAGGCCGAGTTTGATGCCAAAGTTTTGAGTCGAATACAGCCATTCGAGGGCTTCATCGTATTTCATATGAGAGGTCAGATTTCAGTTTTCAGAAAAAAACGAGTAACGCGCGATAAGCATTACTCGTTAGAAGTGGTAATCTGTTTGTTAGCATCTGAACTGTGCTAACAGATAAACCGTTTACTGTGGCATCATGTAGCTGAGGAGTTGGCCGAGCTTTTTCTTCACTTCGGGGCGTCTGACGATGGAGTCGACGAGTCCGTGCTCGAGCATGAACTCAGCAGTTTGGAAACCAGGAGGGAGGTCTTGGTGGGTAGTTTCTTTGACTACGCGAGGGCCTGCGAATCCGATCA
Source organism: Rubritalea tangerina (assembly GCF_042683245.1). Classification (NCBI taxonomy): domain Bacteria; kingdom Pseudomonadati; phylum Verrucomicrobiota; class Verrucomicrobiia; order Verrucomicrobiales; family Rubritaleaceae; genus Rubritalea; species Rubritalea tangerina. Next base: position 28,770 of record NZ_JBHUJB010000073.1, read on the forward strand.
TGCATTTTGGTTCTGCGAGATTGATATCGCCGATGGTGGCGAAGGATGCGGTGACCCCCCCTGTAGTTGGGTGAGTTAGCAGAGAGATGTAGGGGAGACCGTGCTCTGAGAGGCGTGCAAGAGCGGCACAGGTCTTGGCCATTTGCATGAGTGAGAGCATGCCTTCTTGCATGCGTGCACCCGATGAGGAAGAGATGATAACGACACCGCGTTTTTCTTTGATGGCAGTCTCGATTGCGCGGGTGATCTTTTCACCGACGACTGAGCCCATGGAGCCAGCGAAGAATTTGAAGTCCATGACGGCGATCATGGCTGGGTTACCTTCGATATTGAGGCGTCCGGTGACGACAGCATCATTGAGGCCAGTTTTTTGGCGCAGCATGTCGATTTTATCTTCGTACTTATGGAATCCGAGGGGATTCTTTGAGTAGAGGTCGGCATCCGTTTCTTCGAATGTGCCAGCGTCAGCGATGGACGCGATACGTTCGCGGGAGCCAAGTAGGAAGTGATGGTCACAACTGGTGCAGACTTGATCATTTTGTTTCAGGTCTAGCGTGTGGATCATGGCATCGCACTCTGGGCACTTGGTCCAGAGGTCATTTGGCATGTCCTTTTTCTTGTTGTTACGCAGTCTTGGTCGTTCGAAGATACCCATGGCTTTTAGTAATAAATTGTCAGCACGCGGCGTTGCTTGAGGGGAGCTTAGCCACGTAAAGCGGTAAGCACAACTATGTTTTGTAGTTGGGGGGCGTGTTTCTGCAGTGCTTGTGCGCAGGCGCTGGTGGTGGCGCCTGTGGTGAAGACGTCATCTATCAAAATGGCAGAGGAGAAATGTGGTGGTATGTCATTTACTTTAAATGCGTCGCGGAGGTTGGAGAGTCTCTCGCTACGTATTAGTTTGGTTTGGGTGTGGGTATGGCGTGCTCGTTTGAGACAATGGGTGAGGGGAATGTGAGTGAGGTGGCTGAGTTGTTGAGCTAATGCGTGGGCTTGATTAAAGCCGCGTTGCCATTGCCTTCTCCAGTGTAGGGGGATGGGGATGAGTGTGGGGGAGTTGAGGCTTTTGAAGCGTGGGTCGGTTTCGAATATTTCGGCACAGAAGCGGGCGAGTTCCTTGGCGAGGTAGAATTTTTTGAGGTACTTGAAGTCTACGATGAGTTGGTGGTTTTGATTGGTATTGAGGAGTGCGGCGCGGGCGAAGAGGAAGGGGAAGTCATGTTGGCTGCAATTCGGGCATAGAAAGTGTTGGGGGAGTACGCCGGAGTAGGATTCACCACAGGTTTCGCAAAATGGCTGGATGAGGCGGGGGCGCTGGACGTAGCATTGATCGCACAAGTATCGGCCCTCTGTGGTCGGGCGTTCACAGAGGTGGCAGGATGGGGGGTAGAGCAGGTCGAGGAGTTGGGCTATTCTGGTTTGGCTTTTTGTGAGCGTGGGCGCAGATAGAGGAAGAGTGCTAGGCCTGTTAGGATGAGGGTACACAGTGGCAGTATACCATCCATGATGCTGTTGTTGTAGAGAATTTTCGGTGGTTCACCAGAGGGGTTAGTGAGTTTATTGGTAAATTTGAGTGCGAAGATCCAGCCGGCATGCAAGCCAATTGCGAGCCAGAGTTTGCCAGTTCTGGCGCGGGTGTATGCGAGAGTGGCACCTACGGTAAAGAGGGTGAGGAAGACACCGAAGAAGGATTGGGGGGTGAGGAATTTGAGGCCGATAAGTCTGAGCATTTCAAATCCTGCGAGCGCATGTGTGGGGTCTGCCACATTTTGTCCTTTTGGTGGGCTGAGGAAGTGCACTGCAGCGAAGAATAGTGAGAGGCCAATAATGGTTTGGGTGGTGTTAAGTTTCCGCATGAGGACATCATAGAGCACACCTCGGAAAAGCCATTCTTCAAGGAGGGAGACGATAATGGCTGGGATGAGGGCTTTTTGGATGGCTTTAGCCAATTGGAAATCTTCCGCAGTCTGGACCCAAGATAATTGGTAGAGCAGCACGACGAGGAGGGTGAGGAAACCGGCTGAAAAAAGAATGCCAGTGCCGAGATCTTTCCAGCCTTGTGCACCTGGACGGATGCGTGATGAGAAAGGAGGTTTGACTTGTTGTTGTCCTTTAGCGCGTAGGCTTTTGATGAGTGGGTAGAGAAGGAGCAGGGCGCAAGCCATTAGGGCTCGATTAAAATAACGCGAGAATTGGGCTCGATCACATTTATTGGCAAGCCATTCCATTGGAGCTGAAAGGTCATTGGCGGCGGCCTCTGCAGCTAGGTTTTTCCCCCAAATGTAGAGATGCGGTGCCAGCAATGCTGCACCTAGAAAGCTCAGCAGGATGAAGAGGAAGAGTTTTACTAACTCGTGTTGTAAGATCCGTGTCACGATGGGCGAGACTAGGCTGGGACATTTGATTTGTGAATGCTGAATCTGAGAATCTTATCCGGACTGAGCACCGGATGTGGGGGCATAGTGGAACTGGTGAATAGATTTGATGGGGGGAGCGCACTTTTTTGGAGTGAGATGGAGAGGGCTGATTGCTGTACTTGATCGAGGGTGATCGGGGAGTAGAGATGGTGCATTGTTTTTGGATATTATGAGATTTTATAGTCTAACAAAAATAATGTTGCCATATTGTTAGGTGGTGGCTAACAGGTAATCTTCAAATTGGGATCGATTCATATGAATGGAGCATGAGTGTATGAGAGCTTTTGTTTCATGATGGTGTGGATGGGTTCTGATAGTGGAAAAAAATCCTATCAATGAATACACAGAATAAACTAAGAATAGTGGGTGGCCTCTTATTGGGGGCGGGTATGGCATCGGTTTATGCGGCAGGAGAGACGGAGGTTGAGATGCCTCGTTATCCGAAGGCGTGTGACACGAAGACCTTACCGAATGGGTATGTATGGCCAGCGATCAGTTCGGTATTACCCTATGACAAGCAATCCTATAAGACGAGCAAGTCTGAGGCGATAGTAGAGACGCCGAGTGAGTGTAATGTTTTTGAGACGCAGAAGGCATTTGATCTTTTTTCTTGGGGGACATTTGTGGCCTTAAACTGGCCGGCAGACGAGCAAGGAAATCCATTGAAGGCTGAGATTGGCAGCACGCCGAAAGCGCCTCGTGTGTGGGAGACCTATTTGGCGCCCTCACAGATTTTCAAGCCAGATGGGAGTATGCCTGACGCTTGGGGTACACCTGAGAAAAGTCATACAAAGAGCAAGGGTGGAAGAAGTTTGAAGGACACATCGAAGCGAGCTCACATTCTCGATGAGGTGGATGAGGCCTTTTTTAACAAGGAGACACCTTTGCCACCGATTGTGGATTTGAACAAAGCGTATGTGCGATATGAAGTTAGGATAAACAAGTCAGAGTATGACTACATCGTGACCAATCAGCTCTATAATCTGGAAGGTCAGTCCGCTTTCTTAGCGAACTCTAAAGCAAAGATTGAGTTTCCGAAGGGGGTGAGTGGAAGCTCACCTGTGCGTGGTGCGATGGAGTTGAAAGTCGCTTGGAAGAAGTTAGGTGAGAATGACGATGCCTCAAAGTTTCACACGATTCATCCAGAAGTGTACGATCCAAACTCGAAGACCTATTCGAGTGGCGCGGCGTATGGGATGGTGGGGATGCACATCATGGTGCGCACGGAGGATGCGCCTGAGTGGGTATGGGCGACATTTGAGCATGTAGACAACGCACCGATTGTTGACCTTCGTGGAGCTAAGAAGCACAGTGTTAGTTACGATCCGAACAAGAAGTATAACTTCTGGAGCAAGGATAAGGGGCTGAGTTCATTGGGTGGGTTCAGCGACAAGAGCTATGCAGCAATGCTAGCAGCTCAGAAAGTGAACGTTAAAGCAGGTAAGCCAGCGGATGATTATTCCCAGCCGATGGCAGAGCGTATACCGAGTCAGATCACACAGGTTGTGACTACTAACAACGAGGTGGCAGTTTCTGAATGGACAGGGTATTTGAATGCTCAGATGCAGGAGAAGTTAGAGGGTACAGTGTGGGAGAACTATCGATTAATTTCTACACAGTGGCCGGTGAATCCTGGGGTGAAGCCAGCGGGCAACCCCGCACCGATTAGCTTGGGAAACCCGGTGATGGAAACCTACATGCAGGTCAATGGGAGCTGCATGAATTGTCATGCTGGGGCGACTTATGGACCAGATGGCAACGACACGAACTTAGCTAACTTTAGTTTTATGCTCCAGAGGGCACAATCAAAGAAAAAATCAACCAACTAAACAACATGGACACTAACGAAAACATTTCCTCTAGTCGCCGTTCTTTCATTAAGACACTGAGTGTGGGGGCAGCAGGGATGGCTTTGCCTGGAGTGGCAGGTGCAGAGTCTCAGCAGATGAGTACTAAGGCCAGTGATCCCCATATTTGTATGGGTTTGAACACTTTACCGTTCACAGATACAGAGGGGAAGGTCTACGGGCCAGGCGAGTGCTTGGAGCCGAACGTGGACTTACATTCCTGTGAAGGTGGTAATAGCTGTAAAGGGTTGGGTGCTTGTGGCACTGGCGACTATGCGCGCCAATATTGGGTTGCGGAGAATGACTGTGGCATGAGTGGAGATAGTTGGAATGGTACAGGTGGTTGTGGTGTTCCGATAGGGAATGGCAACACAGGCTTTATCAGTGCGCAGTTGAACTCAGCAGCTCCAGGGGAAGACGCCAAGGGGCAGGCTTATCCAGCTGACTTCTTGGGGCAGCCGATTTGGAATATTGCTCGTGCTCGTTTTGAGAAGAAAATGGCTGACAAGAAGCAAGCATTTGGAGTTCCAGCTGGACTTAAATCTCCACTCACCGCAAACCAGTGGAAGCCGAAGGATGGAGTTTATCCACCGAGCACAAACAAATTACCCAATCCTTACCCTCAGCCTCAGCCGCCAAAGGTAACTAAGGCATGACTCTATGACGACGAACCGATTTGATTTACCGAACCTAGGCTATGGTCTTGGGCTACGAAGCCCACATTTTGAGCACATAGTCACTGAGTGGCCGGAGGTGGATTGGTTTGAAATCATATCTGAGAACTTTATGGATAGCAGTGGTTATCCGATATATGTTCTCGACCAGATTGTGGAGCGATACCCTGTGGTGATGCACGGGGTGTCGCTTTCGATTGGATCTACTGATCCTCTGGATCTGAGGTATTTAGAAAAGTTAAAGAAGTTAGCTGATAGGGTGCAGGCTAAGTGGGTCTCAGACCATCTGTGTTGGACTGGTGTGGCTGGGATCAATACGCACGATTTACTTCCTTTTCCACTGACTGAAGAGGCATTGAAGCACACGGTTGAGCGGGTGAAGGTGGTGCAGGAAATACTGGAGCGGCCACTTGTGTTAGAGAACCCTAGTACGTATATCGAGTATCAAGAGTCGACACTGAACGACTGGGATTTTTTGGCGGAGCTATCCCGTCAATCGGATTGTGGGGTGTTATTGGATGTGAACAACGTGTATGTATGTGCTCGCAATCACGGGTGGGATGCTGAGGAATACATAAGGACGATTCCGTCTGATAGAATTATCCAATTTCATTTAGCTGGTCACGATGACTGTGGCAGCCATGTGATTGATACGCATAACGATCATGTGGTGGATGCTGTTTGGGAATTATACAAGAAGGCGTATGCGCATGCTGGCGGAGCGGCAACATTGTTAGAGTGGGATGCTGACATTCCACCCTTTGGTGTTTTGGAGGATGAGTTAGATTTAGCGCGCAAGTTTATAAGTGGCGTGGAGGTGCAGGGCAATGAGGCTAGGAACAAGGGCGCAGGTGTTAGTACGCCCTTACATTATATTCCTGCTGGGTCATGAGTTCGGGCAATATGAAATTGGTGGGAATGCAAGAGTGGCTTGTGGGGGCAGTGATAGACCCAAGTGGAAAGGGGGAGGAGATCCGGCGGACGATTCGGTCAGGCGAGAGCTTTACAGCTGAACAGAGGTTAGAAGTGTATACGCGCTCCTTCTACGGCCGGCTTATCAAGTGCCTGCAGAGCGAGTATCCGGTTTTACGTAGGGTAATGGGGGATGTGCTTTTTGAGCAATTTGCGGGTGCATACTTCCGGGTGTATCCCCCGCAGAGTTACACTCTGAATATGTTAGGCGAACAATTTCCTCAATTTTTATATGAATCTCGGCCTGAGGAAAGCCATGGGGGGTGGGAGCAATTTTTAGTGGAACTGGCTCATTTAGAAAGGCTTTGTATAGAGGTTTACCATGGCCCAGGAGCTGAGTTTACTGAAGCGAGAGAGGACGAGGTACTGGAGTCTGTGAGCACGCGGACGATGCTGAGTCACTTTCCATTGAGAGAATTCATGACGCAGGCACGGGATAGCGATGGGGACTTAGAAGTGCCAGAGCCCAGGATGTGTCGGATTGCAGTGTTCCGAAGAAACTACAAAGTCCACATGCTCGAGTTTTAGCTGAAGTGTGTGTGGGGGGGATGCTCCTTCACAGGCGGGCAAAGCTCTGTGATGGCCTTATTTTTTTGCGGTGGTTGGGATTCCATTGAGGGTGTAGATGCCGATTCCACCGGCTTTGTCGTCATAGGCTTCGTAGCCAACGATGGCGGTGAGTGAGCCATTTAGGTCGATAAGCTGGACTGACTCAGGGCGGAAGAGTGCATGATCGCTATCATTGAGGTAGGCGAGAGCTTCGGGTGAAGTTGGCTTGGTGATGTCGATGAGAACGAGGCCATTTTGTCTTTCATTCGCCACGAGGGTGTAGGTTGTCCCTTGTTGTGTGGTATGGACGGCGAGAGCTTCAGGCTCTGGACCTTTGTTATCAGAGCGTTTGTCGAATTCTTCAAGCTGGCCTCCATCGTTAGAATTGTGGCGTTTTGGATCGGCATTGAGGACGTAGTCTTCTAGTGCAAATGCGCTGACACGCTTGAGTGCACCATTTGGGGAGACTTCCCAGATGGCGAGGTCACGGGTACCGTAGGCGACGATTTTTTCAGCGATTCCGTCGTTGTTGGTATCGCAGAGGTTGGCGACGAGGCCGAGGCGCCCGATGCCACCTTTTTTAGGATCGAGTTCATAGGGTGAGTGGTTGGGTGCCTTAGGGATATTTTTACCATTATTGAAGGCACCTTTAGCGAGTTTCACTGTGTCTTTGTCGTCGCCACGGGCGTCGCCCTCGTTAGCAGTGGCAATGTAGGTTTTTCCATTTTGTTGGAAGCTTGCGATGGTATCTGGCATGGGGGCTCCATAGACGATGGTACTGGTGTCGGCCTTTTTATCTTTGTCACTGGGGTCGATGCTTATTTTGTGGACACCGAGGTCTGTGATGTTTTTCCACTTCATGGATGTGAGGTCGAAGGTGGCGATGGCGTTATTTTCTTGGAGGGCGACAAAGACAGATTTTGAGTCGGGTGAGAAACAGGTAAATTCTGGTTCTAGGTACTGGAGGTAGGTTCCGTCAGCGAGGTCGTGGGAACGCACCGAGTGAACATTTTTGAGGAAATCTTCAGAGGTGTGGTTCGGGCTGAACTCAAAGTTGTGAGGCTGGATTTGCTCGATGAGTTCCTGGGAGTTAGTGACGGAGGTAAGGTCGTAGAGTGAGAGTGAGCCTGGATTATCTGCGATGCCGCCTGAGCCCATTTCGCCTTCGTTTGCGAGAGCGATCCATTTACCATCTTTTGAGAAGCCGACTTGATCAGGGTGGAAGCCAGCGGGGAGGGTGCCGAGTATTTTACCTGAGGTGTAGTCGAACAGGCCGAGCAAGCCAGTTCCTTCATTGCCTTGGTCGTTTTTGTTTTTATTAATGAGAGCTGCGACACCGAAGCCACGGCCCAGAGGATCGAGGCTCACGCTGCTCACTTCATCGAAGGAAAAGCCCTTTATGGGGTGTTGTTGGAAGTACTCGACGAAATTGACACTATGGCTTGCCTTGAATGCGTTGCCGGTTCTTTTGAAGAGGTGGACACCGCCGACATTGGCTTGGGTGACGGCGAGGATGGGTTGGCGATGGTTTTCGGACACCGAGACGATTTCACCGGCTCCGGGGGGGAGCATAATACGCTGAATGGGGTTGATTTGAGGGGCGGCGATCAATGGAGAGCTGAGGGCGAGGGCAGTAAGTAGAGCGTGTTTCATAAGTATTTGTTACGCGTGTTGTATGGGGATGATCACTGGGTGAGGGTAACTCGCAATCGACTGATTGTTACAATTGAGCCATTCGGAGAGTGAGAGGGGGGAATTGGTGCGATTTGGTAGAGTGGCGGAAATTATCAGTGAATCTCATTGCAAAATACCAAGCAGCTGGTTTGGATGCTGTGACGCATGAGTGATGGAAAATCAAAGGCTCAGGTATTTGCCGCAAGACTCTTCAGTACGGTTCTGTTATTTGGGATCGTAGGGGGAACCTTTGTCAGCATGAATCCATGGGCTTATTTAGCACTTGTGGCTTTTTTATCGATTGCAGCGAGTATGGAGCTGTATCGGATGATAGGGATCAGTGGGCTACCGAGTCAGATCCGTTGGGGGCGCGTGGTATCGATAGGGTACACCTTGCTTGTAGCCTATTTACTGGCCTCGATGGGGAGTGGTGCATTTGATCTCCTGGGGGCAGTGGATGGAACGGCGATTGCTTTGGTTGTGCTCTCTAGTTTTATTTTTCAGCTGCGCGAGCCGATCGATGGCAAGAAGCCATTGATCGCGGTGGCGAGTACGGTACTGAGTTTCTTGTACATCCCGTTTTTATTTAGCTTTTTGGGGAGAATATTATTTGTACCTGAGTGTGAAGGGGCAGTTCCTGGGGCGTGGCTATTATTGTGGTTAGTGTGTGTGACAAAGTTTACGGATATTGGGGCATACTGTACTGGTTCGCTGATCGGTAAGCATAAGATGATCCCGCATATTAGCCCAGGGAAGACGTGGCAGGGGTTCTTTGGAGCGATAGTGTGGGCGATGGGGATTGGTTGTGGACTTTATGCGTGGCAACAAGAGGCTCTTGCAGTCTTAGGGGGCTGGGGGCATGTGGTAGGTTTATGTATTTTACTTTCACTGCTGACGGTGGTGGGAGATCTAGCTGAGTCGGTGATCAAGAGAAGTCTGGAGGTAAAGGACAGTGGGAATACCTTACCTGGAATTGGTGGAGCGTTAGATTTGATAGACAGCTTATGTTTCACCGCTCCAGCACTTTACTTTTATCTTCACTGGGTGATCTAAGGAGAGAGAATATATGAAGCGGAAGAAGGTTGTATTGTTGGGGTCTACGGGGTCGATAGGCACGAGTACGCTCAAAGTTGCGGGAGAAATTCCGGAGCGCATGGAGATTGTGGGGTTAGCGGCGGCGAATAGTGTGGATGCACTTGCCCAACAGGTTGCTGAGACAGGGGTAAAGCACGTGGCGATTTACAACGAGGAGAAGGAGGCTGAGCTAAGGGCGGCAGTAGGTGAAGGTGTGGAGATATACACGGGGCTTGAAGGCTTAGTTCGTTTAGCGGAACTAGAAGGGGCTGACATGGTGTTAGTGGCGATTGTTGGGACAGCGGGTTTACAACCGGCTCTCGCAGCGATTGAGGCTGGCAAGGAATTGGCGGTGGCAAGCAAGGAGATTTTGGTGATGGCTGGTGAGTTAGTCATGGCTGCTGCCGAGCGCAAGGGGGTGAAAGTGTTACCCGTAGACTCTGAGCACAATGCGATTTTCCAGTGTTTGGAAGGGCACGCGGGAGAAAGCAAAGAGATTAGTCGGCTGATTTTGACGGCATCGGGGGGGCCATTTAGGACTTGGCCTGAAGAGGACCTCGCGGATGTGCAGTTAGAGCAGGCGCTCAAGCACCCGACATGGGAGATGGGGAGAAAGATTACGATTGATTCGGCAACCTTGTTTAACAAGGGATTGGAAATGATAGAGGCTAGGTGGTTATTTGGTGTGGAGATGGATAAGGTGGATGTGATTGTGCATCCGCAAAGTATTGTGCATTCCATGGTGGAATTTGCTGACAGCAGTGTGCTTGCGCAATTGAGCACAACGGATATGTGTTTCCCAATTCAGTATGCGGTCACCTATCCGGAGCGTGTACCGAATGGTTTGAAGCCGCTGAATTTCGCTGAATTGGCGAAGTTAGAGTTTGAAGATGCTCGGCGCGATGTTTTCCCAGCGATCGATTTAGCGATTCGGGCGGGTAGTGAGGGTGGGACGCTTCCAGCAGTTTACAATGCGGCCAATGAGGTGGCAGTGGATGCCTTTGTCAGCCGAGACATTGGTTTCACTGACATTTGGAAAGTGGTTGAGCAAACTATGGACGCGCACGAATGGAACCCAGGTGAGACTTTGGAGGATTTGATTGCGGCTGATGGTGAGGCGAGGGAGATCGCTGAGCGATTCGTGCAGGCCCTCGCATAGCGAGTACCCATTTGATGTGCTTGTATTGATGGGGGAGAGCCCTATCTTAGGATGTCGTTGGGGTAGGAGTGTGTGTCACAGTTCCTTCTTTCAATCGGCTGAGCACTGTGTTAGAAAATCTCTCTTTATGGGTAGATTTTAGAGACAGTTGTTATGTGAGGTAGGCCGACATTTTTGGTGCGGCATCAATACAGGTGCTCATTTTGGGATAATCAGTGTTGTGGCAGATCATGGGTAAAAAGCTTCACGAACGTCGCGAGAGAGATGACATGCAGTTGGCCTTGTTGCGGACGAGTCTGGCCAACCGCAGGACCTTACTGACATATTGTAATGCATCGATTGCGATGTGCCTCACTGGAGTGGGCTTTCTCAAGCTTATGGAGCATGCTGTCTATACAGCTTTAGGGAGTGTGTTGCTAGTGCTTTCACCTCTCACATTGGGGCTTGGTCTCTATGACTTTTTTTTAACAAGAAAGCTGATTCAAAAAGAGAAAGAAGATGCTAGAGTCTGATAGAATTTACTAACAAAAATAATAAAACAATGAATACATTCGTAGCAGTCGTTTATGACGACAAATTTAAAGCAGAAGAAGTACGCCTCGAGCTTCTAAAGGCACAGCAAGATTACCTTATTGATTTAGAGGATGCCGTGGTTGCGACCAAGAACGCAAAGGGGAAGGTGAAGTTAAATCAGGCGGTGAATATGACGGCAGCAGGTGCAGCCTCTGGAGGGTTTTGGGGGATGTTGATTGGTTTAATCTTTTTAAATCCCTTACTTGGTTTTGCCGCTGGCGCTGGAGCAGGTGCTGTCTCTGGTGCTCTTACCGACCTAGGGATCAATGATGATATGATGAAGGAACTTTCTAGCACGCTCGATGCGGATGGTTCTGCACTCTTTATTTTAGTACGGAGTGTGACCAGCGACAAGGTGGTGCCAAGGATTGCTGAGTATGGAGGCAAGATACTTCAGAGTTCTTTGGCGCACGAGGATGAAGCGAAGTTACAAGCGGCTCTGGATAGTGCTGCTCGTTAATGTGGTTGCGCAGTGAGGAAGCAGGCGGTGGCGATTCCGCCTGTTTTTGTGGGATTGAGGGTTCTGAGTTGTAGCTCACATAGTGATTCTCAGAGATGTCTCATAAGGGAGTGAGTTTGTGGGGGCGTTATATTTGAGGGTGCTGTGGTGGGGACACGTGGGGACACAGGCAGTCGGGAATGTCTATTTAGGACTTCTTATAGCCTTATTGATCAGGAAAATTACCTTTCGCAATGATGTCCATTAGCTCTCTGACACCACACTAGGCGGCTCGTTCTTTGAGTTTTTGGAGAACCTCTAGGATTTCGCTGGGTTCTGGGCGGACGGTGTAATCGGCGTGGACTTGGCGGTCGCGGACGACGCCTGTTTCGTCAATGACGTAACGTGCGGGCATTGGGAGGCGCCAGGTATCCATGGCATTGATTTCGGGGAGGTTGACACCGAACTGGCTGTAGACTTCTTGGAGTTCAGGTGGGAGGGTGTGACCGATGCCTATGGTATCGGCGACCGCGAGGTTGGGGTCGTGGAGCAGGTGGAATTTGAGTTTGTGCTCACGTTCCATTTTTCTGTTGTGGCTATCGCTTTGTGGGCTGATGGTAATGAGTTCAGCGCCGGCTTCACGAATTTGTTCAGTGACTTGATTCAGAGCATCCAGCTCTGCGGTACAATAGGGTCACCAAAAGCCTCGGAAGAAGTTGATGACGAGGGGGCCATTTTCAAGGAGGTCAGAGAGTGAGACGAAGTTATCTTCGGTATCAATGAGGTTGAAGTCTGGCATGACTTCACCGATGTGGATGGAGCGATCAGCGAGTCCGCTGCGTTCTAGAGCAGCGGTAGCATTGTGCATAATGGTGAGAGATTCCTCGGGAGCTTGGCGCTCAAAGCCTTCACGGATGTTGTCGAGTTTGTCTTGCAGTTTCATGGCAAAAAATGAGAGTCAATTGGCCTTATTGTAATCGATTTTTGCAGAATAAAAAGCAGGAGTTTGTGTCAGAGTGGGCGCTTGGGTGTCGACCTGTATGACGGGAGGGTGGTGAGGGTTTTGAAAATTTTTCTGGGTATTGGGTGAGTGGTTGGATGTTAGTTTTTATAAGGGATTGTTGGGTTTAACTGTTAGGTTGTGATGGAGTTATAGATAGGAATATTCGATCAAGTTATGTGTGTGTGGGGACTATAGGCAAGGGCATGGTAATGCCTTTAAAGAAACCCACAAAAACCACACAATGAAAAGAAGACCAAGGGCTTCACTGCTATGTTTAGTAGTGCTAGGAGGCGTGGCATCGGCTGAGACGATTCAATTCGACATAGGCGGGCGCAGCGAGACAGGGGAAGCAGTGATTGCGCTCGAGGGGAGCAAACTGCGAATCATATCAAGAGCATAGCCGGAGTCAGCTTTACCAGCCTTTATTTCTTTCCCCGAGAGATTTACCGAAAACTGAGTCGGCGGCATGGCTGAGTGCTCCCTTGCGGTCGAGAATCTCATCGGCGATGCTGAGGATGAGTCTGTTGGGGTTGGCGATGGGGCGAATTTCTCGCACGCTAAGGGCGGCATCGCGTTCACTCCCTGGGCCATAGAAGTCGCTGATAATGGTCATGGCGGTGGCGGTGGATCGGGAGATGCCGGCCATGCAATGGATGAGGAGTTGGGAGTCCTCGGGGATGGAGCGCACGTATTCGAGGCATCCTAGGACATCTTCGTGAACGGGCGGGACACCATTGTTGGTGACTTCTGTGTCGTCGAAGGTTGCAAAGTGGATATTGGCTTTTGGGAAGCCGACATGCATTTGTTTTTGGAATGATGCGAGGCTAGGGTTTGGGTGCCAGATGGAGATGATGTGGGTGAAGGGAGAGCGGGCGATTTTGGGAAAATCAACGACGCCGCAGATGCTGATACTGGGTAGATACATGCGTGATGGAATACATTGTGAGCTGGGATCGTATTGGCATGTGCCAGGGGGAGAGTGTGTGGTGTTGCAGGCACTATTACGGTTGGGTGAGTGGCTGGCAAATCAAATCTCTGGAGTGAATGAATACGGATGGGTTTGACAACTAGCATCTTGTGTCATACGCGGTGCGCCACCGATTTTCACCTAGGGAGTATCGCATTATGAGCACACAGCAAGCAAGCACTACGGAACTGAATAACAACCCTGATGTTGTCCTGATTGGGGGCGGAATCATGAGCGCGACTTTGGGCGTGATGCTCAAGCAATTAAGGCCAGAGACGACTATTCAGATTATTGAATCATTGCCGAGTGTTGCGTTAGAGAGTTCTCATGCATGGAACAATGCTGGGACTGGGCACGCTGCGCTTTGTGAGCTCAACTACACGCCTCAGCACGCAGATGGCTCTGTGACGATTGATAAGGCGGTGAAGATCAACGAGCAATTCGAGCAATCGAAGCAGTTTTGGGCGTACTTGGTTGAGCAAGGTGTGATTGATGCACCGGAGGACTTTATACGCAAGGTGCCGCACATGAGTTTTGTGCGTGGTGAAGATGGTGTTGATTTTCTATCGAAGCGTTTTCAAGCGATGGCTGAGCACCATTTCTTTGGTGAGATGGAATACTCTGAGGACGTAGCTGAGATTGGCAAGTGGGCTCCATTGTTATCTGAGGGGCGTGGTGAGAATGAGAAAATAGCGGCGACGCGTGTGGATGGAGGAACGGACATTGATTTTGGCTCCCTGACACAGATTTTGATTAACCACTTGGTTTCTCTGGATGGAGTGAGCATAGCGACTGAGACGAGCGTGCGAGACATTGACCGCACCAGCGAAGGTGGTTGGAAGGTGCGTGTGCGCGAAGATGGGGAACTGAGTTCAGAGAAGATTTACGCCAAGTTTGTTTTCATTGGTGCAGGCGGAGGTTCACTGAAGTTGCTCCAGAAGTCAGGTATTCGCGAGGGTAAGGGGTTTGGAGGTTTCCCAGTGAGTGGGCAGTTCTTAGTCTGTCAGGACGAGGAGATCATCGAAAAGCACGCAGCGAAAGTTTATGGTAAAGCAGCTGTAGGGGCACCACCGATGTCAGTGCCACACCTTGATACTCGAGTGATTGACGGCAAGAAGAGTTTGTTGTTTGGGCCCTATGCAGGGTTCTCACCGAAGTTCCTCAAGCGTGGTTCCGTATTTGATTTAGTGGCCTCTGTGAAGCCAGACAACTTGGGGCCGATGTTGGCAGTGGGTCGTGATAACATGACACTGACCGAGTATCTCTACCAAGAATGTGTTAACACGCATAAAGACCGAGTTGAGGTGTTGCGTGAGTTTTTCCCAGACGCTGAGGAAAAGGATTGGACTTTGGTGACTGCAGGTCAACGTGTGCAGATCATTAAGAAAGACCCAGAAGTCGGAGGTAAGTTACAGTTTGGTACAGAAGTTGTGGCTTCTCAGGATGGAACGATTGCAGCATTGTTGGGGGCTTCTCCGGGGGCATCCACTTCTGTGTCCATCATACTTGAGGTGCTTGAGCGATGCTTTGCTGATGAGGTTTCGAGCGCGGCTTGGCAGAAGGGGCTGAAGGAGATGGTAAGTTCTTATGGTGAGGTGCTGGCTGATGACGCTGGGCGTTACCGCAGCGAGCGCGATCGTGCTGACAAGGCTCTTGGCATTGTCTAAACGACGACTTTTATTGAATGGGGGGCATCTGAGCCTCTCATTTTTTTAGGATGTGGGTGCTGAGCTCTTGAGGGGGGGCAGCTAAATTGATTCCCGTGCTTGTCATCGGGCAAACGATTGGTATTTTGCCGCCATGAAGCGACTCACTCTGATTTTTGGTGCCTGGTTAGCTGGCAATGCGATACTCACGGCAGGATCTGCTGCGGGAGCTGAGCGCATTGTGAAAGAGCATCGATTGGCAGAGTTGGAGTGGAAGCAGGAGATGTTAGCGGCGCGTTCCTCTGCACAAAAGTTGGCAGTGTGGGAGAAGCGCCCAGATGCGGAGGCTTATGGTAAGCGCATGGTGGGGGAGATTGGCAACGACCTCAATGATGCTTGGACGATGCCTTACGTGGTGTGGTTACTCAATAACCATCCGGGTCTGAGTGCTCAGGGGGTTGCTCACTTGATTGAATTCACAAAGAAGTCGCATTGGAACTCGCCGCAGTTAGGAGGTTTTTGCTTAGGCTTAACGACAGCGGGTGATTGGGATGTTGAGAATGCCTCGCGTTTGCAGCTGACATCGAAGAAGCTAAAATTCATTGAGTCGGTGGTGGATAGTAATTTGCCGAAACCGATTCGAGGTCAGGCATGTTTGGCCTTGTCGGGGACCTTGGCGAAGATGGGGGACAGCCAGGCCATCAACCGTCGTCGTTTAGATCTTATTCGCAAAGCGATTATCAATGCGGCGGACACTAAAGTGGGTGAAGTGACACTCGCGGACTTGGCGAAAGAGGAAATTTACCGGATGACCAAGCTCTCGAAGGGATCGGTTGCGCCGAATTTGAAGGGGAGCGACAGCAAGATGCTACCTATGCAGTTGAGTGACTATAGGGGGAAGGTCGTGGTGCTCGTTTTTTGGACGAGTTGGGAGCAGCCCGTTGAAGTGCTCGATTATCTCAGAAAGTTGGAGCAAACCTATGCTGGGAAACCCGTTCAGATTGTGGGGGTGAACCGTGACCCATTGACGAATTTGCGACAGATTGAAGCAGGAGGTAAGGCGGTGGGTAAGAACTTCTCAGACCCCAGTGGCAGCTTGTTTCAAACATACCGTGTGACCCAATCACCTGTTTGTTACGTTCTCGATAAGGAAGGTGTGATTCAATACAACGGAGGCTTGGGGAGCTTTGTTGATTTGACCGTCTCAGCGATCTTGTCCTCTAAGGCGCAACAATAAGTTGTTTAAGCGCGCTCTGTTATAGCGTTGGATGATGATGCTTGGGAGGTTAGAGGCGATGGCGTAAACGAGGATGACGAGGTGCCAGGGTGCTGGCGTCCAGAGAGCAAAGGTAGCGATAGCTGGCATCTGAAGCCAGTGGCAGATTTCAGAACGTTGGGTTTCAAAAAGAAATCTTTCAAGGTACTGAGAGGAGTGATGGGATAGGGTGCTTTTTTTGAAGCCTGCGAACCAAGCTCCACCGTCGGGGAGGAGGTGTTTCCATCGGTGGACACGTAGGAAGTGTTTATAGAAGTGTGATTCCCATCGGGCGGTCTTGAGGAAAATCCTTGGCTTTGAAAAGTACTTTAGTGGAAGGCGGGTGCAGAGACAGGAGATAGCCAGGTGGGTGCAAGGGATGCCGATGGCATTGATGAGGATGATGGTTAGGTTAGACATGGCGACCTTTCCAGACACATGGTTTTCCCTGCTTGATGTCGTGGAGCCCATGGAAATACTGCCATTGGTAGTGGAGGATGAGGAGGGGCCAGAGGAAGCGCGTCCACCATGAGAAGCGGCCGACGT
Organism: Rubritalea tangerina; assembly: GCF_042683245.1. Lineage (NCBI taxonomy): Bacteria > Pseudomonadati > Verrucomicrobiota > Verrucomicrobiia > Verrucomicrobiales > Rubritaleaceae > Rubritalea > Rubritalea tangerina. The sequence goes on from NZ_JBHUJB010000073.1 coordinate 45,562, forward strand.
CACTGAGGAGAATATGGAACTGGAGTGTGATGAGGAGGTAGAGCAGGGTGAGGGTGGCTAAGCTAGCGGGGGTGGTGCCGAAGAGGCTTATGAGGCATGCGATCCACCAGAGGTTCATGGCTGAGATCCAGACGATAGAGGTTAGGAATTGGGGGGAGCTTGTGGCTTCTTTACCTTCCTTGAGGCCTTTGCGCCAACTTTGAGTGAGCTGATCCAAGCCGAGAGGAAACATGCGCATCTGCAGGACGCCCCGGCCTAGGTAGGAATTGGTATCTAAGCCCATGTCGTGGCAGCGTTTGCTGAGTTGGAGGTTTTCGAGAGTGGCGGCGGCAACTTGGCTGTGGCCTCCAATCAGAGCGTAGCTCTTGCGGTGGATGAGGAGGGCTTGACCAAAAAGGTCTGCCTCATTTTTTCTTAGCAGGCTTGAAGCCATGAGTATGTTGAAAACTCCGGAGAGTTGTTCATAAGGATTCAGGGTATGATGGAAGGGGCAGATGGAATGCACCTTGTTAGGTGCGGTGCAAAGCTGGAGGATGCGGTTGAGCCCGTTTGGTTCAAGCTGGGTGTCTGCGTCTAGAAAAAGTAGCCAATCGCCGTGCGAGATGGCGGCGCCTTGTTGGCAGGCCCAGGGCTTTCCTTTCCAAGCATCGGGGAGTGGAGCGGCTGGATGCACATGGGCTCCAGCTTGGCGGGCGCGTTCTGCCGTCGCGTCGTTAGAGTGGTCGTCGACGACGATGATTTCGAGAGGTGGGTGGGATTGTGCGGTGAGGCTAGTGAGAAGTTTCTGGATGTTGCCTTCCTCGTTGCGGGCTGGAATGATGATTGAGAGTTTCGCGTTGTTTTGACCGGATGGAGGGAGCCAGCGGTAGCCAATTCTCAGCCGCCAGGCGATGCTCCAGCAAACTAAGCTGAGCTGGAGGAGGATGATGGCAGCGAGGGGAGGCATGGCTTATTGGTCCTCGGCGATGATTCTATCTGCAGCTTTTTGGCCGCTAAGAACGACCATTGGCATGCCGCCGCCGGGGTTGACTGAGCCACCGACGAAGTAGAGGTTGTTATACTTGCTGCTCTTCTTAGGGGCTTTGAAGCCTTTATTCTTATTCCAGTCGGTGACGACTCCGTAGACGGATCCCTTGTTAGATCGGTACATGCGTTCGATATCGAAAGGTGTGAGCACGTCGCGTGTGACGATGTGCTTGCGCAGGTCGGTGAGTCCCATGCGCTCTAATTTTATGAGGACGCGTTCTTCGAGTTCGAGGTAGTCGGACTCCGTGAAGGTATGGTCGTCTTGGAGTGGGGGGATATGGGGAAGGATTTTGAGGTTGTCGTGGCCGGGTGGGGCTTTGCTGGGGTCGGTACGGGTGGGGGCGACGAGGTAGATGGTTGGGTCATCGGGCAATCGATGTTTATCGAAGACGGTATGGAAGTGTTTTGATTGGTTTTGAGAATAGAAGAAGTTGTGGTGTGCGAGTTGTGGGTATTCTCGGTCGGTGCCGATATGGATGACGAGGCCTGAGCATGCGGGTTCGAACTTTTTTTCGAGTGTTTGGGTGAAGCTTGGGTCTTCTTTTAGGAGGTCGCGGTAGGCGGGGATGACCTCCATATTACTGACGACCCAGTCTGCTTGAGCGGATGAGCCATCGGCAAAGGCGACTTGGGTGATGGCGTTGTCGTGTGTATGGAGTTGTGCGACTTCATGGTTGAGGTGGAGGGTGATTCCGAGTTCTTTGACGAGTTTCTCGAGCCCTTGGGCGAGTGCGTACATGCCGCCGTCGACGTACCAAAGCCCGTAGTCGAATTGGATGATGGGCATGAGATTCATGTAGCCGGGTGAGGCGAGTGCTGAGGAACCTACGTATTTGATGAAGTACTCAAAGATGGACCTGAGGTAGGGGTCATCGAAATGTTGGGAGATGGCCTCAGACATGGTTCGGTTGTAATCGATTTTCCCGGTGAGTAAGCGGATGTGGTAATGGCGGATCAATTCCCACATGGTATCGATACCTTTATCGAAGTAGCCATCTTCAGTGGCTTGGTATTGTTGGCGTGCGTAGGCGAGGAATTTTTCGAGTTGTTGCCAATGGTGGTCGGCTGAGCCCTGTAATTTATTGAGCTCGTTGCGCATCAGGTCGGGCTCTTGGTAGAGGTCGAGGATGGTATTGTCTTCGAAGAAGTTTCGCCAATGTGGGGTAACTGGTACGAGTTTGACGTAGTCGTCCATCTTGCGGTTGGCACGTTTGAAGAGGGCTTCAAAAATTTGTGGTAGGGTGAAGATCGAGGGGCCGAGGTCGAAGCTGAATCCGTCTTTTTCGAGGTGGTTGAGTTTGCCGCCGACTTGGGCATTCTTCTCATAAATGGTGACTGCATAGCCAGCGGCGCGCAGTGAGATGGCGGCGGAGAGCCCGCCCAAGCCAGCTCCTATGACAATAACGGATTTGTTGCTAGTCGGCATCATCCACCAGTTTAGACGCAAAATGCGATTTGTCCACAAAGCCCTGAGCTGGGTTCTTTTGGCGAACTAGAAATTGAGGAATGTGGAAGCCGTGGTAGGCTAAAGTATGGCAGAAGCTCTATCTGAATTGCTCGAGCGGCAGAAGGCATACTTTGATGCGGGACATACACTGGATGTTAGCCAGCGGCTGATAGCGCTGCAGGCGCTTCGCGATGCGATTTGCCAGCGTGAAGAGGTGTTGATGGAGGCATTTGCGGATGACTTGGGGAAGCCTGAGGTCGAGGCGTATATGGCGGAGCTCGTGTTTACTTTGCAGGAGTTAGATTTCACGAGCAAACGATTGCGGTATTGGTGTCGACCGCAAAGAGTGGGGACACCATGGTATTTTTTGCCAGCACGCAGCTGGGTGGAGCGTCGGCCCTTTGGCAGGGTGTTGTTATTTGGTCCTTGGAATTATCCATTCCAACTCGTGATGGCTCCATTGATATCTGCAGTAGCTGCAGGTAACACTGTGGTGGTTAAGCCGTCTGAGCATACTCCGGCGACTGCTCGGGTGATAGGCGAGATTGTCGAAGCTGTGTTCGATCCTAGCCATGTGAGTGTTTTGCATGGAGGGGGGGAGCTGGCTGAAGATTTGTTAGGTCAGGATTATGAGATGGTTTTCTTTACGGGGAGTACAGGGGTGGGGAGGAAGGTTGCTTTGGCGGCCGCCTCAAAGTTGGTGCCTTCTGTGTTAGAACTTGGTGGGAAGTGCCCTTGTTATGTGGGGCGTGATGCAGATGTAGAAATTGCAGCTGAGAGGATTCTGTTAGGTAAATTCATGAATGCGGGACAGACCTGTGTTGCCCCGGATTATGTGGCTGTGCACAAGGATGTGTCGGCGGCATTCACTGAGGCATTGAGAGGAAAGATGCGGAGTGGGATAGAGGGTTGGGAGGAGATGGCTAAGTTGGTACATATGGCGCATTACGACCGTTTACTAGATCTCTGTGACGGGCAGGAGGTGGAAGTTTATGGCATTGATAGGCCTGCGGAAAACTGGATGGCACCGAGGATCGTGCTGGAGGCGAAGCTTGATTCCGCCTTGATGCGGGAGGAGATTTTTGGGCCAATTTTACCGATAGTTACTTTTGAGGATCTAGGAGAGTTGCCGCGTCAGGAAGGGGCGTTGGCTTGTTATATTTTCTCGAGGGATGCGTCATTTGTTCGTGCGGTGCAGCGGCACACGCCTTCGGGTGGGACATGTATTAATGACATTATGAAGCACATGACCAACTTACGGCTTCCCTTTGGTGGAGTGGGGGCGAGTGGTCACGGGCGCTATCGGGGAAAGTGGGGCTTCGAGGCATTCACTGCGGCTCATGCAGTAACCAAGCGCTATTTCATACCTGACCCTCTAGCGCTCTTTCCTCCATATGAGGGAGCGTATGCTAGGCTCAAGCGGATCTTTAAGCTGTAGAGTAGGTAGTCTCGTGGCGGGTTATAAGAGGTGAAGCGGAGGGTTTATACCATCTCCCGACTCGGAATAGACGAGTGGAGTGTGGTTGAGTCTTGTGAAGTTTGCGCTTCGCGATTTTAGAGTAAATCGGATTATCTTGCAGAATGTCATCGTTGTCATTCAGTTGTGATGTTCAGGAGTGAGTTTGTGGTTGGTTCTGGTTTTGAGTGGAAAAAAATACCCGCCTGATTTGCATCAGGCGGGCTACCTATCCAGCACCTTGAGGGCAGCTGGAGTTCACACACATACATGAAAAAAATGAGAGCGGGCCCTACGCTTGGGCGGGGGGAGCCTCAGGTAGTTCAAGGGGCTCGCTTACAGGTGGAGTTTCTGGCGAAGAGAAATGTTCCTTTGCCTTCTCGCTCGCTTTACGAGCTGCTTCTTTCCCTGCTTGAGCTCCTTTTTCGAGACCATCTTTGAGGCCCTGTGGGAGGAGTTCATGGGCGAAGGTGCCAGCGAAGACTGCTCCGTATGCAAGACCGTAGGCGGCATCGAATGCTCCATTGGCGATGGTTTCTTTGAGCTTAGGGGCGGCTTGTTTGGCACGCTCTTTCGCATCGTGGCTTGCTTGGTCAAAAGCATCAGAAAAGGATTCGAACTGGCGCTTTTCTTCTTCTTGAGGGTTGCTGGTTTCTTCACTCATAATCGTATTGCTTGGTTGGGTGCTTTTCCTTGTTGCTTTAGAGTAAAGCGGAGATTGGCACTCTTGTAGATTACAATGTCTAGCGAGATTTATAAAGGGAAGAATGTTGTGGAATGGATCGTTTTATTCCAAATAGGGAGATAGATCATGATAGCAGACTCGATCAGAAAAGTGGCAGCTAACATTACCTAACAATTTTTGTTTCTTATGGGAGTTAGCCAGCATTGGGGTGGGGGATTAGTTTCTGCGGCGGCGCAGGGTGGCGGTGGTGAGGCCGATGAGGAGGAGGCCTGTGGTGGCAAGTTCGGGGATGGCTGTGACGTCGCTTTTGGGGGATGGGGGAGAAAAAATGACGGATGGGGGTAATTGTCACAGAGTGGCTTGTGGGAGGGAAGGAAGCACAGGGGAAAAAAGATGCAAAGATTTCCTTGCCTCTTTGGGAATTTCCACTAGAACGGCGCCGCACCAAATTATCACCTTGCTCGGGTGGCGGAATTGGTAGACGCGCTAGACTAAGGATCTAGTGGCCATTGCGGCCGTGGGGGTTCGATTCCCCCCTCGAGCACCATTTTTTCTACGAACGCTTTCTGCAAGGAAGCGTTTTTTTGTGTCCTGATCACAACCATTTTGTGGGTAGGTGAATGGACTTTATCCCATCTCTCGACTCGGAATAGACGAATGGAGTGAGGTTCGTTTTGTGAAGTTTGCGCTACGCGATTTTAGAGTAGATCGGGTTTTCTTACAGAATGTCCTCGTTGTCATTCTACAAGCTCATTCTGACCATTCTGTATCGCTCAGTGGTATGAGAGAGATAGAGGCGCAGCAACCGCGCTGCGCCTCTCTAAGGAAAACTAACTCCGATACTTCTATCCGAGGTTAATTTATGGGGCTTTTAGCCTGTGAAGTGGTTGATTACAAATAGAATGGGAGAAACTCACAAGATTGTCACATTGCGGGGCTTAGTTAGCGAATTGCTCTTTGGCACGTGCGTAGCAACGTTTGGTCATGGCGAGGGTTTCTTTGTGCCTGCGGTGTCCTGCGTCAGGGATGGTTTTGATTTCGAGGTACTTGAGTTTACGTTTTTCGACGTTTTTTTGGAAGCGCTTGAAGAAATCGATCCGTGAGTAGGGGGCTTGTGGGTAGGACTTGGCGGTGTCTTTTTCTCCACAGGAGAAGGCGCAGGGGATATCGCGGATGTTGCTGGGGACTTTGAGTTCCCAAGTGCCGCCGGAGTGGGCGGAGCAGCCCGCGACTTTTCGTGGGTTTTTGAAGAGGAATCGATGGGCAAATTGGGAGCCGCCGGAGTGGCCGTAGACGAAGATACGGTCGTGGATTTTGTAGTCTTTTTCGAGTTGTTTGACCATTTTGAGGAGTTTTTTACAGTCCTTGTCGGGGGCTGACTGGTAGCCATTGTGGAAGGATGGGCCGAGGACGATGCAGTCCGCATCTGGCGCTTTTGTCCAGGAGGCGAGTCCTGCAGCGCCTTTGCCTTTGCCGCGGTAGCCGTGGACACCGACGACGACCCAGTAAGTTTTATTGGGGTCTATTTTATCTGGTGTGTAGATCCACGAGGTGAGGCCGTCACTGTCTTTGAAGGATTGCTCTTTAGCCTGAAGTAGTAGGGTGCTGCAAAGAGCCAGCAGCACGGATGCGCATGTTTTGATCATAGGTGTATGATAGATTAGCGCGAGATGGGGGGGGTGGGTCAAGGAGAGAAATGGGGGGGCTTAAGGGGACGGGCTGGAGAAAGTGCGTTTAGCACGTGTGTAGCAGCGCTTGGTCATGGCGAGGGTTTCGGGATCGGGAGCATGTCCAGCGTTGGGGAGGGTAGTGATTTCGAGGGATTTGAGTGGGAGTTTTTTGATATTTTGTTCGAAGTGTTTGAAGAACTCGATGCGTGAGTAGGGGGCTTGTGGGAAGGCTTTTCCGGTGTCACGTTCACCGCAAGAGAAGGCACAGGGGATATTGGTGAGGGTATTGGGGATATTCAGTTCCCATGTGCCAGCCGAGTGAGCGGAGCATCCGGCTATTTTATTGGGGTATTTGAAGAGGAACCGATGGGCGAACTGGGCGCCACCGGAGTGGCCATAGACGAAGATACGCGGGTGTAATTTGTATTTTTTGCCGAGTCTTTCGACGATGGAGAGGAGTTTGTCGCAATCTTTCTTGGGGGCAGCTTGGTAGCCATCGTTGAACGAGGGGCCTACGACGATACAATCTGGTTGGTAGCCTTTGACCCAGGAGGCGAGACCTGCAGCGCCTTTGCCATGGCCACGGTAGCCGTGGACGCCAACGACGACCCAGTAGGTTTTATTGCGCTGGATGCGATCGGGGGTGTAGATCCACGAGGTGAGCCCATCGCGGTCGGTGAAAGATTGTTCACGAGCGAGGAGGGGGAAGTTGATCAGGCAGAAGAAGGCTAATACGGCTTTGAGCATGGCACGAAGAGTTGTTAGGAGCTAGTGAAGTTCGCACTTCAAGACAGGCCATACTAGGCGCGATGTGGGGGCAGACAAAGCATGGAGCGCTGGTATTATTCTACGGGAAGTGTGGTTTGGAGGACTAGGCTCTCGGTTTCGGCTGTGAGAGGTGAGTCTCCGGCTGGGACGAGGAGGAAGCTCCCGGGGCCATAGCTCGTGCCCTCTTGGTCGCAGATGGAGCCACTAACGACGGTGAGAATGGAAAAGCGGTCCGAGTCTGGGTTGGCGATCGTTTCAGCAGTGGTGAGCGAAAACGAATCGACTTTATAGTAGGGGCATACCGCGAGTGTGTTGCCCTGTGGGGTGTCCATGGTCGGCTCAAAGTCCTGGAAGTCGATGCATTGAAGGGATTCCTCGATATGAAGTTCACGCGGTTTGCCGTCGAGCCCTAGGCGGTTCCAGTCGAAGACTCGGTAGGTGGTATCGGAATTTTGTTGGATTTCGTAGATGACGAGGCCGGCACCGATAGCGTGGAGTCTTCCTGAGGGGATGTGGATGGACTGACCGGTTTTTGGGGAGATGGCGTGGACGAGTTCTTCTGGGGAGCTTTGTTTGAGTGCCTGTTCGAAGGCTTCTTTTGTAGTGCCCTGTTTGAGTCCGACGTAGATTTTGGCATCGGGTTCGGCGTGAGCGATATACCACATTTCGGTTTTGGGTTCGCCATTGAGTGAGGCGGCGAGGTGTTGTGGCGGGTGGACCTGGATGGAGAGGTCGGTTTGTGCGTCGAGAATTTTGATGAGGAGGGGGAAGCGTTCGGACTGGTAGGGGCCGAAGAGTTTAGCGCGTTGGTTTTGCCAGAGGGAGTGGAGGCTTTCGCCTTGATAAGGGCCAGAGGTGACGATGGATTGCGCTTCTGGGCGATCTGAAATTTCCCAAGATTCCCCGTAGGGGTCTGAGGTCGGGAGGGGGCGTTGGTAGATGGATTCGAGTTTACGGCCGCCCCAGACGCGTGTTTGGTAGATCGGTTGGAATGAAAGAACTGGCATGGAGTGATTGTTTTTGCAGATGAGTGTTATGGGCAATGGGGGGGCTTGGCGAGACTAGATTATTGGCATATTTTGGAGCCAGGGCGTTGTGGGGATGTTGGGGCGGAATAGTCACTTCTATGGGGGAAGAATTTTTGATCTAGAGTGGACATGTTTGAGTTGGCTGTTATACCGACGCAACTTTTTGAGATGGCGGTTACAGTGGATACGCCATGACCAAAATCACTACCCCGAAGAAAAGCCTATGAAGATTTGTTGTATTGGTGCTGGCTATGTTGGAGGTCCAACGATGGCAATGATTGCGCAGAAATGTCCGGACATTGAAGTAGCAGTGGTGGATTTGAACGAAGCTCGTATTGCGGCTTGGAACTCTGATGCACTACCGGTCTATGAGCCAGGGTTGCAGGAGCTAGTGGAGCAACGCCGAGACAAGAACTTGTTTTTCTCAACGGAAGTTAAGAAGCATATCAAGGCGGCGGATGTGATTTTCATATCGGTAGGCACACCAACGAAGAGCTATGGTATTGGGGCTGGGCAGGCAGCTGAGCTCGGCTACGTGGAAGGTTGTGCGCGCATGATCGCTGAAGTGTGTGAAGGGCCGAAGATTGTGATTGAGAAGTCAACGGTTCCAGTGCGCACTGCTGAGTTGATCAAGAGCGTGTTTGAGGGTTATGAGAAAGGACATCTCTTTGAGATACTTTCAAATCCTGAATTTTTGGCGGAGGGTACCGCGGTATCTGATTTGGAGAACCCAGACCGCGTTTTGATTGGTGGGGACAGCACGGAGACTGGGCAAAAGGCGGTGCAGACCGTGGTGGATATTTATAACCGCTGGGTGCCCCGCGAGAACATCATCACTACGAATGTTTGGTCATCGGAGCTTTCCAAGTTAGTGGCTAATGCTTTCTTGGCGCAGCGCGTGTCATCGATCAACGCGATTTCTGCAGTGTGTGAGGCCTCAGGCGCTGATGTAGACGAAGTTGCTAATGCGATCGGTAAGGACAGCCGGATTGGGCCAAAGTTCCTCAAATCTTCCGTTGGCTTTGGTGGATCGTGTTTCCAGAAGGACATCTTAAATTTGGTTTATTTGTGTGAGCACTTTGGTTTACGCGATGTGGCTGAGTATTGGCGTCAGGTGATTAAGATCAATGATTACCAGCGCAAGCGCTTCACCCAGAAGGTAATTCACAGTCTCTACAATACACTTCAAGGGAAGCGCGTAGCAGTGCTAGGTTTCGCCTTTAAGAAGGACACCAATGACACACGTGAGTCTGCAGCGATTTATATTTGCCGCGACTTGCTAGAAGAGGGAGCTGACATTGTTGTCTACGACCCGCAGGTTCCGGCCGAGGAGATCAAAGCACTTACGAGTGACAAAGTGCAGATCGCAAGTTCAGCTGAGGAAGCCTGTGATGGTGCGCATGCTGCTTTAGTTCTCACCGAATGGGATGCTTTCAAGGAACTCGATTACTCAGCGATTTATCAAAGTATGGTAAAGCCAGCGCACATTTTTGACGGGCGCAACATTTTAGACCTCGATGCGCTTGAGACGATTGGTTTCAAAGCATACGGGATCGGAAAGGCCTAAGGGTACTTTGTTTTATTATTAATCAGCCCTCAATGCGTTAGATCGCGCTGGGGGCTGTTGTTATTCTGAGGAGAATGGTATTAGTTGACGAGTTCGCGGATCATTTGTTGGCTTTGTTTTGAGAGTTTGTCCATGGGGTAGCGTACTTGTTTCCCTTTGATCAGGAAGTCGACGTGTGAATGGGTGGCGTGAATGATGGCAGCGTTGAGAGTTTTGCCTTGGGCATTCGTCCAATTGCGGGCTTCGCAGAGGAGTTTTGGTTTTGCTTCTGAGGATTCAGGTGTTGGTGATTGTTCGGCAGAATTCTCTGGCGTGAGGGGGAGTTCGATGGAGCGTGCAGCTTTTCGAGCATCGTTTTTAAGAGTCTCGTATGAGAATGCGTCGATGCCTTTGCTGCCGTCTGGGGAAAGGACGAAGACGACTGGGAGTTTTTTGGCCACTTTTGCTTTGAGTTGTTTGATGCCGGTCGGGAGGTCTTTTTGTTTGGTTTTTTTACCGTCTATGAAGACGAGGACACCGACGGACTTGAATGCTTTGAGAGCTGCCGAACTGGCAGCATCACAGTTTGGTCATTGGGAGTTTTCTACCGATTTTAGAATGACCAGTGCTCGCTGAGTGCGTAGGGCTTCGGCTTTGGCTTCTTCAAGGGAATCGATGGTGTGGGTGGAGCTAGGTACTCGGAAACCAGCCATGAGGAAGTGGCTAAGACAAATGAGGATGCAGGTGATTTTTGTTGTCATTGGATGTAAAGAGGAGAGGACGCAAGGGGGGGATGCTGACTTAGAATTGAGAAAAAGTAAGAGGGGGCTTCATCCCGTAGGGATTATTGTCGCTCTGCTTCTGATCTGCAGCTTGCAAAATGCTCCTCGGCATTTTGGTCTGGGTTGCGTGATGCACGCTGGGCAGTCGAACTGCGTTCTCATCCCGCGTGATGCTTAAAAACCAAAAAGCTCACTGAGGTCAGTGAGCTTTTTGGATTGAATAAATGGCATCCCGTAGGGGATTATTGTCGCTCTGCTTCTGATCTGCAGCTTGCAAAATGCTGCTCGGCATTTTGGTCTGGGTTGCGTGATGCACGCTGGGCAGTCGAACTGCGTTCTCATCCCGCGTGATGCTTAAAAACCAAAAAGCTCACTGAGGTCAGTGAGCTTTTTAGATTGAATAAATGGCATCCCGTAGGGGATTATTGTCGCTCTGCTCCTGATCTGCAGCTTGCAAAATGCTCCTCGGCATTTTGATCTGGGTTGCGTGATGCACGCTGGGCAGTCGAACTGCGTTCTCATCCCGCGTGATGCCTAAAAACCAAAAAGCCCACTGAGGTCAGTGAGCTTTTTAGATTGAATAAATGGCATCCCGTAGGGGATTCGAACCCCTATTGCCGCCGTGAAAGGGCGGAGTCCTAACCATTAGACGAACGGGACGCATAATGGTTGCGCTGAGCGCGGGCGCAAAGAATCATGCTTGGCGGTTTTAGGCAAGATGATTTTTGGAAAAATCGTAAAATTCTGGAGGCGTGTCGGAAATGTTGGGTGGCAAGTCATTGATTCGCCTTGACCTTGAGGTGGTGAGCGGTTGTTATTCCGCCTTCGCGGATATTAGCTCGCTCTACTTAACAAACCATGCAACACCTGATGAAAAAATTGACTGCTCCGAAGCGCTTGCGCACTGGGCTTACGAGTGTGTTTGCTCTGATGCTAGGCTGCACGATGGCCATGGCTCAGGACTTCACTGACAAGAAGATCAACTCTGTACAGGTTCGCTATAAAGGAGCCAAGACAGTGGATGAGGCACGTATTCGCAACTTGATGTCGGTGAAATCCGGGCAGAAGTTTAGTGCTGAGAAACTGGATGATGACATTCGCTCATTAGTTGAGAGTGGATTGGTGGACGACGTGAAGATGTCGGGTGAGGAATCTGGGGCGGGGATGAACTTGATTGTTGAGGTGGTCACGCGTCCGGCGTTGGCAGGTGTAGGATTTGCGGGGAATGTGAATTTCACTGACAAGAAGTTAGCGAAGGAGACGAAGCTGAAGCCTGGTGTATCTATCAGCGATGCGATCATCTTTGATGCGCGTCAGAATTTGGAGAAGTACTACCAGGGTTATGGTTATCCGGATGTGATTGTGAGTCATCGGATTCAGCCAACGAACCGCAAGGGGTACTCCGACTTGATCTTTACGATTGAAGAGGGGGCGCAGACTGAGGTGCGCCACATTAAGTTTAGAGGGAACAATGCCTTCAAGTCTCGTGTGTTGAAGGCTGAGATGGAGACCAAGGAGAAGGGGATTCTTTCATTTCTCACGAAGTCAGGTCGCATCGACGTGACGAACTTGGAGGAGGACGAAGAGCGTGTTTTAGATTACTACCGCAACCGTGGCTACCTACGCGTTTCCAGCACAGGGTTCCGCCGTGAGGCAGACACGAAGGGGAGAGTCAACTTGGTGATGGATATCAATGAGGGCATTAAGTACAGCGTGGGTCAGATTGCGTTTGCTGGGCCGATGAAGGTATTCAGCTCTGAGGAGCTCACGCCGGTGCTGACATTGACTGCGGGTGATGGATTTTCCTCTGAGAAGATGCGCAAAGACATCCGCACGATTCGTAGTTACTATGGATCTCGTGGGTATGCGGATGCGACTGTAGATCCAGACATTCGTGATGCGGGTCCTGGAGTGATCAACATCACATATCGCATCACTGAGGGGCGTCCCTACAAGGTGGGTCGTGTGACTATTGAGGGTAACAACAAGACCAAGGACAATGTGATTCGCCGTGAGGTGCCATTGAAGCCAGGTGACAATTTCAACTCGGTAGATGTGGAGACCACCCGTCAGCGTCTCCAGGGCCTCAACTACTTCTCTAACGTTGTAGCAGAAGGTTCACCATCAGCTCAAGACGGCTACCGCGACATCAACATCATTGTGGATGAAAAGAACACCGGGCAGTTAAGTTTCGGTCTCGGGTTTAGTTCGATCGACAGCATTGTGGGTTACATCAACGTGGAGGAAACCAACTTTGATATCACTAACCCATGGAACTTCCGTGGGGGTGGTCAGCGCTTTGGTTTGAACTTACGTTTGGGTGCTGAGACCCAGGATTTCCGACTCTCACTTACGGAGCCCTGGTTCCTTGGTCAGCGACTTTCATTGGGAACTGAGTTGTTCTACCGTGGCGCTCAGAACTTGAGTGATTACTACGAGCAGCGCAATGTGGGTGGTGCGATCTTCCTGCGTAAGCCGCTGGGGAATCGCTCCTACGTGAACCTTGATTTGCGTTACGAGAAGATCCGCGTGGATGTTGAGAACAACGTTCCACCGAATTCACTTTTCCAAGAAGTGGGTGGGCGTTTCACACGACCAGCATTGAGCCTCAGTTATGTTTACGATAGCCGTAATGCGCTGCAGACGCCGCGTAGAGGGCATAAGATTGATACGGGTATCACAGGTATTCTCGAATCCCTTGGTGGTAACTCAGATTCATTCATCTTCAACCTCAGTGGGGCGAAGTACTGGAACCTCTGGTACGATTCGATCTTAGAGTTTGGCGGGTCCGTGAACATGGTTGAGACCACGAGTGGGCCAACACCTATTTACGATCGTCAGTTCTTAGGTGGGGCAAGAAACCTTCGTGGTTTCGAGTACCGCGACGTTGGTCCTCGTGACCCAGCGACGGGTGGTGTGATTGGTGGTAATTCGGCGGCATACGCGACTGTTGAGCTTTCCGTGCCACTAGTATCATCAGTGCGCGGAGCGGTGTTCTACGATGCCGGTGTGGTGAATTTGGATAGCTGGGATTTAGGGCTTAGCAACTACCACTCTGATGCAGGTGTTGGTTTGCGCATGAACTTGCCATTTGGACCAATTGCCTTGGATTACGGTATTCCCTTGCGCGCTCCGGATCCAGTTGCCGACAAGGGCGGGCAGTTCAACTTCTACATCGATTACGAATTTTAAAATTGGACTAAAGTTTGAGCCGCTTGGTTCTAGTTTGATTTGATCTAAAATAGCTTCAATCCCTTGAATTATAGGGTTTGAAGCTTTTTTTCTTTGGGAGGATAGTCCATAGTAGTTCGGTGAGATGTGGATTAATTTGATGTTTTTTCCAATTGGGCTGAGGAAAAGGTGTTTAGACTAGATTAGGGCCTGTGCGTAAACTTCCTGTATGGGGGCAAAAAAGGAACAAGTGTCATTCACGGAGCTTCCCGTCGTTATTGTCCGATGTGGCAGAGTAAGCAGTGGTCTGTGAGACTGGAGACAGATGATCTCAAGAAGGCAAAGAACAGAATCAACAATCTGAATGAGATTCTGGAGACTCGTGACCGGGATGAAGCTTTGGCTAAGGCCTTGGGCAAACCAATTAAGAAGCGTGGGACTAAAACGACGATAGAGGAGTTCATTAGCTTGTATGAGGAATTCAACTTTCCGAATAAGAACGCAGATCCAGTGCAGTCTAGCACTGCTGAGAATTAGAATTGAACCAAGAACCTTTTTGAGACTCGATTAAGAGACATATCGAAAAATTGAGAGTCTTGCCTCTCTGTCTAGTATTTTGGATAATATTTGTATTTCCACCCTTATATTTGACTGAGCGGGACAATGAAAGGGGGGAAGAGTCGACTGGTTGAAGGCCCTTCAGTAGAGTGACTCAGACCAGGTGTGGTTTTGATAGAGCACTGAAGAAAGAATAGTGCCTCAGTCTTTCTTTTTCTTGATGTAGATAATGACGCCGCTGATGGAGGGTAAGGCTATCAAGATGAACAGGGGTAATGTATAGCTATTTCTTTGGGGCTCATCTTCAACTTTATCAGGAGTTTCCAGGTCATCTGATTTTTCGTTATTTAAGTTGTAGAAATTGTTTTCAGAGCGATATGTCGGATCACCTATTTCCTTACGAATAATTCGATCCTGTTTTTCCAAGCGCATTGGATCTTCAGGCTTACTTTGTGTAGAGATCAGTCTCTCAGCGGCTAATTTGACATACTTGTTAGGACTGTTTTTATGTTCCTCTGCAAATTTTCTAACATCTGGGTGGCGGAAGTGCCTATAGTAGCGCAAAAAATCTTCAGTTAAAACAAGCTCCCGCCCAGTATCTCGATCAATAGTGGAAGCGATCACCTGCTTAAGTACTGCATCGCGATTATAATCAATCGAGCGCGCTTCGAAAGCTTCCATCCTACCAGCAATGAGTGCTAACAAACGACTTTCAGGCCATCGCTCTAGACTTTTATCATTCACATACATGTCTACGAAAAACTTGAACTCCTTCGGCGTGAGTGAGCGTTTATACTCAATGATTTCAGGAGTTGAAGAATGCGCCCCCAAAACCAACATGACTTGGTCTTTAGACAATTTTTCATGAGCCTTTGAGTCGCTGATGCACAGCTGTATCGCAGCAAGTAAAGCATATTTATTGAGTGATCTTTTCGACATGTTCATGGCTATAGAATTTCTTCTCTTGTTCTGCGGTTAGACGTTTCCTAGCCCTCTGCTTGTCTGCGTCCAGATTAACCGCCATACCCAGTAAATTTGTATGGTCATTTACATGTCCTAAGTGGTCCAGTAATACATGACAGATCTCATGGGCTAAGATATATTTTGTAGCTCTCTCTGTAATTCGGGTTGTGTTGTGATACCGTTTATTAATGTCTAATGTCTGGTTGCTGGGGAAGTAGGCCAAACCAACAGTTTCCTCCTTAGGGCTTTTTCATTTCGAATGGTTCCTCCTAGTTGAGTCACATGGCTCATGTCGTTTTTAGCTTTGTCTGCAGGAATATCCTGAATCGCTCCTTCAAGGTTCTGAGTGTGTTAATCATCAACGGAACCAGCTACTAAAAAATTAGGACCCGATATGTGCCACTTGTCATTTGAGTCGTATTTTAGCTGCAATTACATTTGCAGGGTCTTTATATTTTTCTGTCTGGTGATCGGTTCGAGAGGTTACAGCGATCTCCTGATCTGGATTAAAACCTCTTGCTCACACGTAAAATCAGTCAACATCTTCAGAAAAGTGAACATTGGTCAAAAACTTGATATGTTTTCCTCCATCGAATTTAACCACCCTTAGTTGACTAGCGATTTGTAGTTCGCCGTTAGTATCGATAGTAAAAAACTCTATGGGTATCGCTTTGTCCTTCACCTCTTTCTGAACCTTTGTATTTTAGGACTTAGACCCCTTCGAATCGGTAGTAACTATTCGATAGCAAAAGACCCTGCTGAGCGTGATGCTAGCGGGGTCTTTTTATTGGGGGGGAAACTCGGTACAGAGGTCCGGGTTGGCGCAGAAGTCTGTGGTGCGCGGTCGAACTCAGAGTGTGGAGTTTACCCTTGGTGTTATGGTGGCTTACTTTTTGGAGTAGGCTTGGAAGTAGCGGTGGCCGATTTCGAGTTTGGCGGCTTTATCGAAGTGGAGTCGATCGTAGAGTTGTTTTTGCAGGTCGAGGTTTGAGAAGTACTGGATATCTGAGCGGCTTTCGGCGAGCTGTTTTTGTTGTTCTCTGACGGTGTCGTGTTTTTTACCAACTGGGGCGATACCGCCGATGATAGCTTGCATGTTAGTGGCTTCTGGGAGGTCTTTGCGGAGGTTTGCGAGCAACTCGGAGAAGCGTTGGCCTGCGATCTGCGCTTCTTTGTTATTATCACTTTCTCCTTGGAGGTAGAGGAGTGTGGTGAAGGTGAAGGTGTGGCCAGATTGTTTGAGGGCTTCGGTGGCGGTATTGGTGGTTTTGAGGATGTGTTGGTACATCTGTTGACCTTTGACCCAATGGCCGTTGCCGCCACCGCCTCGGCTGGCTTTGATGATCAGGAAGTCCCGTTTTCCTGAGGCGTAGAGTTTGCGGCCGAAGTTGATTTCAGGCCCCCAGAAGGTGGTATTCCGTCCTTGGCCTTGTTGTTGTTGGAGGGTGGTAATTTTACCAGCGGAGTCTCCGATGATGGCAGCGGGGCCGTCAGCTGCTGCGGTCGAGCGATTACTCCAGAAGAAGGCTATGTGTTTATCGCTCGGGTCGAGGGGTGGTTTGCTCGGGTCGGTGTCTTTTTTATTAGCGGTGGTGCCGAGTGAGTTCGACTGACCAGTGAGCAAGATGATTTCGATATGCTTTGCGGTTGCTGAGCTGAGTGTGAGTGCTGCGGCGATGCCGAGGGAGCTGATACGTTTGTTGTCCATGCGCTTGAGTTGGGAAATAAAAATGGGCTGTTAGGATAAAGTAACAGCCCATGGCATACCATAGGAATGATTTGGTACCAACCTTAAGCCACCTGGTCGGTAATGGAGACCACCGAGTGGGTTAGGCGGGTTGTTTCTCTGCTGAGGTGGAGTTGGTGAGGAGGGTTTCGCCGTCGACAAATTCGGGGACGAGGTTGATGGGCGAGGTTGAGCAGGTTTGGTGGCGCAGCAAGTCGAGGAGACGTGGGGTCATTTCGATGATGGCACGTTCTTCATTGATCACATAGTGTGCGATGCTCGGAGTGAAGTAGTCGAGCAATGGTTGCCAGCGCAGGGTAAGGATACTGACTTCATCGGGGATGGAGATGCCGCGTTTTTGGAACCAGCTCATGGCGTAGAGGGCGAGGTGGGGGAGGCTGCAGATGATGGCGCTGGGGCGTTTCTCTGGGTTTTTCCACATTCTCTCAAGAGCTTCATCGATGAGGTAGGGATCTTTGGGGCAGGAGGCAACGGTGGCTTGGAAGTGGCCAGGCGCTTGTTCGAGCAAGATGCGTTCGATATTGATTTCGCCGACGAGTGGAGATTCTTCACGGATGAGGCCGATAGTTTGGTGGCCTTGGCGTTGGAGCATAGCGAGGGCGTGGCGCATGGAAGCGAGGGAGTCGATTTCGACACTGGGGAGGTTCACGCCATTGCCTGGGCTGCCGATGATGCAGCATGGTTGTTGGGTTTGCTGGAACCAGAGTTGGACGTTCTCGGGCATCCAGTGGAGGACGTAGGCTTCAGCATCGTGTTCGCTGAGCCAATCTTCCATGTGTTGTTGTGGGTTGGCGATGATGCGTTCAGGGACGCGGATGATATCGACGATACAGCGTTGTCCTGCGAGTTGGTTTTGCAGGAGGGCGATGAGCCTAAGGCTGGTGCTGGGGAGTTCGGAAAGTGGGAGGCGGGTGAGCCAGATGACTTTTTGGTTACTAGCTTGTTTCAGTTCATCTGGGTGGAGCGTTTCACCGGAATAGGTGATGCGTCTGCGGCGGCCTGGGCGACCGGGTTCGATGAGGCCTTCTTCTTCGACTTTTTCAAGGGCACGTCGCAGGGTGCTACGGCTGATTTTGAGTTGGTCGCAGAGGCGGCGTTCTGAGGGCAGCATGCCGGTCCAGTCGCCGGTGGTGATGGCGATACGGATGCTCGTGACTGTTTGGCCAAGTAGAGATTGGCGCTGAGGAATGATTGGCATGGGTGAAAAAGAGTTGGATAAGGTTCTGTTTCATCTCCATCCATACAGAGTATTTTTCTAGTTGGGCTGCATGGCTTGAGTGTCTTTTTTGCTCAAAAAGTGAATCAGAATTTCATAATGTGCATAGGTTGCAAAGTGGCAATAGAATGTATCAAAATAGCACCAATTGCTAAAAAACAGCAATGAAAAGTCGGGGGTGGGCGCAAAAAGTGCGACAAATGGGGCTTTGAGGGGGGAGGTGCCCTTTCTCCCTACACAATTGGAGAAAGGGCTGGGTGAAAATCAATACACTATAATTTCCAGTTCCTAAGGTAGGTTTTTTTTCTCAAAATGAAATAGGAGAGTAATGGTCGCAGGAAACGACCACTTTAAGGAAATGTGGTGGCTATGGGCGGATGAGTTCGAAGAGGGCATCGGTGGTGCAGTACCAATTCGGGGAGGCCATACGGCCGATGGGGGCGTAGGCGTGGGTATTGAGTTTGGCGGTGGTGGGGTCCATGAGGCCCTCTCGGACATGGACGCGCTGAACGATACCGAG
This sequence comes from Rubritalea tangerina, assembly GCF_042683245.1. NCBI lineage: Bacteria > Pseudomonadati > Verrucomicrobiota > Verrucomicrobiia > Verrucomicrobiales > Rubritaleaceae > Rubritalea > Rubritalea tangerina. Next base: position 64,145 of record NZ_JBHUJB010000073.1, read on the forward strand.
GACGAGCCGGTTGGCGCCAATTTCGATGCAGCTATGTTCGGAGCATTCGAGGGCGACAGGGGCTTCAGTGATGCGGGGGACATCGATGGTTTCGGAGGGGGTGAGGGTAAGTTTATTGAGGTCGACTTCGCTGACTCCGTAGGGGTGGGGTGCGGCGCTATCGTTCATGGCGTGCATGACTGAGGCATCTACGGTGTGGATGACGAATTGGCGATGGCGTCGGATATTGCGTGCTGTGTCTTTTGGGACACCGGGCTCACGGTTTCCTGGTGCGAAGACGACGAGTGGTGGGCGCGAGCCAAAGCAGTTAAAGAAGGAGAAGGGTGCGGCATTGGTGCTGCCATCCTCGTTGAGGGTGGTGACCCAGGCGATGGGACGAGGGGTAATGAGGCTGGAGAGGATTTGGTAGGCTTTGTCTTGGTGTTGGCCTTGCAGGTCAAATGTCGTGCTCATGGCTGGGAGCGTGCCCTAGAGGGGAGGGCAGGCCAAGCCTTGATGTCTTCTCTTGCAGTAGTGGAGGGATACGGCTTATGGGGAGGCAGTCATCTTCGTATTTTGAATGAGCAGCCCTTTGGTTGTGGGTGTCTCAGAGGTGGTTGAGAAGTGGATGTAGCTGACACCATTTGAGGTAGGGAGGTTGAGGGGAAGTTTAAGGCTAGAGCCGCTGTCATTGCTGACGGTGCAGGATTTTTGATCCCATTGGAAGGTGAGCGTCTGCCATTTTCCGGGGGTGAGGAGTGGCGTGCCATCTGGAGATTTACCTTGGGCATCGATGTGGAGAGCAAACTGGGAGAACTGGTCGACGGTGGTGTCAGTGGGATTGAGCCAGTGGTCGAGGAGACAGATTTTGGTGCCGCCTGCGTGTGGTTCGAGCATGAGGCGGGTGCTGAGGGTGCCAGCTGTGGCTGAGGGGAAGTTCCAGGTGGCACCTTGTTTATTATTGAGGATTTCTGGGTCGTCGGTGTGGATGAGGTGGAGGGCTGAGTGGCCATCGCGCGTGACGACTTTAGGTCCAGGGGTGCGGTTGTACCCGAGGTGGCCGCGCACTTTGCTGAAGAACTGGTGGGTGCTCCAGTCTTGGGCGCCTGAGGTGAAATCCGATTGGCGTTCGGTTTGGTAGAGCCAGCGGAGGTTGAGGATGAGGAGTTGGCGGTGGGTGGGGTGCTGGCCGAGGCTGAGGAGGACGCGGTTTTTGTCGAGTTGGAGGGCTTCGACTTGTTGGACACCACGGTCGTTAGAGCCCTGGAAGACAGCGTAGTCGCTTTCATTACGTCGGTGGTCGAGAGCAATTTCTCGGAAGCCGATCCAAGTTTTGCCATCGTCTTCAGAGATGGCGGCGTGGGCGGCATCGCGGTTATTGAAGACATCTTCGCGGCCGTTGTTAGCGCGGGCGAGTTCTGGGAGGGAGTTGGCATTATTCCAGAGGAAGAGGAGTCTACCGTCGTCGAGTCGGAGGAGTGTTCCGAGGACGTTATTGCCGTGGAAGCGCGATGGTTGTGCGGGGCTCCAGGAGGTACCATGGTCGTCAGAGAAGGATTCGTAGAAGAAGTCTTGGGCGGTTCGGGCGAGCATCCAAATGCGTCCATCTTTTAGTTCGGCGAGGGTGGCGCCGACCATGCCGTGGTTCCACCGGCTACCGAGGTGGACGCCACCTGGTTTATGGGCGGGGGCGTTTACTTTGTTAGAGCGCTGCCATGATTTTCCTTGGTCATCGGAGAAATAGGTGAAGCAGCCCCCTGAGTGAGCGGGGATGAGCCAGCGTTTGCCTTGGTTGAAGACGATGGGGTTGCGCAGGATGCCTTTGGGGAGGATGGGGGAACCATCTGGCTTGGTGAGTTTTTTCCAGCTGCCATCGAGGCCGTCGTAGGTGACGAACATGCCTTGTTTGGGGTTATCGCCGCGGTAGGCGGGTTCAATTTTGAGGAAGCTATCGGGGGTGGGGAGTGGGGTGATGGCGGAGGTTTCTTTTTTGAGTAGAGTGGAGCCGGGGTAGCTGGGGGGGAGTGGTTTGGAGGACCAAGTGGCTCCGTTGTCGAGGCTGAGGATGTAGCGGGTGCCGCCCTTGCCTGGGTAGTGGCGAATTTCATTGGGGCTGACACGGACGAGCCCTCGTCCGGCATCCGCTGGTGGGGTGCCAACCTTGTAGGGTGGGCGGATCGTTTCGGCTTGGGTAAAAAGGGACTGGGCGAGGCAGAAGGAAATGAGAAGAAGTCGCATGGTGGATGGTGAGCAGCTTTGGGGGGGATTGGAGCTTTGTTCGTTGTGAGAAGAAAGGGGGCGTGAGTGCGGGTGTGAATGTGTCTGTTAGGGGGGCTTATTGGTAGTCGTCGCCTTGGGCGCTTTGGGCGCAGGAGGCGCGCCAAGACTTGAGGTAATCAGCCATTTTATTAACAATCTCTGGGTGTTGGTCAGCGATGTTGTGTTGTTCTTCTTTATCGGTGTCCATGTTGAAGAGCATCCAGGTGTTTCCCCCATCGAAGCTGGCGAGTTTGTAGGTGTCGCCTTGGAGGCACATTTGGAGGGAGCCTTTTTTTGCGAAGACGTTTTTGTCGTTCATGACTGGGGCTTGGAAGGGGATGTAGTTGGCGCGCTTTTGCTGGGTGCCTTGGAGGATGGGGAGGACGTTGATGCCATCGAGCGGCGGTTGTTTTTGCGGGTGTGCGACACCGGCGGCGGCGAGTAGGGTGGGGTAGAAGTCGCTTGTGCTCATGGGGGTGTTGAGGACGCGATTCCCTTTGAGTTTGGCTGGCCACTCGACGATTCCTGGCACGCGGATACCACCTTCCCAGAGGGTGGCTTTTTTGCCTTTGAAGGGGCCGGAGGAATTATGGGAGTGGATATAGGAAGGGCCATTGTCGCTGCAGAACCAGACAATGGTGTTGTCGGCGATTTTGAGCTCACGGAGTCTGCTGCGGAGTCGGCCTACTTCTTGGTCGATGGCGCTGAGGCAGCCGAACCAATGTTGGCGTTCGATGGACTCGTTTGGGTAGAGGGCACGCATGGCATCGCCAGCGACGATAGGAGTGTGGGGTGAGTGGAACCAGATGGTGGTGAAGGTGGGGGTGTCTTTGTGCGACTCAATGAAGTCGAGTGCTCTATCCATGATGATGGTAGAGTCTTCTCCGGCGAGGTTTTCGTCGACAAACTGGCCGGGACCGGTCCAATAGTTTTCTCTGACTCTGATGCCGATGGTGGAGCCGTGGGTGACGGGTTTATCCATGATGAATTTGTAGCCTGGTTGACCGAGCTCTGGGCTGTCATGGAAGTAAGGATTGTAGGTGGGGACGGAGGCGGCGGTGGCGAAGCTGACCTGGTAGCCATTTTCCCATGGTGGTGAGTAGTGGTCGGGGTTGGCTTTTTCGCCTGGGAAGTAGGTTTGTTTGACGGTTTTGCTGAGTTGGCCGATGTGCCATTTTCCGAAGTGTCCAGTGGCGTATCCGGCAGAGGCGAGGGATTCTGCGAGGGTGACTTCCTCGTTGGGGAGGCCGACTTCACCGGCCCATTCGATACCGTAGCGGTAGGGATGACGTCCCGTGAGGCAGCTGCCACGGGTAGGGGAGCAGACTGGGGTGGCGGCGTAAAAGCGGTCGAGACGGATGCCTTCGTTGGCCATTTTGTCGAGGTGAGGGGTTTTTACGATGGGGTTGCCATTGTATGCAACGTCTCCCCAGCCTTGGTCATCGCTCATAATGAGGATGATGTGTGGCGGAGCGGAGTCGGCTGCAGTGGTGAGAGGAATAAGCAGGGCGCTACAGGCTAGAGATTGGATGATCGATTTCATAGGTGTGACGAAAAGAGAAAGTCTTCACAAGTATGTACCAAGCGGGAGGGGGATATTTGATGGGGGAGTACTGGTATGTTTACAGGGCCAGTTTTGAGGGAGGGTGAGGTGGCCAATGGGGTTATGGGGGAGTGGCTTAGAGAGGGATATCGTGGTATTCGAGGGCCCATTCTTTCATGTAGCGCACCTGCCGTGGGGTGATTTTGTAGATAATGAGCTGAGGGTTGGTGATTTCACCGAGGTAGTTACGCAGGAGTGGGTTTTGATCCCAGATTTCTTGGAGAAGGGAGGTGTCGGTGACGACGGAGGCAGTTCCGGAGATTCGGACTTGATTATGCTCTGAGTCGAGGTAGCAGAGTTCGACATTTGGGTTGGCTGCGATTTGGGCCGTTTTCTGGTAGGGTTTTAGGTTGGCCACATAGATGGTAAAGCGGTCGACTTTTACTGGTGAGACGGGGCGCAATCTTGGATGGTCAGCATCGATGGTGGCCAGCATGGGGAATTTGGCTGAGCGAATGGTTTGGTGTGCTAGTTTTTCTAGATCGGAGGGGTCGAAGGACTTTGGTTTTGGGATAGCCATAGGGAGGGAGGTTAACACAGCGTGTGGGAGGGAAGGAAGGTGATTTAGGAAGCATTGTTAGGAATGGGTTCCAGAAATTGGGTTAGGGGCATTAACATGCGCCCTATTCTAACAGATTGACATTCAAGTTTTCTCAGGCAAGTGCAGGGACTGGTTTATGAGAGTGAGGCTGTGTTGTAGGCTTGGGCGGTTGGTTGTTGAGGCTGGAGTTTGATATGGTCATCTGGCTGGCCGCATTTTTCGGTGAAGGCATTTGGGTCGAGTTGGCGGACGACCATATTGCCATTACCGGCATTGGCGAATTCAAAGTGTTCGTTAGAGGAGTCATATGCGACTGAGCCCGAGACGACCTCTTCGTGGAAGGTGAGGATTACTTGGCTACCAGGGGAGTGGAGGACCTTTCCGACGATGGTGTGGGTGTGGTCGCCGCGCGAGCGGATTTGGTCTACTAGGACAGTTGCCGAGCGGGATTCACTGAGGGGGATTTTGACAGCAGAAGTCTTCGCCTTAAGAAACTGAGCGAGGGAGTTCTGGTCGATTGTTATTTCAGTGGCTGAGAGGGTAAAGCGGTTGGTGCTGAGTGGTCCGGTTAGGGTATTTGTCGTCAGGAAAATCGGCTTTGTGTGGAAGCTGTTGGGTTGAGGTGTGTGTGTGGCTGGGGTTGGGAAAAGCAATTGCTTGTTAGGGCCGCGTTTGATTTTTCCGGATGTGAGCGTGCCTGATGGGATCACTTTCGCGGGCGCTGAGGGAGTCGGGTGGGTAGGGTACGCTGTGCTAGAAATGTTAGATTTCGAGGTTGGGTCCGACTTTTTGCTATCGGTAAGGTTCAAGCAGAGAGCGAAGCAGAGGAGTGTGAAAAGGGTGATGAGAAGGAGTGCTATGGACCGGGGGGGACCTTTGACGCTTATTGGGGTCGTTGGAGGTTATGGGAATTTATTTGAACCAAATGGTTGGGTTAAATCAATAAGTATTAGAATCTACTGGGATGTGTAGAGAAAATGTGTGGTTGCAAAAAAATACCTGTGTCCAAGTGGGGGAACTGGACACAGGCAGTTATTACGAACAAGAAGTGGGTTTGATTGTGCTGTGTTTTTCTTTGGGTTATGTGCGGGTGTGTGAACCGCGTTGGGTTGGATTGGAGGATAGGTGAGTTGAGGGGGGGAGTGAGCTTTTGGTAGTGGTTTGTGAGCTGAACCAAGGGCTAGATTGGGGTTAGGCCAGCTTTGACCGAGGAACCTGGGATGTAAGTAGCGTCGAGTTGGATATGTTGTTGGCTGAGTGTTTTTTTATCGAGGAGGTCGATGGTCCATTGGCTGAGTTGGAAGCAGGCTTCTTCCTCATTAAAGACGTAGTGGGCAAGTTTGGGGGTGCAGAAGTCGATGAGTGGCTGGGTACGTAGGAGGATGAGTGAGACGTGTTGTGGGATTTTATAACCGTGGTGTTGGAGCCAAGAGACCACGCCAACGGCATTACGTGGATTATCTACGATGATAGCTGTGGGGGGGGATTTACGTTGGAAGAGTCCTTCTAGAGCGGTCGGAATGCTTTCTGGAGTGGATGCAACAGGAATGACGGAGCTCTGAACCGGAGTGGTGAGTGAGTTAAATATACTGGCGAGTTTGGTGTCATCGGCTTTGGCTCTACCTGATTGGATGAGAGCTATGGAGTGATGGCCAAGGTCGAGCAGCTTTTTAGTAGCGTCAGCTCCAGCGAGTGAGATGTCTATGGAGATGGAGTTTAAGGATTCGCTAGGGGTGATGCCGCCGGCGACGACGGCTGGGGTTTGGGTGTGTGCGAACCATTGTCTGACCTCAAGGTCCATGCTTTGGAGGATCCATGCGCCTGCGGGGTTTTCTTGGACAATTTGTTCGATGTGTTTGTTAGATTTAGGTGCGAAACGAGTGGGGAGGTGGATGATATTCATTTTCACATCAGCGTCTGCGAGGTGTCGTTTGACGGTTGCAATGATTCTGAGTGAAGTTTGTGACATATCGCTGAAGGGTTCAGGGGAGAGCCACGCGACAGTTCTTTGGGATGTGGGTGTATGGGTAGCTGTGGGAGGGGAGGCGATTTCTCGTTTTTTATTGGGTTGTGCTTTTTTGAGGACGTTTTGGTGGGTGAGGGTGTCGAGGACTTTGCGCAGGGTGCTCCGGCCGATATTAAGTTGTTGGGCGAGTTGGCGTTCTGAGGGGAGGTGTTTGGGCCAGATGCCTTGGGCAATTTTGGTACGGATGGTATCTGCGGCTCGTTCTTGGATGAGGTGTCGCTTTACTTGCATGGTGTGGTAGATCTGGCGTTTGAGATTGAGAGTCCTGGGATGAAATCTGGGATGAGTTGGATTTGGGATTGTGGGCAGGTACCGGAGCTGAGGAGGTCACTGATCCACTGGAATGCTTGTTTTGGGAAGAGGTCTTCGCGGGCCTTGTAGTGGGCGAGTTTGGGGGTGATGAAGGTGATACTGGGTTCACTGCGCAGGAGGACGATGGAGGTATCGTAGGGGATGCGCAGGCCATTTTGTTGGAGCCAAGTGACGGTGCCGAAGGCATTTTGTGGGATGTCGACGATGATGGCGGTGGCGGGATTTTGTGAAGTATGGAAGTGGTTATGGAGTGATTGTTGGAGGGTGGTTGGTGAGGACTGGGTGACAATGCACTCACCGGAGAGGGATGGGTTTTCGTGGAAGAACTGGCGGAATTGGTCAGCGAGTCGTTTATTATCGCCGAGTTGGTCGTCGTTGACGACGAGGAGGATGCTTTGGTGTTTTTTACGGATGAATTGTTGGATGGCGTGGTAGCCAGATGCGGCGATGTCGACGGAGATTGATGGGATGGATTCGTTTTGGTTACTGGCGCCGAGGCCGATGGTGTGGTGGGGGGAATGTGCGAACCAAGAGCGGACATCTTGAGGGAGGGACTGGAGCAGCCATACTTTGGCGTTGAGCGATTCGGCCCAAGCTGAGAGTTTTTCAGGTGGGGAGTGGATGAGGGAGGTGGGGAGAGTGATGACTTCGAGTTGTGCGTTGATATTGGGGAGGGTGATTCGGAGATTGGCAATGGCACGCAGGATGAGGTGTGGCATTTGTTCCTCAGTGAGTGTGGTGAGCCAGACGACTAGAGCGGGTTGGGTGGGTGAGTGGAGGTCGGGGGCGGCGGGGAGTGGGTCCGCAATTTTTCGAGCTTTGCCAGGTTCGCAGGGGGCAAGGTAGCCTTGCTCTGTGACGACTTCCAGGGCTCTGCGGAGGGTGGTTCTTCCGACTTCGAGTTCAAGCGCGAGTTTTCGTTCGGATGGGAGTGTGAGTTTCCACTTCCCTTGATGGATGGAATGTCTGAGCACTTGTGTTGTTTGAGCCAGAATGCTGGTGTGTTTCATTGTTCTTGGTGTGTGGCATTGAAGAACGGGGGGCTCGGGAGTGCTTTGCTTCTATGACGTAGTGCCAGAGAGGAGAGCATATTGCCTTTGGTGAAAGCGTTGTGGGAAGGGGAATATGTGTGGTTTGTTTCGCAAGCCAGTTGAATGGTGTCGATTGGGGGTGTCTGTTAGTGGTTTGTTTTGCCAGCAAATATGACGCATTTCTGATGGCTGTATTTCAGGTAGTCGGTTGCGGGGTGTGTCGAAAAATCCAAGCTATGAAATTCAAATTATCGCATTGTGCTCTCATGACATTGGGGGTGTTTTCGTTGGCTCAGCTACAGGCGGAACACTACAGGTTATTTTTGTTAACAGGTCAGTCTAACGCATTAGGCACGACGAATGGTGGTGAGGCTGATGTTTCAGTGGGAGTGGACCCAGCGGATCAGCATATAAAGTTTGCATGGAGCAATGTGGTGAGTGACAGCCAAGAGATTGGTCATTCAGGTGAGGTGCTCAACCCGGCATCTCCTTTGGTGACTTTCACGAGCTTGCAGGAACAGCAGGGGGGAGTTTACGGAGGCAGTGCCAGCCATTGGGGGGCGGAGATTGATTTTTCACGCAAGTTATACCGAGCGGGTGTGCGTGATTTTGGGGTGATTAAGGTGACTCGAGGTGGTGGTGGCAACAGCCATTGGCACAAAGCATCTAGTGGGCACATGTATGGCGAGATATTAGATGCTGTGAGTGAGGCGACAACTGGGCTCACAGCTGAGGGGCACACCTTTGAGATTGTTGGTTTGATGTACTTACAGGGGGAGAGCAACAATACGAGTGAGGCTGCGGTAGCTGGGACTCGTTTCAAGGAACTGGTCGACAACTTGAGAGTTGATTTGCCGAATGCTTCTAACATGCACGGCAGCATAGCAGGGATTGTATCCGCTGGAGCAGCGGCTGACACGACGCGTGCTGAGCACGCAGCGATTGCTGAAAGCACTTCGTATCTAAGCTATTTTGGTAATGAGGACATTGCGGCGTATGTGGCAGCTGACGGATTACATTTTAACAAGCAAGCGAAGCTTACGATTGGTCAGCGATTTGCGAATCGTTTTTTTGATGAGGGGGTGGTGCAGCGTCACTATGGGAAGTTAGTTTTCATTGGTGATTCGATTACTCAGGGTGGGAATGGCAACCCGAGTTACCGTTATCAAGTATTCAAGCGACTTGCGGAGGCCGGGGTGCCGATTGATGAGAATGCGGGGTACAAGTTTGTGGGGAGCAATGCGCATGCGTATCGGGGAGGGGCGGTGACTGCGCCGGATGTGAATGGTCAGGTTTTTGAAAACAACCATGATGGTCACTGGGGCTGGCGGTCGTTCTGGATCAATGGTCGTGTGGCATTGCCATCGAATCGACGGAACAACTACTTAGGTGAAGGGACATTACTTAACTGGACTGGGCAAGCAGACCCACAGGAGTATGATTTAAATTCATTGGGTAACAAGGTGCCCTATCCGGATCCTAACGCAACGGGGACTGGCAATGTGGGTGTCACTTATGTGCCGGACACGGCCTCAGTGATGATCGGTATCAATGACACGGGCAGCAGCAGTGCTACGCAAATTAGAGACGACATTGCAACGATCGTTGATCAGCTCCGCGGGGCGAATCCAGAGGTGAGCATTTTTGTTTGTAAGCTACTTTACACCTCAAACATTTCATTTTCGACGGTAGATGCGGTGAACGCGTTATTGCCGGCGATGGTGGCGGAGAAGAATGCCCTATCATCGGCTTCGCCTGTATGGTTGGTGGACACGAATGAGGGATTTGAGCCTGGCAGCATGACCTACGACAAGGTTCATCCTAACGCCTTAGGTGAGGATCATGTGGGAGCGCGTATTGCTGCCGCCATGGGGATCGTAGAGCAGCCTTTGCCTGAGTTTGAGGAAGTGTTGGCTCAGAAGGAGAAGCCGAGTCGAGAGCTTGGAGCTATCGCATCAGAAGGCAGTGAAATTTGGAACAGTGGTAGTGCTGTAGGAGGCTGGTCGACAATTGGCAGCCCTGTGATTACGGAGATAGCGCCAGATGATATTCAGGTGTCCAACCCAGGAACATCGACGATGCTCAATGGCACCAACATTGGTTGGAGTGAGATAAATGACGGGATCTGGAGTTTTGAGGCGCGTTTGAAGTTTGATGCTAATCCGAATGGCTACATGCTTTGGTTAGGTACTGGGACGCACCGGATTTTGATAGAGATTCATGCGGACAGAACGCAAGATTATGGAGCTAATAGCTTCAATGTGGCGCACAACAATGTGGATGGTGAGTTTCACACATTCAAAGTCACTCACGATCCGGCTGCAGGTGTTTACCGCGTTTGGCGCGATGGTGTGATGCTGACGGAAGCGGCAGGTGCTCCCTATGATCAGGTAGGTGGTGATGAGCGATTGCTGATGGGGGACTACACGGGTGGTTCTTTCGGCAATGGATATGATGTGACCGTTGATTACATTAACATTTTAGGTGGCTACGAAGGCAGCGAGATTTACGATGGTGTGGACATGGTCAATGGTTGGACTACCGTAGGAGGTGTTAGCCCGGGTATAGTCAATGACACAGACATGCAACTTGTGCACAGTGGTGGGTCAGCCACTTGGTTAGAAGGAGAAGGGAGTGATTGGGCGACAAAGAATGACGGTTACTACACCTTCGAAGCTCGACTGAAGTTTGATGCCAACCCGAACGGTTTTGCAATTTGGTTAGAAAATGGCAGCAATGCTCCGGTAATTGAAATATACGGCGACAGGACTCAGGATAATGGCGGCAATGACTTTGTGGCATACCACAATAACTTGGATGGTGAGTATCATGTGTTCCGTGTGGGTTATGATGCAGTAGAGAGTGTTTATCATGTATGGCGTGACGGCGAGCGTTTGACACCGATTGCAGGAGCGAGTCCCGATTTGTCAGTGGGCAGTGAGCGCTTGATCATGGGTGATTACACTGGTGGTTCATTTGGGAACGGCTTTGATGTGACTGTGGACTATATCCGCACGGATAGTGGCAATGCGTACCTTCCTGAAGGGGGGCTGAATGTAGCGCCCTTAGTCGAGAGTGCTGATTTTAATATCAGCGAGATTGCAGCTATCGGCACGGATGTGGGCAGTATTGTTGCGAATGACGCTGAGGGTGGGGCTCTGACCTATCAGATTGAGTCAGGTAATGAAGCTGGGGTGTTTGTATTAGATTCTGCGACAGGAGTTTTGAGCACAGCGAGTGGTCTGGACTACGAGACTCAAGAGAGCTATGCTCTGACTGTCTCAGTGACGGATGAGGGAGGTTTGAGTGCGAGCGCTGTGGTGGTGGTGCGTGTGGAGAATGCGAATGAAGCGCCTCGTTTTAGTTATGCAGAATTCACCGACGTGGCGATGGAAGCAGCGCTGTATAGTGGTTCACTGGCAGGCTTTGTAGAAGATCAGGATGCAGGCGAAAGCTTTAGCTTTGCGAAGTTGAGTGGGCCAGCATGGTTGGAGGTAGCTGCAGATGGGACACTGAGTGGTGTGCCTCAAGCGGCTGCGGTTGGTGAAAACCATTTCACGCTACAAGTGAGTGACAGTGCGGGAGCGACTGCGGAGACTAGTTTGGTCATCTCAGTTGCAGAAGCTTCAGGGGTCTTATTTGCTGAGAGCTTTGAAGGTGCCGCAGGGACTGACTTGGGCAATGGGTGGATCGAGTTGAACAATGACTCGCGAATTTTCGACACGAACCGTGTAGCGAGCAAGATGTTGATTTCTGTGAATTCAGGTCAGACTTTCAGTGTATTGAATGAATTGGCTAACACCTTTGTAGAAGGTGAGCGTTATGAGTTGGCTTGGAATGGAGCTCGTGCGGCTTCTGCGAATGGAGTATTGCACTACCGTGTGTCAGTGGGCACTTGGGATGGGGCTGACTTCGTGGCTCTTTCATCGGTGGAGGGCAGTCTGAATCCCGTAAATTCAGGGTCCAAGGTAGCAGGTGAATCAGTGTATGTGACAGCGGGAGCTGCTGCAGCAGGGCTGCCAGTGGCTATCATGTTAGAAACCTTGGAAGGCAGCAGCACTTGGGTGGGATTTGATGACCTTGAGTGGATTGGTCTAGGGGCAAACATGGCTCCGAGTTTCAATGCTGATCCGATTCTGTTGGAGGCAGCGACTGAAGACCTCTTCTTCAGTGCGGACATGAAGCCATTTGTTGTAGAGTCAGACATAGCTGACAGCCTCAGTTATGAGAAGGTGGCGGGGCCAGCATGGTTGGACGTATCCGCTGAAGGTGTGGTTTCTGGGACACCCGCAAACGGAGATGCAGGCTTGAATGTGTTGCGCGTTCGCGTGATTGATGCAGGTGGTTTGAGTGCAGAGGCTGAAGTGCAAGTTGAAGTGCTCAATACCAATGACGAGCCGGTTCTATCTGCTGGTGCTGTGTCAGTTGCTGAGGATTTGGCTCCTGGTTCGATTGTGACAAGTGTGCAGGTAGAGGATGTGGATGTTAACGACAGTTTTAGCTACACGATTCTCTCAGGCAATGTCGGCGAGGCATTTGACATCGATTCAGATGGGAACATCATTTTAGCGACGGCACTCGACTATGAGACTTTGAGTTCCTATAAGCTTGAGATTGAAGTCAGGGACAGTGCGGGAGCTAGCGATCAGGCTACGGTGGTTGTGACTGTGTTAGATGTCTTTGAAGTGACAGTACCAGTGTTGGCGAACCATGGAGTTTTGAGCACTAGCATGGATCAAGCAGAGGTTAGTTATGAAATAGTGAGTGATGGTGGTGAAGCTGTGTCACTCACTGTTTTATATGGAGAGTTAGATGGAGGTACTGAGGTGTCATCTTGGCAGCATAGTATATCCGTAGAGGCTGCGGAATCTGGAAGCTACAGTGAATTGCTGAGTGGATTGATAGATGGAACGCATTACTACTTCACAGTGCGTGCTGAGAATAGTGCTGGGGTGAGTTGGTCAAGTACGAGCAGCTTTAGCACTGTTGCAGATCTGTCGCCAAAGATGGTGCGCACGACAGTGAGCGGGGTGTCTAGTGACAGCTGGACGACTGTTGACTTAGGGCGCAGGTACAACTCCCCGGTGATTATTGCGACACCGATCGTTGATGGTGAGACTGCAGTGGTGACACGCGTGCGTGCAGCTGCAGGCTCAGAGTTTGAAGTGAAGATTGATCGTGTAGATGGAGAGGGTGAAGCGTATCTTTGTGATGTTTCCATCATCGCTGTTGAAGAGGGAGTTTATACTTTAGAAGACGATGGTGTGGTGATGGAAGCTGTTCGTATAGAATCGCAGCTTACAGCACACAGCAAGGACTGGACAGCTGAAGAAGTGAGCTATGCGAATAGTTACGAGGCTCCTGTTGTTGTGGGTCAAGTGATGAGTGCAAACGACCCACGCTGGTCCGTATTTTGGAGCATGGGCAAGAAGAAGCATGATACAGCCAGTTCGAAGTACTTACATGTAGGAAAGCATGTCGGTAGCGATGAAGAACGTGAGAGAGCAAGCGAGACTCTTGGGTATATTGTGATTGAGAGTGGCACAGGCTTCATCAATGGAGTTGCCTATGAAGCTGGTCTTGGAGATCAAAGCAAACACCATAGACATCCAAAGTTTGAGAAGTTTGCGAAATTCTCTAAACACTTTAAGCATTTCCACAACAAGGGCTGGAAAAACGACGGGGTGTTAGACCTGAATGGTGACCTCGTATCGGCGAGCGCGGTGGCGCTCAGCGTTACTGGGGTAGCTGATAAGAAGGGTCTCTGGCCTGTGTTGTTAGCGGATGAGCCGCTCAATCCAGAAGGTATTAGTTTCCATCTAGAGCAAGATACGATGAAGCACAGTAAGCGTCATTGGTATCACCATAAAGCAAAGAATAAGCACCATGATGATCATGTCGGGTTCTTAATCTTTGAGTAATAGGCAAAAAAATGCGCAGGGTGCACCCCCTGCGCATTTTTTTTGTGCGCGTATCACGCACAATATGATTTATGGAAGAAACTAGTTGTGTGTTAGGCGGGGAGGTTGGCTTACTCGCTATCTTTGATGTGGACGGAGATATTTCCGATACTGATGAGTGAGGAAGTTTCTTTAACTACTTTTTTGACTGGGGTAGGTTTTGGCTCAGGTTTTGCAATGACTGTTTCATTATTGGGAGCATAGGCGCCTTTCGTGAGGGCCATATAGTCGATCTTGAAGGCACCCCCGATGCCTGAGGAATAATCGCCAATGAAGGTTGAGTTTGTGAATCGGCTTCCATTGTCTCCATAGATGGGAGAATTTTTATCAGTGTTTATGAGGATGCCGTCGACCCAGAAGAAGTAAGCGTTTTCTTCTTGGATGTGAGCGACTCTGATGGTGTGGAAGTTGCCATCTGCAAATTGCGTTCCGGACAAGTGATCGCCGGAAGAAGTGACGACTCGATTGTCGTGCATAAAGATAGTGTTAGAGTTTGATTCATCTTTGTTAGATGTGGCAATTGCGAACCACCCTTTTTCTTTAGACTCACCGCCTATTTTAGCGACACGGATTTCGATGGTCCATGATGCATCTGGGCTTTGGTTGAGGCTGCGGAAAATGGAGTGATCATCTGAGGGTTGGTAAAGTGATATCAGGTTTGATCCATCGGATACGGCAGATCCATTCATGAGGGTGGGCGTGTCTTCACTTTTCCAATCGGGCTCACCATTATTATCGAGGTCGAGTTCCTCGGGTGGGGAACTCATGTCGTAAAAGAAGTCGAAGTCAGAGCTGTCTTTTCTTTGGGAGACAGGTGAGGCTTCGAGAGCCGGCGCGGTAAGAAGCAAAGCGAGAAGTGTAGTGTGACGCATTTGTTAGACTTTCTGTTTCAGATATAGAATCAGAGGGGACGTCACGGTATCATGTCTTATGGGGAGGTCATTTCAGATGAGTTGGTTTCGCAGGTAAACCAGAGGAAGCTTGATTTTTGAGGGCAATTCTGAGGTTTTGGAGGGATTGGATTTGTTGTTGTGAGATATCGTTTGGGAGTTCGATGAGGGAGGCTCCCATATTGATGGCTTCGTGAATAAGTGGGGAGGCGAGGTGAGCGGAGAAGACTTCGGTTTGGAAGTAGAGTGGGGTATGGAACTGATGTCTGTGTTTTTTTAGGGCTGAGTGGATGTGTTTTGGGTCTGTTGATTTTTTGTTATGGATGGCGGAGAATTCGGAGAGGGAATGGTTGCCGATCATGTAGCGTTTGTTGAGGCGATTTGCTTCTTTGTGGAGGTGGTTGAGCAAGATTGTAGAGTTTTGTGGTCTGAGGATGATTCGAGTGATTTGGTTTTCATTTATTGAGCATTCTCTTTGGGTATTGAAGGTTATTTCTAGCGGGGTGTGTGGCCAGGTTTCCATGAAGAGGGTGATATCTTGTTTGAGAGTGTGAAGGTCTTGTTCTTCACTGAGACCGGCGCGGCGCAGAGATTTGAGAACATGGGGGAAGCTAGCTTGGCGCCACATGACTTCGGTATGGAGAGTCATGGATCCGGAGATGGAGACGTCAGCAATAAGTGGGTGCTTATCATACTTGGCAGCTAGTTTCGTTTGGAGGTCGAGCCATGCTTCTTTGTACTCAGGGGTCCAGAACTTTGGGGTTCTTCTAATGAGTGGTTTGGCATCTTGTTTTTTTCTGTAATCAATGGGGACGGAGCCTGCGTGTTGCATGACCCAATCCGGTGCGTAAATTCCCGCGAAGGTTCTGAGGCGGATTGTGACGGGGTTATCTGGATGTTGTTGGTTCCAGTCGGAGACAGCGGAGATTGCGCGATCGATAATGTTGTTAGATGCAATGGGGCCGAAGCGTGTGGGTTGGAGGTCATTCCATTCTGCGAAAACGAGTGTGGCGTCGACGCCATTGACTGGAGGGACGAATGCGGATCTTGTGCCTCTCAAGGGTCTCACTTTCATCTCAGGAGTACCGCGCAGCATGAAGCCAGAGGGTTGCGTTTTTTTGATTTCTGCAAAGCTGTTTATTGTGCAGAGAGCGAGTGTGAATAGAAGTAAGAAACGCATGGTGTTAGAGAGAAGTTCAACTCATTATTATCATCTCAAGCTACTTCCCTGAATGGGATGATTCAATGTGTAGGATCTGGGTGTTGGGTGATTGTTTGAGTTCCTTTCCAGCCGATTGCTTGTTTTTGCATGGTAAGGTGGGCCTTGATGAGTTGTTTTTTGAGCTGTGAGAAGAGTTGTGGGTGTTGGCCACTGATGTCGTGCTTTTGTTTCGGATCTGACTTGAGGTTGTAGAGTGAGAAGCGGGTGAGTTTGCCGGTTTTGACCTTTGATAGGTGCGCTTCTTTCCAGCTGGCTTTGGCGAGTTGGGTACTAGGGTCGTAGAATCCGCAGATGATGAAGTCTCCCTTGCGCATGACGGCGTTTGGGTTTGGGGCATTTTTAACGTTCGTGTTATAGTGGTGCCATTGGAGTGGTTTGTTGCGAGAGAAGGGTTTTCCTAACAACAGAGGGAGGTGGTTTGCTCCATCGATTTCTAGTTTTTTGGGCAGCGGGGTATTGGTCATCGCCAGGATAGTAGGAAACCAATCAATTGAGCCAGCTGGGGTGTGGACTTCATGGCCGGCTTGGATTTGGAGTGGCCAGCGTACGATGCCAGGGACATGGATGGAACCATCCCAGAGGCCGTATTTATTGCCTCGGTAGGGGGCTGCGGTTCCGTAGCTACGATCTGAAGAATGGCCTTTTCCGAGTTTGGCTGGTCCATGGTCAGAGGAAAAGAAAACGGCGGTGTTGTCTGCTAGATTAAGTTTGTCGAGGCAGGTGAGGATGCGACCAATTTGTTTATCCACATTACTAACAGCGGCGAAGTAGATGGCTTCATTTTTGTTATTGGTAGCGTTTTCAAGATAGGAATCGACGAGGGGTTTAGGGGCTTCGATGCGCCAATGAGGTTCGTAGAAGTGGACGAACTGGATAAATGGTGTGTTAGGTTTACGTTTATTAGTGAGCCAGTGGATGGTTTCATCAGCGACGACATTGGCAGCAAGGTCTCGTCTTACTCCTTCATTTTTTCCATTACGGCGCCAGTTAGGTTTATTAAGAATTTTGGCATTATCATCTGAGCAAAACCAATAATCAAAGCCGTAGTGGCTCATGCTGGGGATTGCGGGGTTTTTGGCTTGGATATCATTGAGTGAGTTATGCCATTTTCCTACGATAGCTGTTTGGTAGCCTTGTTTTTTGAGGAGTTGGGGGAGGGTAGTTTCTGATTTTGGGATATGAGTGAGATTTCCAGAGGAGCCGCCGATGAAGCTGTAGATGCCCATGCGGTGGGGCATACGGCCGGTGATCATAGCAGCTCGTGAGGGGGAGCAGACTTGTGCTGGAGAATAGAAGTGATGGAAGAGGGCTCCCTGATTGGCGAGGGCGTCGAGGTGTGGGGTTTTAATTTTGGGATGTTTTGTGATGCCGAGGTCACCATAGCCAAGGTCATCAGCGACGATGACCATGATATTTGGGGGGGTGGCTACAGCAGCGAGAGTGGTGAGAGTGAGGGTGATAAGAGAAAGTTTCATCGAAATGTTAGGTGGTTACTTTACGAGGCCTGCATCGGCGCCTTGGGTGATCCATGCCATGGAAGCGCGCTTGAAGTAGAGGGCTGTAGTTGCTTGTCCTGCGGCATTTTGACCTTCATAGATGACGGCGATAGTTCCGTCTGGGAGTGGTAGGATTTGGCTATAACCGAATTGTTCTTGATCACTGACGATGGCACGCGATTTCCAAGTGTGTCCATTATTGTAGCTTACTGAGATGTGGCCACCAAGGCGTTTGCCAGTGAGGTTTTTAGTAGATGAGAAGATGAGTCTACTTTTGTTATGGAATTCTTTGAAGGAATAGCGTGCGAGGTTCTGGTTGCAGCGTTTGAATGAGAATGCTGAATCTGACCACGCTTCTGGTGGGGCTGGTTTGGTTCCCAGAGTGTGGGTGAGGTGGCTTTTCATTTTGCCATGGATTTTCGACTCAGGTCGGGTGATGAAGTAGAGTTTTCCAGCTTGTGGGCCATCGAGTTCGGCGACGGTCATTTCGCCGGCCAGTTGTGGGTCAGTGACGTTCTCGAATGTGGTGGTGAGAGTCCAAGCATCCTGAGCATTTTGGTAGCGGAGTAGCCCCATCATACGGTTTTTGCTGTAGCCGATGACGCCTGGCAGGATGATGTCAGCGGATGGCCCGTGGAGTGGGGAGAGTTGGATGCCATTAGTGGGGCGCATTCTGAATGCTTGTTGCAGTGGGCCTCCGGTGAAGGTGGTACCGGATTGGTGGTGTTGGGTCCAGGTGAGGCCATCGTCTGAGCTTTGATAGATGAGGACTTTGCCTCCTTGATTTGCGGCATAGGCGAGAACAAAAAGTTTCCCTGATTTTTTATCTGAGCAGATTGATAGAGCGCCGACATCGAGCTTATTTTTTCCGTCATCGATGATGGAAGTTGTCCAGGTTTTGCCCATATCGGTACTGCGGCTAATGAGGACGTGGTCCCAGTCTCTATCGGTACCTGGCGGGTGATCGGGGTTGGCCCCAAGGCGGCCTTCACTGGCAACGATGAGGGTGCCAGACTTACTGAGTGCGGCGACTGGGACTCGGACTCGGTGGTATTTTCCGTCTTTAGCGAAAGGGGTTTTATTTCCCTCGATGATGAGTTTGCGTTCTGTGGGTTTTTGGTCGAGAGCCTGAAGGCCTGTAGCCGGCTGGCTTGGCCAGGATTGGGTTTGCCAGTCAAAGTCAGCGAGTGCTGTGAAAGTCGAAAGAAGTAGAAGTGATATGGATTTCATTGTGAGTTGTGGGTGATAGGTTGTCCAAGTGGTGCGACTGTTAGAGCGTGGCATCAGCGGGAATGGTGAAGTAGCGCGCGGCTGGCTTGTGTTTTTTGATGTAGGCTTTGATAAAGTTGGTGATTTCTGGTTTGTCGACCATACTTTCGAAGCGTTCGCCGATGCCACTCTTGGGGTGGAGTAGGTCGCAGACTTTGAGTTCACCATTCGCGTGGACGATCCCTTTGTAATGGCGGTAGCGAACGAACTGTTTGAAGCGAGAGTCTATGGGAGCGAGCTTTCTGAGTTCATTGATGGTATTGTTGTATTCTGGGGCGTTGATTTGGTTATGCCATTCGTGAGGGTCTTTGGAGAGGTCATAGAATTCTTCACTGCCGTCGTAGTATCTGATGAGCTTGGCGTCTGCTTTACGGATAGAAAATGTGGAGCGCCCTAGTGTGGTGACGATGTGGTCGCGGACGGACTGAGATTCACCATCGACAATGGGTTTCAAAGATAGGCCATCTAGTTTGTTAGGTGGTGTTAGATCACACATGTCGGCTAGTGTGGGGTAGAGGTCTAGGAGGCTCGCAAAGGCATCAGAGCGCTGAGATGGAAGATTGGCGTTTTTGGGTGGGACGATGGCGAGCGGTACCCGCATGGAGCCTTCCCAGGGGGAATGTTTGCCCCAATGTTCTTTTTCTCCGAGTTCCCAGCCGTGATCTGACCAGAGGACGATGATGGTATTATCGGCGTAGGGTGAGGCGTCTAGGGCGTCGAGTAGTCTGCCGACTTGGGCATCGACGAAATGGATGGATGCCAGGTAGCCGCGGATGGCGTCTTGCCATTGTTGGTATTTTTGGACGGTAGCGAACGAGCCTGACCATGGGTAGTGGGCGTAGTGGTGGGCTGATTTCGGGCAGTCAGCGAGGTCGTTTTTAATGGTTGGAGGCAGGCTGAGTTGACGACCTTCGAATGGTTTAAAGTATTTTGCTGGAGCATACCACGGTTGGTGTGGCCGGTAGAAGCCGACGGCCATGAAGAATGGGGACGTGAATTGGGACTTGAGTTTTTGTTCCGCCCAGGCGGCCATTTTGCCGTCTGGCATTTCATTGTCTGAGATGTCGAGTGGACCCCAATCGAAGGTGTTATAGCCATTCGCAGGTCGGTCGATGCGGTTGTCGATTCCGTTGAGGGGGAGGGTGGCGCTGAGTGTGCCACGTTTGATTTGTTTACCTGGATAGACATTTTTTACGATACCGCTTTCTATGGTGTTAGAGATGCCTGCGATATCTTTCCGAGTGACTTTGGTGCCGGGGTTCATGTTGAGTTCTTCCCAAGTAAAGGGGCCGCCGATGGCACCAGCGTCGGGACCGAACTCATGGTAGTTCTCGGGTACGACGCACCCCATGGCGTGGTTGATTTTACCAGCGCCCATGACGAGATAACCATTTTGTTTAAAGAACATTGGGAGGCTGGTGGCATCGGGCACGAAATCAGAGTAGGTTCCCTGATTGTTGTAGACGCCGGAGGTTTCGGGTTTGAGCCCGGTGAGGACAGCAGCACGGGAGGGGCCGCAGATTGGGGATGCGCAGTAGGCGCGGGTGAAGGTGACGCCACGGGCTGCAAGGCGATCCATGTTAGGGGTAAGGGTGTCTGGATGTCCGCCAAGAAATCCAACCCAGTCATTCATATCATCACAAGCAATAAAGAGGACGTTAGGGCGCGAAGGTTGTTGTTTAGTGGAGGATTCAGCTGCAGCAAGAGTGAGAGATGCACTGAGGAATGTGATGATGGTAAGTTTCATGGTGTAAGGAAGTTGAGGTGTGAGCTCTGGTGTGGCAGAGCTCACATGAGGATGGGGGGACGTGAGAGCGACTTAGAGCTTGTAGGGGATAGTTAGCTTGTCTTTGCCGTCAGTGAGGTCATCCAAGGACACTCTAACAAAAGTCATTTTTTTACCATTTTCAAAGAAGATGGCGATATCACCATTTTTGCAGGCGGTGATAGCGGAATATGCTGAGGGGCCCTGCTCGATGCATTTTTTATGCGACCAAGTTTTTCCATCGTCATAGCTGATTGAGAGGACGAGGTTTTTACGACCTTTTTGGCTATGGGCATTGACAAAGAGGAGTCGATTTTTAGCGAAGCCATCTTTTTTAAGGGTATAGACGAAGGGTTCTGCATTACAGCCAGGGTCTGGTAGGTTGGTATCTTTGTGTCCGGTCCAGGACTGAGCGCCATCGTTAGACTGGTGGACGTAGCGGAACTTTGAGCCATTATTCCGGGCATTGATCATGAGGGAACCATCGCTGAGTTCGATGACTTTACATTCGTTAGCTGGTGAGAATGAGGCTGTATTTTTATAGGCTCCCCAAGTTTTTCCGTGGTCTTTACTGCCGAAGAGGTAGCCACCTTTACCGACATGGGCGATGGTGTGGACGAGGTCACCGGAAGCGGTTTGGATGCCGCGGCCTGAGGTGATGAAGACGAAGTCACGGGGTTTGACATGGTCGGGCATAATTTGGTCGCGGATGTCCTTAGGTTTCGACCAGGTTTTGCCGTTGTCTTTACTGCTTTGGACGTAGTGTCTGTAGTCGACAGCAGTTTTTGATGGGCGTTTTTTATTAAACTCCGTATTGTGATCGAGGTAGTTATAGAAGCAGAAGATTTCGCCGGTTGTTTTATCGACGATCAGTGCGGGGTCGGAACCGACTTCACCTTCTGGGAAGTTGGTGATGAAGTCAATGTCGGTCCAGGTATCACCGTTATCGGAGCTACGTTTGATAGCGATATCGATATTCCCTGTGTGTTGCATATCGCGTGTGGTATTTCTTCTAGCATCGATGACAGCGATGAGGTCGCCATTCATGGCGGTGACAATGGCTGGTATGCGGAAGAACTTCGAGCCGCCGTCGCCTTGTGGGAAGATGACTTCACGGTGTGCGTTCTTGATTAATGGGTAGTCTGTTTTGACTGTCTCAGCCAGACTGGTGATGGCGGAGAGGGCGAGGATCGTGAGGATGGATTTCATGGTTTTGTGTTTATGTTAGATTATTATTTGTTTGTTGGTTTGGAGTTGTCATCGAGGAGTGGGATGCCCCGTTTTGCGCGTTCTTGGTTGATTGCTTTGACGGAGTCGGCCGTTTCTTTTGGGTTACGGCGCAGAGGGTTTTTGGCGTCGGGGAGTACGACGGCACCTGCTTGTTTACCGTGGAGGGAAGCGGAGACGGTTTTCCAATCTTCGACCCAGTTGTTTGACGCCCATTGGGAATAGAGAGTGGAGAGTTCGCGGAGTTTTTCAGGGTGTGATTGGGCGAGGTTCTGGGCTTCTGTGCGATCGTTATGGAGGTTGTAGAGTTCCCAATCTTTTCCATTTTCGGCGACGATTTTCCAATCACCTGAGCGGAGACCTTTATTGCCAGCATGTTCAAAACCGATGACTCTTTGGGGGAGCGGTGTTTGATGTTTAAGGAGTGGGAGCAGTGACAAGCCGTCGAGTGAAAGTGATGGTTTACCTGCTCGGGAGCTCAGGTGTTTTGTGCCCGCGGCGTCTAGAATGGTAGGGAGGAAGTCAATGACGTGAGCAGGTGTGTGGACGATGGCATTTTTGTTAGGAAGTTGCTTCGGCCAATGGACGATCATTGGAGTGCAGACGCCACCTTCGTGGGCGTAGCGTTTGAAGAGTCTAAAGGGGGTGTTGTTGACATTGGCCCACGCGACACCACAGCCACCGTAGGTGTCCTCAGGTCCAGGCTCTACACCGACGACGTCGCCTGAGATGACGACCCGTTTATCACGGGTATGGACGGGGACGTAGCGCATGGTGGTCCAGGGGGCGCCAGTGGAGCCGATTTTCCCATTGGGATGTTCCAGGGATGAGCTGCCGTTATCTGAGAGGACGAGGATGAGCGTGTTTTCGAGTTCGCCATCGGCTTTGAGTTGTTCGATGAGTTTACCGACGCTGGTATCGACTTGGTCGATCATGGCTGCGTATGCGGCCATTCTACTTGCTTGCCATTCACGGTTGGGTTCATCTTTCCATGGGGTGATATCTGGGTGAGGGGGGGTGAGGGTTGCGGAATTTGGGAGGAGGCCTTCTGAGTGGAGGCGTTTGATGCGTGCTGAGCGGATAGCTTCATAGCCAGCGAGGTAGCGTTTTTTATATTTTTCGATCACTTCTTGGCGGGCGTGCAAGGGCCAGTGAGGTGCGGTGTAGGCCATATAGAGAAAGAAGGGGGTGTCTTTTTCTTTTTGGTTTTGCATCCAAGTGAGGGCTTTGTTGGTGAGAGCCTCGGTGTAGTAGTAGTCTTGATCAGCGGGCACGGGTCCTGCTGCATCGTTACCGTGGGTGAGGGTGATGGGGTCCCATTGGCTTCCTGCTGCGATGAGGGTTCCGTAGAATTCATCGAAGCCGCGTTGTTTGGGCCAGTTGTATTTTGGTCCGGAGTGGTTGAAGTTGATACTGAGGTGCCACTTGCCGGCCATCCAAGTGTCATAGCCGGCGGCTTTGAGGTTTTCGGCGACAGTGGGGGTTTCTTGGCGTAGTTCTCCAATGTAGCCTTTGAAGCCGTAGTCACGGCTGGCCATGTGTCCGACTCCGGAGCGGTGTGGGTAGAGGCCGGTGAGCATACTGGCACGGGTAGGGCAGCAGCGGCCGGCATTATAGAATTGGCTGAAGCGTGTGCCATTGGCCGCTAGCTTGTCGATGTTAGGGGTTTCTATTTCCCCGCCGTAGCAGCCGAGGTCTGAGTAGCCCATATCATCGAGCATAATGAGTATGATGTTAGGTTTTTGCTCTGAATTGGCATGTAGGGGGATGGCTAGGAAGCAAGATAGAGCAAGTGAAAATATAATGTTAGGTTTCATTGTTAGTAGTAGGAAGAGGTGTGTGGGGGGTGGTTATGATTTGGGGGTAAGGTGAGATTTGGAGCAGATTCTGACTTGTTGGGTTGGCTCGTTTTGGATTTGGTATCTGCGAAACTTTTCTGGGAATTCACGAGTGAGTCCGATTTGGGATGCATCGACTTGAAGGATACCATGTTTTTTAAGCATGGATTGGTTGAGCATGGTGAAGTCGAAGTTCGCAGGGTTTTTAAATTGTGGGTCTGTGACTTCAGAGTTTGGGCCTAGGAGAGGAGGGAGGGGGCCGGGTGTGGGGGAAGTGCTGTAGAGGATGTTATGGTCGCAGTTGTTGGGGTTTTGGCGTTTTTCGTAGTTATTGATGGTGGTGAGGTTGCGCCCTGTGACATGGAGTGAGAAGAGTGGGAACCAACGGCGCATGGTGGGGTAGGGAACGTTGGCTTTTTTGATAGGGGCCTTGGTGTAGCAAACGTTACGCAGTGTTTGGCTTTGGAAGAGGTCTTTCTCTCGTTGGACGACGACTTTGATATGACCGTGTCTGCCTTGGTAGTGTTCTTGATCGAAGAGGGTGAGGTTGTTGATATAGCGGTTGCCGACACTTTTGACAGCGAATCCGCCAGCGCAGTTGTAGGCGATATTTTCGACCATGTGGTTGTGTTGTGAACCACCGTCGGTGCGGTAAGCGGTACCGACGTGGGAATGAGAATTTGAGTGGTGCACGAGGTTGCGGCGAATGAGGTTTTCACCGCTGCAGGTATTGATATACATGGGGTTAATGTCGCCTAGGGCGTAGCAGCCATGGTAGAGTTCGTTGTACTCGATGAGGTTCTTTTTTGAGTGGAGGAACTGATAGAAGTTTCCTTTATTTTTTAATTCTTGGGATCGGGTGATTGCGCTGTATGCGGGGCGTTCGAAGCCATGGTCTTTGGCCCAGAGTTGTCCTTTCATGGCGAAGTTGGCGATATGTTTCCAGTGGCCAAGAGTGGCGATCCCCATGAAGGGGAAGTGGTGGAGGGTATTGTGAGCGACATGGTTTTGACCGCTTTGGATGATGCCGATACCTACGGAGGAGAGTTGGACTTGGCCAATCTGGTAGATGTGGTTGTTATAGATTGTATTGTGTTTATTAACATCCTTTGTACCGGGGCTGTAGCCGATGAGGGTGATGCCTGCTCTACCAAGGTCGTGGAGCTTATTATTTTTGATGAGGTTGTGTTGGGCGTAGAGGTCTAGGCGAATTCCTGCAGCACCGGAGTGGTTAAAGAGGCAATTTTCTACTGAGCAATGGCTGGTGCCACGGAATCGTAGCATGGCACTGGGGGCGTCATAGAGGTCATAAGCGACGTGTGTGTAGAAGTTTGATTGGCGTTCCTGGTAGCCACTCGCTTTGGTGAAGTGGAGGTTTTTGAAGTGGAGGTTTTTCACTGGGGTGTCCGTGAAGCCTGGGCGGTATTTTCCGACGCCGACTCCTTCGACCTGACCTTCGACGAGGAGGCATTCTGTTAGGTGGGCGATTTCGACATTTTGAGGTTTTTCGTTGGCTAGGAGGAAGACTTTACCGAGCTGGGTATTGACGCACCACTCACCGGGTTCGTCCATGTAATCGATAGCATTTTCGACATAGAACTCGTGTGGGTACTTGGTGGCCATGGCATTGGCTCTCCACTGGCGCATTTCTGTGGAGAATTTGGTAGGGAAGTCGAAGAAGGCCCTCCTTTGAGATGGGTCGACACGGCGAATACCTCGGATTTCATGCAGCCATTCGGCACGGGTGAAGAGGAAGAGTTCGATGTCGTCTAAGTTTTGCCACTGGCGGATGGCTCCTTTTGGGTAGAAGAGGTAGGCGCAGAGTTCATTGCATCCGAAGCGTCCTTCGCCGCGCAGTCCTTGCTCGATTATTTCGCTGCGGTTGGCGCTGATATATTCTTTGTTAGATTGCTGTTCGGGCGTGAGTTTGCGGAACTTTGGGGAGGGGGCAGATTTTTGGGGTGAAGTGTAGTAGGGGTTATCGTAGGCGAAGCCTTGGCGTGAGCGAGGGAGGCGTTTTTGACCTTGGTAGAGGGTGTTGATTTTCCAGGTTTTATCTTTGATTCTGGGGGCTGAGTAGACCCAGATTTTATCTTTGAGGTGTTTGATGCGGTCTGGGAGAATGGAGTCATCGCTGAGCGGTTTCCAATTGAGGACGGGGCGAGACCCATTGATTTCAGCGAGTTCTCCGGGATAGCTTGCGTAGGTGATCGATTGGGTGTCTGAGCCACTGTCTTGAAGGGTGAATTTGACTGTTTGACCGAGTCTATATTTCCCCTGTCGCAGATAGACAGTGATGTCCTGGTTAGGGTGTTGAGTCTTCCACTGGCGCACGGCATTCCTCGTTGCGTCTAGCGACTTATAGGGTTTGTCTTTAGTTCCCGGGTTTTGGTTATCGCCGGCAGGAGAAACATAGAAGAACTTCGTTTCTTTAGCGCTGAGTTCTGCACTATGAAATGTGAGGGTGGTGAGAAGGGCGCCTGCCATGAGGCGCCCTAAGATAGATGAATAGTTTGCGATTTTCATAGGTGTCGTTTCTTTTGATACCCGGCCTCCTGAATGTGATGGACACAGGAAGGGAATTGCGAGCGTCATGCGGATTTCTGCATGCTTCTGGTGCTCCTACTTTTCAGGATGTAGATACTCGAGATACTTCCAGCCGTCCTTTGGAAACTTCCCTTTCGTGGCGTCGCGTACGGATTGGTGTTCGTCGGTAAGTTGCTTGAGCTTTGCTGGGGTAGCTGCCCAGTCGTCGGTCTCTTTCATCCAGGCCTGCAGAGCTTTCTTGAGGCGTACTTCGACATCTTTGACCTCTGGTTTTCCAGCAAGGTTGTGGAACTCCCACTCGTCGTTCTTAAGGTCATAGATCTGGTATTCAGGTGGAGTGAGCCATGTCTGATAGACTTTCTTGAGGTTGTCAGGAAGCGCTTTCATTTCCTCTTCCGTATAGGAACACTTTTTCCACTTTGATTGGGTGATGTAGTCGACGGCGCCGCGGTCTTTTTCTCCCTCGGCTACGAGTGGTGACCAAATGATTTTGTAGCGCTCATCACGTAGTGCGCGCTGCGGGAAGTAGAGGTTGATAGCGTCGCAGTTGCGCTCACAGACGAGATACTTACGCCATTCTTTTGTCTGCCCGGTGATCATCGGGACTAGGCTCTTACCTGGCAGGTCTTTTGGAGTCTCGACTCCTGCTAGATCACAGAAGGTGGGCATGAGATCGATGGTCGACACGAGGTTTTCAGAGCGAACACCCGCTTTGACCTTCTTCGGCCACTTCACGATATATGGCACTTTCATGCCGGCTTCAGTGGCAAAGATTTTCCCACGAGGAAGCTGAGCGCCGTGGTCTCCGATGTAGATGACAATGGTGTTTTCCATCTTGCCTGACTTCTCTAACTCGACAAGAAGTTCTCCGATGCAGTCATCGAGGCGCATCATGCAGTTGTAATAAGCAGTCACGATCTCGTGCATCCGCTCATTCGCCTTGCCGATGTATGGAATCGTTCCTACTTGATCTGGAGTGAGTGGTTTGGCGGGGCGGCCCTGCACTTGGTTTTGCAGCGGGTGGTGGGCATCCGGGTAGTTGACCGTGAGGAAGAATGGCTTCTCACCAGCAGCTTTGAAAAACTCAGCTGACTTCTCAGCATAGGCTGCTAGGTTCTTCTTGGCGAAGTTGCTGTTCTTGATCGCACGGAAATCCACAAAGTCTTCCACGGCGTCGGCTGGATTGACGTGGGTTTTGCCCAGCAAGCCAGTGTGGTAGCCAGCCTTTTGCATCACCGAATAGGTCGTTGGCCACTTCTTGAACATTGCATACTTGTGCGTAGCGAGTCCAATTTGGCCGTTCTGGTGTGGGTAAAGGCCGGTAAAAATGGTGCCACGTGATGGGCTGCACACCGACTGGGTCACGTAGCCGTTTTCGAAGAGCATGCCGTCTTTTGCAAGGCTATCGATATGCGGTGTTTTGACGTTCTTGTCTCCGTAGCATGCGATCTCCTGGCCATTGTCTTCTGAGACGATGAGAAGGATGTTAGGACGGTCGGCCGCCTGGAGTGAAACCGCGGCACAAAGTGCGGCGAGGATGACTTTAAGTTTCATATTGGATTGAGGCTAGTTCTTGGAGTTTTTGAGGATCCATTCGGGGTGGACGATGGCCATGTAGATGCCTAAGGCGGCCCCAGTATTGTGGTCGGCTTTACCTTTGATTTTGTTCCATGGGATGTTCTTGTTGGCGCCTTCGAAGATGAAGCCGAGGTTGCCGTCGGGAAGGTGAACGAGGCCATTGTAGCCGCAGATCCAGCCGGGGGTGAGTAGTGACTTGTGAGGGAAGGTCTTGCCGCCATCGGATGATAGGAAGATTGCGCCGTTGCAGCGTGCTGACTGCTTTGAGTCCTCTTTGCCGCGCACTAGACTGGCAGCTTCCTCTTCGAGAGCAATTTTGTTGGCATGCTCTGGGCCAACCGGTCCGGCGAGTGCGAGGTAAGCGGTGCCGTTGTGTTTGAAGGTCAGAGCGGAGTTGTTGCATGAAGCCCAGATCTCTGCCGCTGACTTTTGCTGTGGTGTCCAGGTTGCTCCTCCATCCGAGCTGGTCGAGTGGAGCATACCAAAGCCATTGGTGCGATGGAATAGGTGGAGTTTGCCGTCAGGTGTTTCACAAGCGGTAGCTTCTTTGCGACCTTTGTTCTTCACGCCGATGTCGCGGGTCCTCCAGGTTACTCCG
Organism: Rubritalea tangerina; assembly: GCF_042683245.1. Classification (NCBI taxonomy): domain Bacteria; kingdom Pseudomonadati; phylum Verrucomicrobiota; class Verrucomicrobiia; order Verrucomicrobiales; family Rubritaleaceae; genus Rubritalea; species Rubritalea tangerina. Next base: position 92,286 of record NZ_JBHUJB010000073.1, read on the forward strand.
TGGTCGCTGCTAGAGAACCAAGTAATCTTGCTACCACAGCCGCCGGGGATGATCAGCTGGCCCTTGTTCTTCCCGTGTTTGACCTGTAACCCGTTACTGCCGCCAAAGACACAGATACCGCCAAGGTCCGGTAAAATCTCTTTTGGTTTCGACCAAGTCAGACCTTCGTCGTCTGAGTAGATCATAAACTGTTGGCATGGCTTCTTCTCGTTGCTGTCAGGGTCATTGAAGATGATGTTGTAGACCAGTAGAACGCGGTCCTTTATTTCATCGTATACCAGCGTGGTGGGGAGGACTGAGTTCATCCCGTGGTCCGCGATGAGAGTCACATCCGACCAAGTCTTCCCACTATCGCTGGAACGCTTGAGTAGCATGTCTTGATGCGCGCGGTCGTTTTTCCCACGAACATGGTGAGGGCCGAAGGTAACTAACAATGTGCCATTTTTGGTGACAACTGCGTTCGGCTCACGGAAGTATTTGTATTCCTTTTCAAGACCTGGTTTTCCTTTCACCTTGAGCTCGTCGAGCGATGAGATCTTAACGATCTTCGGTTTGGGGGTATCCTTTGCTGCTACATGGCTGAGACATGCTGCAGTCACTACAGAGCCAGCGATAAGTATTGCTTTCATGGGATATGGCGTGGCTTGGTTATTTCATCAAGGCGTCGATCTTGAGCGTCTTGTATTCGATGTCTTTGTAGTGGGATGTCTCGTAAAATAGACCGACGGTGTTCGCGTCTAACTGAAGCATTGCAGAGTACTTGACATATTGGTCAGATACCAGCTGCGTCTGGTTTTTCCATGAAGCTCCTCCGTCCTTGCTGACGAAGAGCGTGCAGTTGTTGAGTTTTCCTTTAGGCGCGGACAGCCAAACAGTATTGGTGAGTTTTCCAGCTTTATCGGTCAGTGTGATAGAGCAGCCGTTGCTAATGCGGGCGTTGTATAGCAAGGTGCCATCTTTGAGTTCTGTCACTCTGGCTTCACAGGACATGTTCATGCCGTTGGTTTTTTCTATCTCTGGAGTCGTAATCTCAGAGAACTTCCAGTTGGCACCATGGTCATCACTGATCCAAACCCCAACGTTCTTGTTGTTTACCTTTCCGGTCGGAGTCATATCACGCTTGTCACCGCCCGCGATAATCAACCTGCCAGCATGCTTACCGACTGTTAGCTGACGGCCCTCGCTGGCTCCAAAGTGGGCGTTGCCGCCGGTCATGTTGGAGATGTCTTTAGGTTTACTCCAGGTCTTGCCATCATCATCGGAATGGACCATGTAGGCTGTGGTGAAGGGCTTGCCGTCATCATGGAGCTTTTGGTAGATGTCTTTGGTGGCAGCATAACCGCGGCCTTTGATCGAGCTGTAATCCCAGTTGTAGACAACATAGAGGAACATCAAACGGTTCTTCTGTGCGTCATAGACGAGTCCGTGGCTTTGGCAGGAGTGGTTGCCATGCTCTGCCGCAACGATAAGCGGGCTCCATGTTTTACCTTGGTCATCCGAGTAGCGGATTACCAAGTCCTGTCCAGAACGCTCCGGCCAGCTGAGGCGATTACCTGCGTGTACTCCAACAACGATACGGCCTGAGTTTGTTTTGACTGTTACTGGTTCACGGTAGCATTCGTATTTGTGGTCGCCGAGTTGATCGACCTTTGCTCGAAATACAGGCGTGGCGTCTTGTGCAACAAGTGACGAGGTGGCTAATGCTAGGATTGGGATGATGAGATTCTTCATGGTTAAGAATGTTGATTTAGGGCTTCAGTTGCTGCGGTTATTTTTTGTCTTCTCCCTTGCTAGAAACACGTTGGAAAACGATGTCATTGAGGAGCATGCGGTTGCCTTGTTTCTGACGGCCACGTTCAGCCAGAATGCCGATATCGCCGTTTTTCAGGACAACTAAAGCACTGTAGCCAAAGTGACCTTCACCATTCAGTTTAGCAATTTCCTGCCAGGTCTTGCCTTCATCGTCACTGCGGTAGAGGCGTCCTTGTGTTCGACTTTGTGTTGGGGTTGCGAGGTAGAGTGACTTGCCATCGCTGATTAGATCCACCTCACAGCGCCAGGTGTGTGGCTGAGGAAATGGCGTGGTATCGCTCCAGGAGTTTGTCTTGCGATTATACGTCATGTTGAGGCGTTTGGGGGAGATGCGGGTGGTAACGAAATACTTTCCATTTGAAACAGGAATCACGGCTGTTTCGTTGCCCTTGACTGGCATGAGCGAAGAAACCTCGAAGTTCTTTAGGTCCTTGGTCCAAACAAGGCGAGCCATCCGTTCTCCGCCTTCTTTTAGGCTACCAGTGATTGCAAAAAGAAGAGATCCATCCTGATCAATCTGCAGGGACGTTGGCGATGGCCAATAGTTTTTGACCTCAGGCATGTCGATCTTGGCCTCGACTGGTTTTGACCAACTCTTCAAATCTTTCGAGGTGACAAACCAGCACTTGCTCTTGCTCAAGTAGACGCCGACAAACTGCTTCATGCCAGGGTGCCAAATGACTTGTGATTCCTGGGTCCGCTCAGTCATCGGGAAATCAGTTTCTGGACGGCCTGCTATATTTTTATAGTCGGTGCTGAAGGTGATTTTTTCCCATGTCTTTCCTTCGTCGTTAGAAACCGCAAAGAACGTGGTGCTGATCGAGTGATCACCATCTTTGTTGCAGCGACAAACGATGGTGGCTAATAAGCGCCCATCAGGTAAGACTGACATGTCGGGGATGCGGTATTGGCACACGCCATATTTGTCCCGGAAGAAGGTCACCTTTTTCCCGTCTCGAACAAATGAGCCACTGCGAAAGACAAGGGTTTCGTTCTCTTTGTATGTAGGGTAGGTGAGTTTGGTCTCGTCGGACTTCGTCGTTTGCTCTGCTGCCTGAGTTAAAGCTAGTGGCGATAGCAAGGCGAGGCTTAGCGTCGATAGGAGTATGTTCTTTTTCAATCTCATGGTGTAAGCGGAGAAATGGATGGGTGGATTCTATTTGTTAGCTTCCTCAAACATCTTGAGGTGCGGCCAGACGAAGCCTTTTTTGCGATACTTGATCTTCTGGTGTTTGATTTGTTCGTCCTGAAACGCGTCTAGATTCTTCTTATCACCGAGTGGGTCTTTGATTTCAGTCTGGAACTTCTTCATCTCGGCGATGAGGCGAGATTTGATCTCTTGATGCGCTTTGCTGCTGGCCAGATTTTTCCACTCGTATGGATCTTCTTGGAGATCGAAGAGTTCATACTCGTCAGGGAAGAGGAATGACTTCACGTGTTGATCCGCAGGCAGCTTGCTGTTGGTGTAGCGAGATGCTGCTAGCAGGTTCTTGTGGCGGTACGGATTGTAGATGAGTTTGTAGCGATCATCTCTGATAGAGAACTGCAGGTATTGGAGACTAGGGGCTGATCCAGTCGTAAACGTGTGGATATACTCGTGACCTTTGGTTTCGCCTTTATCGATTTTGAGGAGGTTGTTACCAGGGAGTTTGTTCTTGGTCTTGATGTCACAGACATCGAGCATAGTTGGTAGAATATCGATGGTCGAAACCATCTGCTTTTCCACTTTGCCTTTTGAGAATGCTTTCGGGTAGTTCACGATCATTGGGATACGTACTCCACATTCGTAGGAGCTACCCTTCGCGCGTGGGAAGTCAGCACCGTGGTCAGAGATGTAGACGATCATGGTGTTGTCGCGTAGCTTAAGCTCCTCCATATTCTTAAGCACCATACCGATTCCTTCATCGAGTCGGTTCATGCAGTTGAAGTAGTTTTCGAGCTCTTTACGCAGGTAGTCCGAGTCGGAGCCAATCCATGGGAATACCTTGGTGACAGGCTTTGCCAACACTGTTGGATAGCCGTTCTTTGATTTGCCCACATACTTGCGGTGGGCATCAGGATAGTTGATGATCAGACAGAATGGCTTGTTTGCCTTTTTAGCATTCTGCATCACCTTTTTTGCCTCATCAGCATACTTCTTGATGCTGATGGTTTTGCCGAAGTTGGCTTGCGGAATCGCTTTGTGGTCGACGAAGTTGGTGACCAAGTGCTCTGGGTTGACATGCACTTTACCAAGGAATCCTGTGTAGTAGCCCGCCTGTTGGAAGTAGGAAGGCATCGTCTGGAAATCCTTGTAGAACGAGAACTTGTGGGTCGCTAGGCCGATGTGACCAGTTTGGCGGGTGTACAGACCGGTGAGGAATACTGCACGCGATGGACTACAAACTGAGTAGGGGACATAGGCTCGGGTGTAGCGCACGCCATCTTTAGCCAAAGCATCGAGAGCTGGTGTATGGACGCGTTTTTCGCCGTAACAGCCAATATGCTCGCTGTTGTCTTCGGAGACGATGAATAGGATGTTAGGTCGGTCAGCTGCTTTTAGGGCGGAGAGCCCTAGTACGAAGCTAATGAGTAGGTTTCTGAGTATCATAGTGTGAAGGTGAGTGTTTTTTTTACTTGGAAATGTTGATTTCGAATGGTGAAGCAATGTGGCCGTGTTTGTTGCCAAAATTGGGGCGAGGCATAGGGAATGGATTCCATGCGTAGCGCACAGACTTTGGTGCTTTAACTGAAGATGTTAGAACGAGTGTGGAGCCTTTGATTGTTGGCGTTGCCTTGACGTAGGCTCCATCGGCTCCCGCTAATTCGAAGTGCTCAAGCGGTTTGTTGCCAACAGCCTGAAGACCTTCAGCGTAGTCGAAATGCACCGTTACCTCGGACCCTTTGGCTGTTGCCTCTTTCACAAGAGGCCCAGTGGCTAGGACTTTGTTGCCTTTGAAAACATTTTCGAGAGCGAGGTAGGCAAGGCGGTTGCCGACTTCGACCTTATCAGCCGGGTGGACATTGGTCTTGCGGCGCACGTCAGCGGTGTCGATGGTGACTGCCATGCCAATGTTAGGCTCTGCTGTAACAAACTTGCGTTGGCCGTCACGGAACTCAGGCCAAGTAGGGCGATTGACTGATGGAAGTTGCACGTAGTAAACTGGGAAGTCACCGAGGCCCCAATGTTTGCGCCAGTCGCGCACCATCATTGGGAAAAGAAGATTGTGGAGGTCTGGGTTCTTTTGGTTTGTTTCGCCCTGATACCAAATGGCTCCATTGATTGTGTATGGCATGAGAGACTTCACGCCCATGTCAAAGAGAATGCTGGGCTCCCATGGGTGGTGGTAGGGAAACTTGCCGAAGACGATCTTTTCACCCGGCTTTAAGGCGTTCTTGAAGTTTTTCGCCGCTTGCGGAGTGCTGCACTCTTTTGAGTATGGCCAGTTTTTGACTAAGGCAGCGGTGCGCTTGTTGGCCATGAGTGTTTCGTTGGAAATGAAGGCTTCTGTTGGAGAACCACCAGCTGCTGTGTGCAGAATGCCGATAGGCACCTTCAGCTCTTCGTGCATTTTCTGGGCGAAGATCAGGGCTACTGCAGAGAACTTGGGGGCTGTTTGCTGAGCACTGATTTCCCAGCCACCTGCGTAGATGGCTTTGTTCTTGAGGATCTCGAGTTGCTTTTCGTTGTAAACTGGCTTTGGGGAAATGATGCGTTGGCGGTTGTAGAAACGGATCTGCGCATTGTTGGACTTCGCGAGCACCGGCTGGCCGGCGCCTCCACACTGCTTCAGAGTCCATGCCATGTTAGACTGACCATTGGCATGCCAGACTTCACCAACTAGCACATCTTTAATCGTGATCGTGTTTTCGCCTTTGATAGTGATCGGGCGTCCTGTAGCGCTTGCTTTTTGAGCTGGCAGTTGAACGATCCATTTTCCATCCTTGGCCGTGGTTGTGGCGACTGTTTTTCCTGCGAAGTTCACTGAGATTTTTTCTCCGGGATTCGCAGTGCCGAAGATGTTTACTGGTTTGTTACGCTGGATCACCATGTGATCGGCGATGACTTCAGGCAGTTTCACGTCGGCGTGTGCAGAGAGCGACAATAGCGATACGCTGGTGATTAAGGTTGCTATGGTAGAAGTTGGATTCATGACAAAAGCAGTCAATTATAGTGCGTTTTTGGGCCAAATTGTATCAGTTAATAGTCCTATCTAGACACAAAAACACACGAAGGTGGGGAGCTGTGGCGTTGGAAAAATGAAAGAGGCTATGCCTGGTGGATTGTTAGTCCCAATACTTCATGAGGAAGGTGTCGTATTGATCTGCGACTTTCTTTTTCCAGAGTGGAGCTGGGAGTGTGGCTTCCCATTGTTTGAGTGAGGAATCGAGTTTGTTAGCGATGCTATCCTCCTGTTTGAGGAGGTTATTGGTTTCTTTTGGATCAGCGTTGAGGTCGAAGAGGAAGGTTGGTTTATCCTTGAGTGTGATGAGTTTCCATTGGCCATTTCGGATGGCGGAGGTGTTACCGCGTTTCCAATAGAGGTTGCGTTGGATGGTTTTTCCATTGGCGAGGCTGACGAGGTTGGTTCCGGGAAGGTCGAGTTCAGCGGGGGCGTTATAGCCGGCGAGTTTGCAGAAGGTGGAACCGGCATCGAGCAAGTTAACGGGTTGGGAGCAGGTTGTGTTTGCTGGGATATGACCTTTCCATTGGACGAGGAATGGTACTTTGAGGCCGCCTTCCCAGACGGTTCCTTTGCGTCCTCTGAGGCCACCGTTGTCGGTTTTCAGGTAGGTAGCAGCTCCATTATCGTTAGAGAAAACGATGAGGGTGTTTTCTTCTAAGTTGTGTTTTTTGAGTGTGTCGAGGACGAGTCCGATGGATTGGTCCAGAGCGACGGTCATCGCTCCGAGAAGTTTTCTTCCATTGTGGTCGATATGGGAGAGTGACTGAAGGTCGTTTTCTTTGGCATGGAGTGGTGAGTGGACGGCATTGTATGCGAGGTAAGCAAAGAATGGCTTTTCTTTATTTTGGGTAATAAATTCTGCAGTGGCTTTACCGAGGTAATCGGTGAGGTACTCGGGTGACTTAATGACGGTGTCGTTGATTCGGAGTTTATGCCCATGAGAGGCTTTATCGAGTGGCCAGAAGCTACGGCTGCCACCGAGGAAGCCGACGAAGTGGTCGAAGCCTCGATTGTTGGGGTGGAAATTTTCATGCTCACCGAGGTGCCATTTGCCGAAGACGGCGGTTGTGTATCCTTTTTTTTGTAGGAGCGTTCCGAGGGTTGGTATTTCGGTGGGGAGACCAAACTTCTCAGATGGGACTTTCCATGCTTGTCCGCCAGTGATGTTTTCCTCGTGACCAAAGGATTGCTGGTATCTCCCTGTTAGAAGTCCCGCTCTTGATGGTCCGCAGACTGATGCTGTGACATAGCCATTAGTGAATGTGGTGCCATTTTTTGCGATACTATCGATATGAGGGGTTTTCCAGTCTTTGCATCCGGCGTAGCTGAAGTCATCGTATCCCGCGTCGTCGATGACGATGAAGAGAATGTTAGGTTGTTTATCAGCGAGGGTTGATTGGCTGATGGCGATGCCAGCGAGAGCTGCTTTGAAGAAATGTTTTATCATTTGGTAATTGGGTAAAATCGGTAGGTATAGAGTGGTACTGAGCCGAATGCAGAGACTTCCTCAATAGACAGTGGTGTTTCCATCCTACCAGTTTAGTGGAGTGTGTTCAGTCATACTTTCTCTGGTGGGAGATTGGGGTGGATTATTCATTCATGAGCTTCCATCCCTGGCCTCGGTCTAACAACTTCGAGAGTCGTTTGACTTCGAGGGGTTCTTTATCGGCGATATTGGTAGATTCGTAGGGATCTGACTGGTGATTGTAGAGTTCTCTGGCGATGACGGCGTTATTTTCGATCCACTCGATGTAGCGGTATTTTCCGTCAGTTAGGGAATAGCCTTTACGTTTGCCGCGTGGGAATTGTGAGTATGCGGCCGGCTTCCAAATTTTGTTAGGTGATTCTAACAATGGTGCAAAACTTTTCCCTTCACAGGATTTTGGTGTGGGGAGGTTGGCGAGGTCTGTGAGTGTTGGGTAGATATCGACGAGTTCGACGAGTGCGTGTGAGGCTTGTCCATTACCGGGTTTATTGGGGGCGCTGCAGATGAGGACGACTCGGGTATCGAGTTCGTAATTTGTGGTTTTTCCCCAGAGGTTTTGTTCACCGAGGTGGTAGCCGTGATCTGACCAGAGGATGACGATAGTATTTTTACGGAGATTGAGTTGGTCGAGGGATTGGAGGACGCGGCCGATTTGTGCATCGATGTAGCTGATGCACGCGTAGTAGCCGTGTTTGGTTTTTCTTTGTTGTGCTTCGGAGAATGTTCCGCGTTTTGGTTGATCGGTATAGCGGCGGAGTTCGGAGGAGGCATGGCCGGCCCAGGTTGGTGCACCGGTAGGGAAGTTTTGATTTTTGGCGAGGGGGATGGCATCTCGTTGGTAGAGGTCCCAGTATTTTTTAGGAGCTATGTAGGGGGTGTGTGGTTTGATAAATCCGAGGGCGAGGAAGAAGGGTTGGTTGGGGTTTTGGGAGAAGTCTTTGAGTTTTTCGACAGCTTTGGCGGCGACTTGCCCATCGTAGAGGGTGTCGTCGCTGACGTCGGGAGCTTCTGTGAGTGGTCCGAAGGTGAGGTATTTATCCCAATCTGATAGAGGGCGATTTTTGAAGCGTTTTTTAAAGACTGATTGGGCGGCTTTGATGCCTTCTTCGGTGTAGTAGTAGCGAGGTCCTGGGCGGAATGCTGGTTCGCTCCAGCTTTGTGGGTCGCCCATACAATCCCATTTTGGGGCCATTCCTTTAGGGAAGACACCATGGTTGATTTTACCGGCTGCGAAGGTGTGGTAGCCATGATCTTTAAAGAGTTCAGGGAGGGTTTTGAGGTTGGGGTGGATGTCACGGTAGTGGCTGTGGTTGCCGTGGACTTTGGAGGAGTCTGGGCGCATGCCCGTTAGGAGGCTGGCGCGTGAGGGGCCACAGATGGCTTGTTGGCAGTAGGCTTTATGGAAGGTGACTGCATTTTTTGAGAGCGCGTCCATATGTGGTGTCTTGACGTGGGAGGCACCGTAGCAGCCAATTTCAGGTCGCATATCGTCGATCGCGATGAAGACGACATTGGGTTTGGCGAGGAGGGTGGTTGTGAGTAGGGCGGAGAGCAGGAGTGATCGAAAGTGCATAGTATCAAGCATACGTGCCGCATTGGTGTGATATAAGGCCTCCGTTCTGGTATTTTTCTGCTACCAGTATGTGCAGCTGGAGATGTTAGTTTTTCTCGATTAAGTGGCCAGTGGGAACAGTGGGGAATAGAAGCTTGTTATTGAAAGTAGGTGAGTTGCCGATTTCTTTCAATCAGCTGCTTGGGTGTCTCTGGTTGGATGGGTGAACCAGTAAATGAGTGGCGACTTAGGGGAGTTTAGGTGTATTCTATGTAGTTACCGATTGTGATCTTCAGACGATGAAAAAAACACCAAATACCAGAGGAATGCGTATGCTGCCAGTGGAGCAGCGGGGGTTTGCATTGATTGCTTGCCTTTCGATCATGGCTTTGATGGTGATGTTGATTGTGGGCATGCTATCGCTGTCGGCGGTAGAGATGAAAACATCTGAGGTGGATCGGGCAAATGGGGAGGCGCGTGCGAATGCGCGGATGGCATTGATGATGGCTATTGGTGAGCTGCAGAAGAGCACGGGTCCGGATCAGAGGGTTACGGCTGAAGCTGACATCTATAGTGAGGATGGATTCACGGGTTGGGAAGCTTCTGTGGACAAGAAGCATTATGTGGGAGTGTATACGACTGAGAAGTGGCATGAGCGCGACTCGAGTGGTGTCCGTGAGAGTCAGAAGGAATACAAAGAGGATCGCAACAGAGATGCATTTGAGCGTTATTTGGTTTCTGGGGAAGAGGCTCTGGTTACGGAGTTAGATTTTGCACAGAGTGTGCTACCTAAGGAAGGTGTGGTGGAGTTAGTCGGTGAGGGGACGGTAGGTAGTACAGATCCGAGTGACCGGGTTGTAGTATTACTTGAGGATGTAAAGGGAAGCGATGGTGGCACGACTGGTCGTCTTGGATGGTGGGTTGGCGACCAGGGTGTCAAAGCGAAGGTAAATCTATCAGACAAGAGGGAGCTTAAGGATACGGACTGGGAGTTGCGCGCAGAGCGGATGAACCCGGCACAGAATCGGATTGATTACATGGAGGGGCTTGAGAAGCTCGATGCCGAGTTACTCACTGATGAGCAATTGGCTGCGATGTTGAGTGTGCGTCAATTTGAAGTGGTCAATGATGACGTTGCGAGTGTGCGCGCGCGCTACCACGATGTGACCGCCTACAGTAGAGGGGTGCTCGCAGATGTAGCACTGGGGGGGTTAAAGCGTGATTTATCATTACCATTTGAGCTTCCTTCATTGATGCCGGAATCTGGAGCTACAGAGTGGGATTATACACTGAATCACACGGATGCCATTGATGAGCGGAGTGCGGATTTTCAATCGATTGGTGAGTTTAGCAATTCTGGTGACCAGAACCCAGCTTGGGCATCGGTTTACTGGCCGAGTGGATACCGTCCTCAGTGGTGGGCCAACAAGTTAGGCTATGTTTTTGCCTTTCCCGACAGCAATGGTGGGAGTGATGCAAGTGGGATGGGTCGGTACTTGCGCGGGCCGACATGGCAGTCACTGCGCAATCATTACCGTCAGTACAAGCGCGAGTATGAGAACTTGCCAGTAACGGATGTTTCTCGTCGTGGTTGGATGCCACCAAGTGATGAGAGAACTTGGCTAGCTCAGCCCTACCAGCCTTATAGTCATTGGCACAACTCTGCGGCGAACCACTCATTGAATGTCACCTATGTGGGTGGACGAGTGGATGGAGGTAAGGACAAGGTTATCTCGCCAGATGCGATGGACCCTTTCTACAACTTTGGTCAGAACAGCGGTCGTTCATGGAACAATTTTGGTCATAATACTTTGGGTTTGGCACCAGTGTTTACCCGGGTGGGAGTGGTGCTGAGTCATAAGGTTTCTGGGTCTTACAGTGCGACTCAGGAGAAGAGGATTGATTTGGTTTTGAATGCTGTGGGGACCTTGTGGAATCCATACAATGTGCCGATTGAATTTGAAGCGGCATTCACGAGTTTGGAGTTGAAGGGATTGCGGTGGAACTTCACGCGGATCAAGACGGATGGCAGCGAGGAAGAATTAGCGATAGACCCAGAGCAGAGAAGTTTTGGTGCGGAGAAGTATTTTCCCTTTCAGAACTTCCGTGTGGGGGTGACTGCAGAAGAAGATCCAAATTATCCTTTCAGCAGTGAGCGTCCGACCAAGTTGATTCGTTTGAATCCCGGTGAGTCACGGACATTTGCATTAAGCTTTCCTGAGCCGAAGGGGTATTCTTGGGGGTCGACTGCAGCGCAGCCTGGGTCATTTACTAACAACTGGGAGGGTGGGATGTTTTTACGATTCTCCAATGATTGGCGGGTGAAGAGTGGTGAGAAGTATCGCTTTGAGTTATTGCCACAGAAGAATGAGTCGATTGGCATTGGTAATTACTTAGGGTATTTTGAGGAGACCAAGGGGAGGAGGGCTAATCCCTTTGTAGCTGGTCGTTATGGTGATGCGTATAAGGATCTACCTATGTTGTCATCGGTGGATGTGGCGAGCGCATCGGATATTTTGCCGCAGGGGCAGAGTAAACTGACTCAGTTGTTGAGCAGCTTTTCTAACGAGCAGACAGCAATTTGTGCGTTGGAATTTAAGTTGAGGGCCGCGGATACGAGTCCGAATGGAGTGTTGGCTCAGTATGACCCGCGTGCGGTTGTGAATCATTCTTACAGCATGGGTAAGGGGATTCAGGGGGATGCGCCGAGCAACTGGGAGGTGAACTTAGCGTTGGTAAGTGACTTTGATTTATTACAGGTAGGTGTTGGTAGCCGGAACAATGGCTTCTGGGGAGAGAGTCACGATGGGAGCGGTCAGACGCATGTCGTTGCATTTGAAGTTCCGGATGCACCTCTTACGAATATTGCAGGGCTGCAGCATGTGCAGGCAGGGGCTAACGCTTGGGATGTTTCTTACGCGATTGGTAGTTCCTTTCCGCATCCGCAGGTGCCTAAGAATCGTTTGATCAGGCAGGAGAGTACGCAGAGCCCAGAGGGGTACAAGGCGACGTATTACGACATGTCATACTTAGCAAACGAGGGGCTCTGGGATCGTTATTTTTTCACTGGGATGAATTTTGGAGGAGATGAGCCCACTCAGCCGCTAGAAGCCGCAGAAGGATTGATGAAGCAGTTCTTGGACAAGGAGCGTAAGAATCCATTATTAAACAAGCGCTTGGTTTTGGCATCCAGCTCAGTGGGGGTGGAAGAAGAGGCTTTGGTAAAGGAGCTCACCCATTACCGCTGGATTGCTCGTCATTTGATGTTGGATGGTGCGATGAATATCAATTCCACACGAGTAGAGGCATGGAAGTCTTGGTTAGGGAGTTTAAAGGGGAAGCAGATAGATCGGGTATCTGAGACGGGTGTGATGTCAGTACAGGATGTAGAGGGTGTGGCATTCTCTAGAGCTGCTGTCACAGCTGGAGATGCAGACGAACTATGGAAGGGGTATTCCAAGCTCAATGATCAGGACATTGAGAAATTGGCAGAGAAGATGGTAGAGGAGGTGCGCAAGCGTGGGCCATTCCTATCCGTTGCGGATTTTGTGAATCGCAGGTTGAGCGATGATGAGCAGGGAGAGATGGGTGCTGTACAGGCGGCACTGAAGGAAAGTGGTTTGTCTACTGGGGGTGGCTCAGAGCTGGGAGTTCCCGGGACAATTAGGCAGAGTGATGTTTTGGCGAGCATTGGGGGGGCGGTATCGGCTCGTTCGGATACTTTTGTCATTCGAGCTTATGGGGAGGCGCTGAGTCCTGATGGTTCAGGTAAGGTTGTAGCCCGAGCTTGGTGCGAGGCGGTAGTACAGCGCACGCCATTGTTAGTAGGGGATGAGGGAAGGTTGGCTACGAAGCCGAATCCATCTTATCCGGGGAGCAATCCTGCATCGATTGATGCCTACATTAAAGACGAGAATGCGAGTTCATTGGGTCGCAGTTACAAAATCATATCATTCCGTTGGTTGAACAAAGACGGGGTCTAAGAATTTCAAAAGAGCAAATAAGAGTCATGAAAATTTTAAAGAGAATCGTAAGTTTAAGCATCGCATTGGCGAGCATGGTCACGATGGGGGGAGCTCAGGAGCGCAAGTCTAAGGCGAACTTTAGTTTCAGCTGTGCGAGCTGGGAGAATGTGGGCAGTGATCAGTTGTATTATTTGGAGGGGAAGCCTAAGAAGGGTGAGACGGAGGAGCAGAGTATGGAGAGGCTGAAGCAAGTGGATCTTTCAGAGATGACGCGTTCGTTGAATTATGCGTTTGAGGGTGGTCAGAAGATTACATTTTACCGCAAGACGGTGGCAGGAGTGCAGCCTGTGAATACGGCGACGGTGCCTAGTAGTTGGAAGCGTGTGCTTTTTGTTTTCTTCCCAGGTGAGAAGAAGGGGAGTTACAAGTTGATGCCATTACGTGACGACCGCAGTCATGCGCCGTATGGTTCTTATCAGTTTGTGAATTTGTCTTCACTTGAGATCAATGGGGGGATTGGCAAGACGCGCATTTCTATCAAACCGAAGAAGAATCAGATTGTGAAGTTTACAGGGGATAAGTCGCGTTCTTTAAATTTTGGTGTTTGGGCGTCAGTCGAGGGGAAAAAGCAGTGGTTGCAAAGAAATACGCTGACTTATAAACCGCAGAAGTATCTGGTATATTTCTTTTACCCAACAGTGGATGCGCGTGGACGTGTGAAGGTGAAATCCAAGGGGATCGTTGAGTTTCGTCCGTCACCTGTAGAGGGTGAGAGGCTTAGAGAGCTTGCTGCGACGCACTAATTTGGGGGCGTTTAAGGGCTTCTAAAAAAAGTGAAGAAATCGTTGAAAAAGAGCTTGCATGTTTCGTCGTTCTGTAGATATTTCCGCCGTCGCCGCGAGGCAACACGACGCAAGTGATAAGCAGGAATAGCTCAGTTGGTAGAGCATCTCGTTTACACCGAGGCGGTCGGGGGTTCAAGTCCCTCTTCCTGTACCACTTGTTCAATAGAGCCAGCCTTTCAAAAGGCTGGCCTTTTTTTTATCTAAACTGCAGATTGAAAGTACTATGTCACAGCCACTGAAACTTGGGGTTCTCGGATCTGGATCTGGGTCGAACATGCAGGCGATTCTGGATGCGATTGATTCTGGGGAGCTTCATGCAGAGATCGTGTTGGTATTGAGCGACAATCCTGAGGGGTATATCTTGGAGCGTGCGCGGAAGGCGGGGATTGTGGCTGAGGTGATTGATTGTGGGGGCTACAAGACGAAGTTTCCTGAGGAGAAGCAGGCGGCAGTGGCGGCACAGTTGAAGGAAGCTGGGGTCGAGTTAGTGTGTTTGGCTGGATTCATGCGATTGGTAAAGCAGCCGATGTTGGATGTATTTCCTGAGCGCATTTTGAACATTCATCCTTCGTTATTGCCGGCGTATCCGGGATTGATGGCTTGGAAGCAGGCTGTGGATGATGGGGCGCAGGAAAGTGGCTGTACGGTGCACTATGTAGATGCGGGGATGGATACGGGACCAATTATTAAGCAGGCGAAGGTGCCTGTGTTAGCGGATGACACGGCGGATAGTTTGCATCAGCGCATTCAGGTGGAGGAGCACAAGCTTTACCCGGAAGTGGTCGCAGCAATTGGTCAGAAATTGCGCCAGTAAAAAAATGCTGCGTGGAGGGCCTAGGCTTGTTAGCACTGTCCGAGAAATTCTATGAAAGCAGGAATCGAGCTCGGTGGGACAAAGACAGTCGTTGGCATTGCAGGGGAAGATAATGGGGTGCGGAAGCAGCATCGTTTTCCTACGGGAGCTCCAGAGGAGACGGTGGCGGAAGCGGTAGCTTGGCTGAGAGAGCAGGGGGAGGTTTGTGAGCTCGGAGTGGCTGCTTTTGGACCGATTAGTGTGAATCGGCAGCGTGAGGATTACGGGAAGTTATTGGCGACCCCTAAGCAAGGTTGGGGTGGTTTTGATTTGGTCGGTGCCTTAGAAGAGGCGTTTCCAGCTGCTCGTATTGTGTTGGATACCGATGTGAATGCCGCGGCTTTGGCTGAAGTGCATTTGGGGGTGGCACGTGGGCATGAGAACGTGGGATATATTACGATTGGTACGGGGATTGGTGCTGGATTTGTGGTAGAGGGCAGAGTGCTCCACGGGGCACTGCATTCAGAGTTTGGGCATCTCAAGGTGCCTCGTCATGCTGATGATGATTTTGAGGGTGTCTGCCCGTACCATGGTGATTGTCTGGAGGGGATGGCTTCTGGGACGTCATTGATCCAGAGATATGGGCGAGGAGGGCACGAGATTGCCGCTGATGAGCCAGCGTGGGATATCGAGGCTTGGTACTTAGCTCATGGAATTTTGTCGATGTTGGCGATTTTGAGCCCGAGTCTGGTTGTTCTTGGCGGAGGGGTTTCTCAAGCTGAGGGATTTCACGCCAAGGTCGAGGCATGTTTGAGGGAGGTGGCAGGGGGGTATTTCACGGTATTAGATGGTTCTCATCGATACGTGGTGGCTCCGGGCTTGGGGCAGAACGCGGGTATACAAGGTGCGTTTCTGTTGTTGGACCAAGAGCTGTAGCTTGTAGCTGGCGGTGATCGCACTAGTATGGCCCCGCGGTCGTTGGCTGGCTTGGACGCGCGCCTTGCGATGGTCGGGCCTTGTGGACGGATTAGTAGCCTTTATTGAAGCGTTGCATTTCGCGTTGGGCCTCACGTTTTTCGACATTTTCTTTGAGGCTATGGCGTTTGTCTGCGTGGGTTTTGCCTTTCGCGACGCCGATTTCGACTTTGACTCGGCGATTTTTCCAATACATGCGGAGGCAGACGAGTGTGCATCCTTTTTGGGAAGTGAGTTGGTCGAGTTTAAGGATTTCGACTTTGTGGACGAGGAGTCGTCTGGGGCGTCGGCTTTGGTGTTGGAACCAGGTACCGGCGGTTTCCCATGGTTGGATGTCACAACCGTATAAAAAAAGCTGACCCTTATCGATACGAGCGAAAGAGTCAGCGATATTGACTTTACCGGCGCGGATGGATTTGACTTCCGTGCCTTTGAGTTCGATGCCGGCTTCGTAGGTTTCTAGGATATGGTATTCGTGGCGGGCTTTTCTATTTTTAGAAATCTCGGCACTCATAGGATACTAGAGAGGTGGGAAGGCGGTCTCGGGGTTGGGGCTGAGATTAGTCTTCTGAGCCACCTGGGATGACTTTGAGCTTACCTTCGATGATTTCGGTAAGGGCAATGTCAGCGGCACCCATGCTAGGGAGGGTGTCCACGAGTGGTGCGCGGCCAGTGTTAAGTTGGCGGACGCGTTGGGAAACTACGTTGATGAGTACTTGGGGATCGATGACGATCTCAGATGCTTGTTCGACAAGGTCGCTTTTCATGGGTGTTCCTGGAAATCGATTCACTGGCTTGGGTTGTTCAAACGGGATGATGTTTGATGGGTCCATGGTCAGTGTATCAGTGATGGTTATGGTGGCAGGTGGCTGCCGTGCTTTGCGAGAGAAGGTTGAACCTCTTTTCCTAGAAAGAATCAAGCCCAATCTGCATCTTGTCGCGCATGATTGGGCTTGATTAGGAAAGTTAGGCACAGAACCGGAAAATTCCCCCCGAAATACCGGTTCTGGCCAGACGATCAACTTGCGTTGTGTCGTGAAAGGACTTTGCTTCGATTCCCGGTTTGCTGCAAGCTTTTTCTGCATCGTTTTTTCATTTTTAGCATTACGGTCGTTTGAAATTGGGTGCATACTGTGTTTATGTTGAGTGGGTTATGTTGTGTTTTTTGTTAGGTTTGAAATATGTCACATACTACCGTGAGGGGAGATGAGGGGGCGTTTAGGAGAGAGGGAGTTGTTGTGACTGGGGTGTTGTTTGAGCAATGAATGTACAATGCATGACAAATGCGTGAGAAAAATATCGATCAATTCATAGGATGTGGTGGACTGTATAGTTGAGACTTCTCGCGAAGCCTCACGGTCTACCTTCTACAATATCTATGGAAACGCCCAAACTTCAGACCAAGTATGGGGGCTTTGCCCTTATTTCAGCCTTATCGATTATGGTATTACTGATTCTTTTGGTTGTGGGCATGCTGGGGCTGGCCACAAGTGAGACGAAGGTGGCTACTCAGGAGAAGCACAGGATGGAGGCTAGAGCGAATGCTCGGATGGCATTGATCATTGCCTTGGGGGAATTACAGGAAGCAGCGGGTAAGGATGAGAGGGTGACAGCTGAGTCAGATATTATTGAGGGAGCAAGGCAGAAGCACACGATGGGAGTTTGGCGGAGCTTGGGGTGTCGTATTGACCCGTTGGACATTGAAAATAGGCAAGATCACATAGTAGGAGGGGATTTGACAGCTGGTGAGATTGGGAAGCGCATGGCTGAGACTTACGAGGGGGAGGGGCGCGCTTCGCGTTTTTTAAAGTGACTGAAATCGGGCGATGCGGTGTCGAGAGCCTCGGTCAAATACATTGAGACAGATTTGTCTGCTGACACGAAAGCGGTACGTTTGGTTGGGCCGGGGAGTTTGAATATCAACATTGGGGCGGCAGATCCATTGCTGGAGGAGCACTATGTTTATGCTAAGAAAGTGGAGACGGGAGATTCTGGAGCCTATGCGTGGTGGGTAGGAGATGAAGGGGTGAAAGTGCGGATCAACCATGAGCTTCAGGAGGCGCCAGAGAGTCATGGGGATCGGTTTGTAAAGGGGGCGAGTTCGGCGGGTCCTGGCATAGAGATGATGGACGATGATATTGCTGTGCCTGAGTTGGGAGGAATCGATGCGGTGATGCGTGAGCGTGCCATTGATTTTGGGACGGTGCGATTGACAGGTCCGGAATCGAGTTCGGTGAACTACCACAAGTTCTTTTTTGATGCGAGTACTGAGGTCGTTGGGATTCGTACGTCGACGAATGGGGGCTTGCAGCGTGACTTGAGCATAGCGATGTCGCGAGCTACTGAGACGGTGGTGCCAGGTGAGGTTCAGGTGCAGTCTGCTTTGTTGCCTGAGGAGTTCCTCGTGAATGGCAAGGCTCGGGTATTGTATCCGATTTTTGAGACGACTGGGCAGTATAACAAGGGGAAGTTACCAGAATATGATGGGCCGACGTGGATGGATATTTGGGCCTATGGGCATCAATATTTATCACCGGAGATGGGAGGGATGGTGCGATGGGTGGATGGTGTGCCAACGATGACATTGGGTGACACGGAGCGAGAGGTGATTACGAAATGGAATTGGTATAAGTATTTCCCTCAGGTTTCGAAATGGGCGTCCATTTTTTCACACGACCGCCAGACGCATACGGTTCAGGGGCAGAAGCCCTATGTTGTGCGGATATTGACGAATCAGACGGTTGAGATGTTTAATCCATACAATCTAGATTTTAAGCCTCATGGTGAGGCGGAGGTATATGCAGTATTGGGTGGGTATCCCTTCAAGTTGCGTTATTCAGCGGCTGGCGTGAGTGATTTTGGCAATGCGAGTGTCACCAACTTTCTAAAGATAGCGGGGGTGAATGCGGTACAATTTTCGAATATTGATTTTGGTAAGGGGTCTGGGACGACGGAGGTGATACCGGCTGGGAAAGCGATTGTGTACAGTGCACCATTTGAGACTGGGGGGGCGACTCATCATACCAAGAATACTCCATCGGCGGCTGGGGCGGTGAACTTCAAGGCTAGGAAGCTTGAGCGGGGTGGGGGGGGAGGCCCCACTGGTGGTACTTTTGCGTATGTGCGTAGTAATCCGAGTAATCAGAATACTGGGAGCGAGGGGGGAGCGCCAGCGGAATCACTTTTTGTGGATGCGAATGAGAGTGTCCGTGTGGAATTGTTTATTGAGCCTGACACTGTGGTGGGTGGGGCATCGACACACGCTGCGGATTTTAGCATGGGCAATGGTTATCGGATTGGGCGTCATTTCTTATCCACTCTAGGTGCGGGGACTCCAAAGAATAATGGCAAGGTAGGGGCGACTTATACGGTGGGAGGAACGGGGAGTAAGGGGAGGAAGATTTCAGATACGGGTGAAACCGTCTTGGTAAGAGACTCGATTCCTATGGCTGGGTCACAGCGCGCGCCATTATGTATTGTGTCTTTTGAGATGAAGACTGAAGGCGGCTATGCTTATGATGAGGCATCCACGCCGTCGGCGTCGCGCCCATTCAAGAGTTACTTATTCTGTCCACGCATTGCACCGAACTACAAATCATTTGAGGACCCGAACGATGAGGTGGACTCGAAGGTATCGCATTTACTCAACCCCTATCATTTCAACTGGATGGCAGCACCGGACCCTAACTGGAGTTTCTGGGCGGACAGTAATCTAAAGCCAGTGGATTTTGATGAGACGAATTATGAAGGGTACATGGGGAGTGGGACGCGTTTCACGACAGACGGTACGCACACGGCACCTTTACGTGAGATTCCTTTGGCAGCCATTTCATCGATGGCTCAGCTGCAGCACGCAGGTCTGGGAGACACGATGTCATTGGCGGACCAGGCGAACAGCAAGAAGGGGCAGGCTGGGACCTATTATGGGGGGGCGCGGTCTATGCCATGGCAGGTTTCTTATCCCTATGTCGCATCGGCATCGGGCAACAGCTGGGCTCACCCATTGATAGGTGCTGATTCAATGCTTGAGCAGATAGGATTATTTCAGAGCGATGATAATGGAGCGCTGTACCAGCGAAAGTTCTACGACAAGTGTTGGTTAATCAACACGGCATTGTGGGATGATTATTTTTACAGCTCAGTGGGCATCCAGCGGTCGGAACTGTATGGGAGTGAAAGGCTGGCTCACGACGTCCTCAAAGAGGCTATGACGGAGGTTGAGCCACTGCCGAATACCTTGTATCAATTTGATCTGAGGGGGCAGACGGCAGATGGGTTGGCTAGTGAGTTACTGGATTTGGAGGGTGAGAGAAAGGGGTACAGGGAGATTGCTGAGTTTATTCGATCTGTGGGGGACTTTAATGTGAATTCGACTTCAAAGCGTGCGTGGAAGGGTTTTCTGGCGAGCTTGAGTGATGAGGAATTGTTATATTTTGATGGCCTTGAGTTAAAGGAACGGAAGGTACAGATGCCAGTGAGTCGTTTTAGTTTGCCGATGAGTGAAGGCGCCGCGAGCGGTGATATGGTAGATGAGACGTACTGGGATGAACGATGGAGGGGGGCTCGTCAGCTTGGGGCGGACGAGTTAGATGCATTGGCAGAAGAGATGGTGAAGCAGGTTAGGGCGAGAGGTCCTTTTCTTTCTGTGGCCGACTTTTTGAATCGTCGCTTAGAGGAGTCAGATGAGGGAGTGAAGGGGGCGTTGCAAGCTGCAATTGATGCGACTGACATCAATGAAAGCTTCGAGTTGCATAGCATTGGAGAGGCGGATGTAGAGGATTTAGAGGGGGGAAGTAATTTAGAGGTGAAGCACAAGGAAGCATTGATTGGTGCTAGTGGTGAAGGGGCACCTGGCTATGTGACGCAGGCTGATTTACTGATGCCACTGGCACCTTATGTGAAGGTGCGTTCGGACACATTTAGGATTCGAACGTATGGGGAATCTCGAGATACATCAGGGAAGGTGGTGGCTACTGCGTGGTGTGAAGCGATTGTCCAACGCACGGTAGACTTTGTGGATGGGGGGAATGAGCCGGAGGAAGCTTTTGTGGATATGGATGGAGTGAGTCTCGATAATCTGAGTGCTTTGAACGAGCGATATGGTAGAAAGATAAAGATTGTCTCATTCCGATGGTTGAATGCTGACGAAGTCTAATAGGAGAAACTATGAAAGCGCAGTTACTTACATTGTTATTAATAATCTTGGGCTTGAGCGTACCTTGTGTTGGGCAGATGCGCACCAAGCTTTACATCCAATCACCTGTGCGGATCACGGATTCGAAGCTTTACTATAAAGTGAGCCCGAAGAAGAAAGGGAAGGAAGTAGAGTTTGCGAGTATTGAGGTGGGGAGAGCGAGCATGGGAGATGCGTATTTATATCAAGGCCCGAAGGTTTTGGAGTTATATAGGGAGGCGAATGAGGAATCGAAGCCATTGGCGAGGGTGAAGCTCTTTGAGGGGGAATGCATGGTTGTCTTATTTCCAGTGGTGTATGAGGGTAAGAAGCGGATGATCTCGCAGGCGATCAATGTGGGTGGCTCGAGCCCGAGTTTCGGTGAGCGTTTACTTTTTAATTTGACTGGGGAAGACGTGGGTGTGGAGGTGAGTCCGACCTTGCCATTGCAGAGAGGGGCGAAGGGAAATGTACGCGTGAAATGTGCTGCTGGTGGGAGTGTTTTAGTACCACGCCCGACCAATACGCCCGGTGATTGGGCGCCTATGCCCTTGGTGATCGGGGTCAAGAAGGGAAAGCGCTGGGAGGAATTTTCACAGGGACGGTGGTTTGACACACCTGACTTGAGGCATTTTGTTTTTCTCTACAAAGATGGCCGGCGCAATCGGGCGCATGTCTTTACTGTGAGTCAGCAAAAGCCAATGGAGAGGCAAGAAATGGTGGGTGGGAATCCGTGATTTTTGGAGGTTTTTAAAAAAGGTGAAAAAAATTGTTAAGATCCTGTGGGGGTGTGGCCGTCATTAGGTGACAGCTCGGGCGAGAGAGGTTTCTATTGGGCTGTCCGTACACAACTACCACACCCTATTCCCCCCAAACCATCATGAGGCGTTCCTATTAGCGATAGGAGCGCCTTTGAATTTAGGGGGGAGCCACTTGTCTGACAGCTGAGATCTTTCTTGCTATTGGGTAGCGCATCAACAAGAAGCAGTGGATGGACATTTTAGGATTGATAGTGATGCTGGTGATAGTGGTGGATCCGTTCGGGAACATTCCTATGTTTTATGCGGTATTGAGTGGAACGCCTGAGGATCGTCACAGAAAGATTATGTTGAGAGAGTTGTTGTTTGCCCTGTTGATTATGATGTTCTTTTTATTCTTGGGGAATCACATGTTAGAGTTCTTAGATCTCAAGACCTCGACTTTGAGGGTGTCGGGAGGAGTGGTTTTATTTTTGATCGCGATGGGGATGTTATTTCCTGCGAAGTCGGTATTGAAAGAAGTGGAAACGGAAGAGCCATTTATTGTGCCGCTGGCGGTGCCATTGATGGCTGGGCCATCGGTATTGACCTTGATAATGTTGTTAGCGGCGAAGCATCAGGATGAGATGGGGCAAGTGACATTGGCGGTATTTTTAGCTTGGCTCACGGTGGCGGTGATCATGCTAGCTTCACCCTTTTTCATGAAGGTGTTAGGAAGGAAGGGGATGCGTGCTATTGAGCGGCTGATGGGGATGTTATTGGTAATGATTTCGGTGCAGATGATCTTGGATGGTGTGGCAGCCTTCATGGGGATGCAGACGGGTTAGTGTGGAGTCCGTAAAGTCCGCAAGAAATTGGATGGTTTTAGGGGGAGGATATAAGACCTGCTAGTAGCTTCTTTGAGGAGTCTCGGGTCATTCTTGATCCACTGCGTTCTTCGTCAGTCCTGAAGGTCTACTCAGGCCTTCCTCTACCCTTGTTGCTCAGGAGGATTACCTAACTGACACGACACTAAGGGACAGGTAAAAATCCCCACCTGCATAGAAGCAAGTGGGGAGGATTTGTTGCATTTCTTGGCCAGCTATGGAGTTGGCCACTGCGTGAGGGGGCTGTTAGTCGAGGGCCTTGCTGAGATCAGCGAGGATGTCATCGATATGTTCGATACCGAGTGAGAGGCGGACCATGCCAGGGCTGATACCGGCGGCGGATTGTTGTTCTTCACTCATTTGGGAATGGGTGGTAGATGCTGGGTGGATGGCCAATGATTTGGCATCGCCAACATTGGCGAGGTGGGAGAAGAGTTCGAGTTGGTCGATAAATTTTTGACCGGCTTCGCGACCACCTTTGATTTCGAAGACGACGACTGAGCCGCCTTTCCCTTCGATATACTTGAGGTTTTTGTGATATTGCGGATCGTCTTCGAGTCCGGGGAAGCGGACCCATTCGACTTGGGGGTGTTGTTTAAGGAATGTGGCGGCAGCGAGAGCATTTTCGCAGTGGCGATCCATGCGGAGGGGGAGGGTTTCGATACCTTGTAGGGCCATCCAGGAATTATCTGGTGAGATACATGCGCCGAGATTTCGTAGTGGTACGGTGCGCATTCTGAGGATGAAAGCAAGTGGGGCGAGGGGTTCTGGGAGGTCGTGGCCCCAGCGCAGACCGTGATAAGAGGTGTCGGGCGTATCGTAGAGTGGGTGTTTACCAGCTGCCCAATTGAACTTCCCAGAGTCAATGACGATGCCACCGATAGCGGTGCCGTGTCCGCCGAGCCATTTTGTTAGGGAGTGGACAACAATGTCGGCACCGTGTTCAAGTGGGCGGCAGAGGTGTGGGGTGGTGAAGGTGGAGTCGGCGATGAGTGGCAAGCCGGCTTCGTGAGCGATGTCGGCGATAGCAGCGATGTCGGTGACTTCAGATGCTGGGTTGGAGATGGTTTCGATGAAAACTCCGCGGGTTTTCTCATCGATAGCGGCTTTGATTTCATCGAGGTTATTGGGGGCGACGAATTTGACTTCGATCCCGAGGGTTGGGAGGATGTCATTGAATTGGGTGTAGGTGCCGCCGTACAGGCTATTGGCTGAGATGATATTGTCGCCAGCTTGGGCGATATTAATGATGGTGTAGAAGATGGCTGAGGTGCCGGAAGCGAGGGCGAGGCCGCCCATTTCGGGAGCGCCCTCAAGTAAAGCGACGCGTTTTTCGAGTACATCTGTCGTGGGATTTTGGAGTCTGGTGTAGATGTATCCGAGTTCTTGGAGGGCGAAGAGTTTGGTAGCGTGTTCGGCGGAATCGAAGACGTAAGAGGCGGTGCGGTAGAGTGGGACGGCACGGGCATTAGTTGTCGGGTCAGCTTGTTGACCTCCGTGGAGGCAAAGTGTTTCTCTTTTCATGGGTGATCAGGCATACATGATAGAGGGCGAGCTGCGTAGGAAAAAAGCAGGGGTTCTGATAGAAAGAAGGGGAAGCGGCTAGGAAATGCTTTTCAGAACACGATAGTGCACGGTGAGGGTCGTGATGGAGATGGGAAGATAGATCTCAAAAGACAAGGGCCTCACCGTGGGGCGAGGCCGTGAAGAAGGAGGGATTTGAGGGGGGCTTAGAGGAGTCCGGCGATGACGAGGGAGACGATTGCCATGACATTGATGATAATATTCATGGAGGGGCCTGAGGTGTCTTTGAACGGATCACCTACGGTATCACCCACGACACATGCGGCGTGCACTTCTGAGCCTTTACCTCCGCAGTTGCCGTCCTCGACGTGTTTTTTAGCATTGTCCCAGGCACCTCCTGCATTGGACATCATGAGGGCCATGAGGATGCAGCCGAGAAGGGCGCCAACGAGTGTGCCGGTGAGAGCGACCGCGCCCATGCCATTGACTGCATTGAAACCGAAGCCGACGACGATGGGGGTGCCGACGGCGAGTAATGCGGGGAGGACCATTTTTTTGGTAGCGGCGCGGGTGGCGATGTCGACGCATTTGTCAGTTTCAGGTTCGGCCTTGCCATCGAGCAGCCCAGGGATTTCTCTGAACTGGCGACGGATTTCATTGATCATTTCGAAGGCTGCTGAACCAACGGCGGTCATGGTGATGGCTCCATTGAGGAAGGGGACGATACCGCCAATGAAGAGGCCGACAAAGAAGGTAGCGAGTACGGAGTTGTCGGCGAGGTTGAGGTCGATATTGGTTTTTTGGATAAAGGCGGTGATGAGAGCGAGGGCGGAGAGGCCTGCGGCTCCGATAGCGAAGCCTTTACCGATGGCTGCAGTGGTATTTCCGACAGCATCTAGGCCATCGGTAATTTTACGCGTTTCGGGGCCCATAGCTGCCATTTCGGCGATACCGCCGGCGTTATCAGCGACGGGACCATAGGCATCGATGGCCATGGTGATCCCGACGGTGCCGAGCATCCCTACGGCGGCCAAGCCGACTCCGTATAGGCCAACGAAGTGGAAGGAAACTGAGATGGTAGCGGCGAGCGTGAGCAAGGGGATGGCGACGGATTGCATACCGAGTGCGAGGCCAGAGATCATGACGGTAGCGACACCCGTTTCTCCTTGTTCGGCTAGGTCACGGACTGGTTTACCACCGGTGTAGTGTTCGGTGACGAGGCCGATGATGATACCGCCTACGGCACCGGCGAGGACGGCGATGGCGGGGTTACTGTTGAAGCCGAACTGGGCGCAAGTGATGAAGGCGGCGAGGATGTAGAGGGCGGCAGCGCCAATGGTGCCAATTCTCAATGCTGATGCGGGCTCTTTGCTGGCCATCATTTTGACTAAGAGAATTCCGAGGATTGAACAGACTAAGCCCACTGAGGTAAGGGCAAGAGGTAGGAACATCAAAGACTCTGCTTTTTCTGCAGCGATGCCCACTTTATCAAATAGGGTGGGACCTTGGGTTTCTGCGAGGCGAGCACCGGCTGCACCGGCGATGGCGATGGTAGCGATTTGTGCTCCGCAGTAGGATTCGAAGATGTCTGAGCCCATGCCGGCCACGTCGCCGACGTTATCACCCACATTGTCTGCAATCACGCCGGGGTTTCGAGGGTCATCTTCAGGGATACCAGCTTCTACTTTACCGACGAGGTCGGCTCCAACGTCTGCAGCTTTGGTGAAGATGCCCCCACCGACACGGTAGAAGAGGGCGACTAGGGACGCGCCCATGGCAAAGCCTTCCATGATTTCGGCTACGTGTGGCTTACTTTCACCTGAGATGAAAATGTAGAAGAGTGTGCCGAGGCCAACGAGGCCCATGGAGGCTACGGTGAGGCCCATGACCGAGCCACCAAAGAAGGCGACTCCCAATGCGGAAGCTGGCCCCTCTTCTTTTGCCGCGATGGTGGTGCGGACGTTTGCTTTCGTCGCTGTGAACATTCCGACAAAGCCAGAAAACGAGGAAGCAAGGCAGCCGAAGAGGAAGGCGTATGCTTGGTAAGCGGCGTATTCTTGTTTTTGGAAAAAGAAGATGAGGGCTGCGATCACGACTGCAAAGAGCGAGATTAAGACGAACTCGCGCTTCATGAATACCATGGCTCCTTTGTGGATTTTCTCTGCAATCTCAGCGACTTTCCCTTCTCCTCCGGATTTTTTAGTGATGGAGGCGAGGATCGCACCGGCTATGGCTAAGCCGACGACCCCAGCGATTGGGGTGAGGATATATGTTTGGGTCATGGTATTTGGGATTTTATTACACGAGAGCTTTCTTCAGAGTTAACAACAGAGAAGTTAGTAATCTGATAGAAAAATCATTCACTAAGTAGCTTAGAATAAAGCGGTGGACGCACAACCAAAAAAGTAAGGAATTCTTGATTGATTACCAATCAGAACAAGTTGGGATGAGAGTGTTGTCTTGCTGGTATGTGGGAAGTATGTGATAGAGGGGGGGTGAATGTTAGGAACATGGGGGCAATGGGGAGATGAATGAGATTTTGGTGATATTACCTGCGGTGGTGGCATTAGTGATGATCGTGGTTACGCGGCAGGCAGCGCTATCATTATTGAGTGCCTTAATTGTGGGGGTGATGTTACAGCATAAGGGGGATGTTATGGGTGGGGGGAAGGCATTGGTGGTGGACTATTTATTTCCGGCATTATCGGGGTCGTGGCATATTGGTCCGATATTGTTTACCTTGATTTTAGGGGCTTTTGCGCAGGTGTTGGAGCGATCAGGTGGGTTTGTGAGTGTGATGCAATGGCTTATTGGTGAGCGTGAGGGGGGAGCGAGGCGCAAGACATTGTTAGGTGTTTATGGGATGGGGTTGATTTGTTTTTTTGATGGTTTAGCGAATGCGATTTTAGTGGGGAGTGTGGCGCGTCCTTTTACTGAGGGGATGAGGGTGTCGCGTCAGCTATTGGCGTACTTGATTGACTCAACGAGTTCGGCGGTGGCGTGCATTGCCTTTATTTCGACGTGGATTGCGACGCAGTTATCATTGATCAATGATGGCGTTGCGGGGGTGTCGATGGGGCTGAGTTCGGCGGAGTTGTATTTTCGTTCGATTCCTGCGAATCCCTATTGTTGGTTGGTGTTAGTGTTATTATTTGTGGTGATTTGGCGATCTTGGTGGATTGGGCCGATGCGTAGGTATCAGGGTGTTGCTGAGGGGGAAGAGTTTGAGAGGGGAGAGGAGTTAGAAGGTGCGGCAGCATGGCGTGTGGTGGTTCCGCTACTATCGATATTGGTAACGATTCCTGGGGTGATCTACATGTGGCAAGATGGTGGTGAGAGGTCGTGGCAGAATGCGTTTTCGAGCACCCATGTGCCGGAAGCGATGGTGGCTGGGGCTTTAGTTTCGTTGGTTGTGGCGTGTGTTTGTTTTCCGAAGAAAGGGATTTTAGGAAGGGTGATGCTTGAGGGGGCTGCGAGTTTGTTACCGGCTCTGGTTATTTTAATTTTTGCGTGGTCATTGGGAGCGGTTTTTAAGGACCTTGAGGTGGCAGTGATTCTCAGTGGCATGTTAGGTGGGAGTGTGCCGGTGGTGTGGTTGCCGTTGGTGGTATTTTTAGTGGGGTCACTGACATCATTTTTGACGGGTTCATCATGGGGGACGATGGGGATATTGATGCCGATTGTTTTGCCATTGGGGGTTGAAATGTTAGGTGCGGATGGAGATTTCATCAGAGTGGTTCCGATGTTGATTGGGGCGGTTTTTGGTGGGGCGGTTTTTGGGGATAACTGCAGCCCCTTTTCAGACACCACGATTGTGACCTCATTGGCGACAGGGTGTAGTCCGAGTTCACATGTGAGTAGTCAGCTGCCTTATGCGTTACTGGCTGCGGGTGGGGCGACTGTGAGTTATGGGGTGATGGCATTGGGTGCGGCGGCGTGGGTAGCGACATTGATTGGGGCGGTGTTATTGGTGGTGGTGAGCATGGTGTGGGGTTCGCGCGGCCAGGAATCTGGTGTGTAGATAAGACCAATCTTGGTGGCTTGTTGGGAGGTCCAGATGGGGAGAGTATGGGGTTATGAGATTTACCTTATTATTGGCGAGTGTGAGCGTGGGAGTAGCTTCGGCGCAGGACTTGGTGGTTGAAAAACGGATTGTGCTCAAAGACGGGCAGTATTTGGAGAGCAAGAAGGGGTTGGAATTGCCTGAGGGGATGGTTGTGCAAGGAGCTGAGGTTCACTATCGAGTACGGGTGGCAGAGGGGAGTGGTTTGGATCCAGCGCAGACGAAGTTTCACTTTAGTTTCAAGGAGAAGCGTGGGGATGTGGATTTTCAAATGAAGCAGGGTGCTGGAAGGAATTTTTTCAGAGCTGATTGGTATGGAGAGAATGTGGTGTTGATTAGGGCGAAGGACATGAAGTCAGGCAAAATGGCTGAGGTGGAAGACAAGGTGCAGTGTCATTTTGCTGCGCGGAGAGTTTTGGGAGGAGAAGCGGAAAAGCTGAGTGAGGAAGAACGTGCGAATATCAGGAGAGGGGACCTTCACGATGTGCATGCGTCGTCCAAAGGGATGGCATACCTACCTGGGGATATTAGCCGTGGGGATCGCAATTCTGAGCAGATCAAGAAAGGTTTTTTCGAGACGACTGAGCCGAGGATATTCAAGACTTCTAAGGGGACCTTGATCGCGGCGACTCAAGCAAGGAGGATTGGCAAGAACGATGCACCCACTGGACAAGGGATTGTCATTCAGCGGAGCACCGACTTTGGGGCAGAATGGTCCAGTGGGTTTCTATTGGATCAGAATGGCAAGGATGTCTGGGGGTATTCGGCGCTCGTGGAAGTGGATGGGGTTCTGTATTGTTATGTTGTGGCTGGTCATCCGGGGCATCAGGATGCGAACAATGAGATTCGCGGGATGTATTTTTACACCAGCAAGGATGATGGGAAGACTTGGAGTACGCGTCAGCGCCATGATCAACTCTCAGAGGCGCTTGGAATTGAGCTTGGACGGAAGATTCCAAATGGAGCCTCACCCAATTGTAACATTTTAGTGGTTCCGGGCATGAGCATTGATGGGAAAGTGGCACCTGAGGGGCAGGGTTTGCTCTTTTCGACTTATGCACATGGTTTCATGTGGGCGTCGATTGATGGCGGGAAGCAATGGCAGATGGTGGGAGATTGTAAGAAGTTTGCGGATGCGAAGTCGAATGGTTACGGCAAGCCGGTCCAGATTGAAAACGAGCTGGCGTGGGCTGTGTTAGACAACGCGGAAGGGGATATCTACATGGCTTGGAGGCGACAATCGTTCAAAGGTTATAAGAATGAATATGTGGTATCGAAGGACTTCAAGTCTGGTCCATTAGGGATGCAGGTGAAGGCGCTTCACAACCAGGAGCTAAAGAATTTGCCCGCGAGGCGCTGTCATTTTGGGATGCGTGGGATTGAGTCAGGTCCTGATAAGGGGAAGGTTTTAGTGGCGAGTCAGGGATCTGGTTCACGTAATCACATCCAGCTGTATCGGACTAAGCAAGCGATTCATGGGAATGCCACGATCAGTGCAGAGATGTATGAGATGGCAACCGTGATGCAGGGCATTGCATGGGGGTATTGTGATTTGGAGTACCTCAGTGCAGACAACAAGGCGTACGCGGGCTTAGGCCAGGACGGGATCTTGTTATTTGGTGAATCTGAGCCAGTGCATGAATCAACTTATCAATGGTTAGATTTGAAACCCAATGGGAAGGGGAAAGATGAACGCTACACTGCTACAGCTTTCTTGTTGAGTGTGGAGTATTTCAACTTTTTGTTAGCTCAATAAGGGCTGACACCACCTAGGTAAGCCATTTTCACAGTTGGGGTGGGAATGGCTTACCGTCTACAGAAACCCCAGAGCAGCGTTTGATTTCGAGTACTGGGGGTATGTGATTGCCGTTTTTCTTGGCACGGTTGTTTTTGAGTGTGAGTTCTGCAGTGGAGGTGGCATAGATATGTGGGGGAGGGGAATCTAGAATGGTATTGTTAGATATAGTGATGGCGTTGTGTGTGCCGGGTGGAGAGATGTCAGTCCGTTTTGCACCATGAGAGGTGATTTGGATGGCCTCGCGTGCACTGTTAGAAATTTCATTATTAGCGATGACGAGTTGATTGACTGGGCCGGCGGCGAGCCACCAGAACTCGGGAGCTACTTTGATTGACTCGGCGTGGCAGGCATTGATTTTATTATTTTTGATGATTCCGTTGTTGGCTTGGATGAGGAGGCCACGAGAGCGGGTTTGGGCGAATGATCCATCGATGATTTGGAAGCCTTCGGCCATTTTGTTGGTGGCATAGATGAGTGAATCTTTGGGGAGGGGGCGTGGTGCGTCGAGTGTGACGAGGAAGGTGGAGCGCATGGAGCTTTTAAATTTTTGGCTGAGCGGGAGGGTTTGGATCCATTGTTTCTCTGGGTCAGTGAGTGGGTGGTGTGGCTGGATGTTTTTGATGGTGGTGAGTGGGTGGGGGATGCCACGGTCGTCGAGGAACATGACTGGGTCACCTTTTTGCAGGTTCATGTGGCGTCGTGCGAGCACGCGGAGGTTATTTTGTTGGTGATTGAGAATGAGGTGGAATTCGCTGTTGATGGCGATGCAGTCATCGCCTTGGAATTGGGCTGAGCACTGGAGGTAGCGTGGGCCGATGGGGGCATTATAGCTGTGGAAGGCGTCGGCATTGAGTGAGCGGAGTCTGGCTGAAGCGCGTTTTTTTAGGTCGTTGGAGAGTGGACGGCGGTCGACGCGGCATTTGAGGTAGGTAGTTTTCGAGCAATCATTTTCGATGAAGCCAAACATGGGGGAGCTGAAGAGGGTGACGGAGCTGAGGGTGACATTTTTGGAGTCTTTGAGGCTGATGGCGTGTGGGAGGTGCCCTTTTTTTGCTTGGAGGCACTCGATGACGATGGGGTCGCCGACTTGTTCGGCACCTTTATTTTTCCAGCGTTGTGGTTTAGTGATGCGCAGTTTGTTTGGGCTAATACGTAGGACTTCGCAGCCATGGTAGCTTCCGAAGCGGAGGGTGCGTGTGTCATTGCGATAGATTTCGTATTTATGCGCCAAGATTTTGCCATTTGTGGGATAGCCTGAGCTCAGTGTGATGTCATGGGTGAGTCGGTCATCGGAGATATGGGTGATGGTGCCTTGGGTGAAGGGAAGTGGGTCGTAGTCGATGGTGAGGCCTTGTAGGGTGAGGTTTTGGCATTGGTGGATATTGAGTGCGCGGGTGGTTTCGGTGCAGACGAGTTCGACGCCATCGGCAATGAGCTCGATGTCCTTTAAGTTTTCGAGTCTGAGGTGGACATTTTTTTGTGGGATTGTGTGGTATCTTCCGGGGGGGATGACGATACGTGATTCGCCAGCTGCAAGGCGGTCATCGATGAATTTTTGGAGATTGGGAGTGGGTGGCGGGGGAGTTTGGGCAAAGGCTTGGGAGATGAGGCTGAGGAAAATGAGCAAGCCGTAGAGTTTTTGGGTCATAGGGGTATGGTACGGGATTGGGAGTGTGATTAGTCTTGAAGGTTCTGGTCTGTTTAGCAATCCACTATGGTGGTAGTGCATACGTTTACGAGTAGGTTATGCTAGTAGCATGCATTTGAAACAACTCACTCATTTGGCCTCATTTTTTGGGCTCGCGAGTATCGCGGGAGCCTTGGAGCTGGCCTACCCATTTGGTGACCACATGGTTCTGCAGCGTGAACATCAGATTCCGGTATGGGGGACGGCTGAGCCTCAGACTGATGTAGCGGTCAGTTTTAGTGGCAACACG
Source organism: Rubritalea tangerina (assembly GCF_042683245.1). Lineage (NCBI taxonomy): Bacteria > Pseudomonadati > Verrucomicrobiota > Verrucomicrobiia > Verrucomicrobiales > Rubritaleaceae > Rubritalea > Rubritalea tangerina. The sequence goes on from NZ_JBHUJB010000073.1 coordinate 123,999, forward strand.
GTTCAAGGAAAGGCGGGAGCGGATGGTAAGTGGCAAGTGAATCTTCCTGCGATGGAGGCGAACGCCAAGCCGCAGACCATTGTGGTCAATGGTGGAGGGAAAACTGTCAGTGTGGATGATGTGCTAGTTGGGGATGTTTGGTATGCCTCGGGTCAATCGAATATGGCGTGGAAGTTACGCCAGTGTGAGGGTGGAGCTGATGCGATTGCAAAGTCAGCTGACGAAGGATTACGTTTGTTCAATCATGCTGGAGGTTTGCACCCTGGAAGTAAGAAATACACGGTGGACTATTTAAAGCAGATGAGTCCTGAGAATTACTATCAGACTGAGGGGTGGCAGGTAAGTGGGCCTCAGACGACTTCAAACATGTCGGGTGTGGCATACTTTTTTGGGCAGAAGTTACGAGACGAGCTCAAGGTGCCGATTGGTGTTGTAAATGTTTCTGTTGGGGGGACACCGATTGAGGCGCACATTGCACCGAAGCAATTTAAGTCTGATAGAGAGTTGGCTCCATTACTGAAGGATTGGTGGAAGAACCCTGAGTATCCGGTGTGGTGCCGAGGCCGTGCGGCGCACAATTTGACGCATTGGTTTGCTGATCCAAAGTTAAAGGGGCAAGCGCCACCTCATCCGTTCACTCCGATGTTTTTGTGGAATGCTGGCCCGGAGAGGTTTCAGCCGCTTCCGATCAAGGGGGTGATATGGTATCAGGGTGAGTCGAATGCTGGTAAGGATGGCAGCCCTGGATCCGCTGTGGATGGCACACTAAACAAGAAGAAGTTTAAATTGTTAGTAGAGAGCTGGAGGGATGGTTGGAACCAGCAAGAGCTACCGGTGTATTATGTGCAATTGCCGGGGCTCAATCGGAAGTGGCCAGTATTTCGTGAGATGCAGCTACAAGCGAGCAAGGAGATTCCTCATGTGGGGATGGCTGTGACAATGGATGTTGGGCATCCTACCAATGTGCATCCGAATAAGAAGCAGCCGGTGGGAGAGAGACTTGCATTGTTAGCATTGGATAAGACCTATGGTAAGGAACTGGTTTCTGAGGGGCCGATTTACAAGAGGCATACGATCAAAGGCGACGCTGTGTATTTAGATTTTGAATCCGGCGCGGGGATGAAAGCGTGTGAAGGAGGTGCGATTGTTGGATTTGAGGTGGCAGGGATCGATAAGAAGTTTTATCCCGCGACAGCGAAGGTAGATGGAGAATATCTAGTGGTGAAGAGTGCTAAGGTGAAGCGTCCGGTGGCGGTGCGTTATGCCTGGGACAACGATCCCGTTTGTAATTTGGTGAATGCTGTTGGTTTGCCAGCCAGCCCGTTCAGGACTGACACTTGGAAAGAGGTGGAGCCTAGTGGGCACTTGAATAAGAAGAATGCAGCGGCACTTGTCGTGCCTGCGAAGCGCAGCAATAAGATTCGCGTTGCTTGTATTGGGGATTCGATCACCTATGGAGCAGGGATTAAGGACAGAGGTATGACCTACCCAGCGCAGTTACAGAAATTGTTAGGTGATAAATACGAAGTACGCAACTTTGGAAATTCTGGTCGGGGGGTGATCAAGAAGTCGAAGCGTGGACGTGGACCGAGAGCGTATCTTTTCATGAAGGAGCACAAAGAGGCACTGGCATTTGAGCCTCAGATTGTGGTTTGTAATCTTGGGATCAACGACATTATGGACTTTGACCGCTACGGTGATGATTTCGTCCCTGATTACAAAGAGCTGCTCGAGTCGTATAAGACATTAGACAGTTACCCGAGGGTGATTATTTGGAAAGATTTAGCGCCTCTCTTTAAGGGACAGAAGTTTTTTGGTGATGCGCGAGTGGGCAAGATCAATGAGGCGATTGGAAAGGTGGCGAAGGAGATGCAAATTGAGACGATTGACATGGCGAAGCCGTTTGCAGGCAAGGGGGCGATGTTTCCTGACCACATTCACCCGAATGCCGATGGCGCAGCGGTGATCGCCAGAGAGGTGTATCAGATGATCAAGCAATAGTGTGGGCTTAGGGGGGGAGTGGTGGTTTGGTTATGCTACCATTTGAAGCCGCTCGTGTAGGTAGGTGTGATGGACTAATGTGTTTAGTAGAGAGCCTATAAATCCATGAAGAAACTACCCCATCTACTCACCGCGATGCTTGTGTCCCCGTTGTTTGGGCAGACGCTTTATGAAGAGCAAAATTTCCAGTCTATTGAGCACAACACGATGTCACCTGATGGCTGGGTGAGTGTTTCAGGAGTGGAGGTGCGGGCCTTTGGACCAGAGACATCTGAGGACTTTGGTGGGAATGATCGGGCATTGATTGGCAAGCAATTCAAGGACTGGGTTGCGGTACGTAATTTGGGGGTGAAGCTGCAGCCACGCAGTGTGTATCAGTTGGACCTCCATGGTGGTTTGTATGTTTCAAGCGATGGGGCATCGAGCACTCTTGAGTGGGAGTTGGGGGTGCTGCAGGGAGGGAATTTCGTAGCACTCTCGGAGGCTGCTCGCACCGAATTACACAACAGTGGGGAGACGAGTTACTTTTTTGGGAAGGGGAAGAAGCAGGCATTGAAGCCTTTTATTCTGAAAACGGATGCAGCACCTGCAAAGGGGACTTTAGCGATCCGTTTGAAGGTGCGCGAGAACGGTGAGCGGCCAGGCTGGGCGGGCTTTGATAATATTCAGGTGGCCCAAAAAGAGGGCATGAGAAAGCAGCAGGAGTCATCTGCATTGATCAGCCTTGGCGGATCCATGTCAATTGTGCTGCGCGATCGTTAGTTCTGGTTGTGATGAGGGGAATGGTTCCTACATGGTAGGTATTACTTTGTAGTTTGGGAATTTTTTTTGGTCTTTGCGGGTTTCCCTGGTGAGCCGGGTCCCCAGAGTGGTTCGACCATTTGGGCTTCCCATTGTTGCATTTTGGTAATGAGTTGATTGGCGACATCTGGGTGTTTATCGGCGAGGTTTTGGCTTTCCTCGATGTCGTTTTTGAGGTTGTAGAGTTCTGGTTTGGAGCCGGCTTGGGCGCGATTATAGATGAGTTTCCAATCTCCTTCACGCATGGCGATGGAGCCGCGAGATCCATGTTGGCGCCAGTGGAGGGCGCGGGTTGGGAGGGTATTTTTTTTGCCTGTGAGCAGAGGGAGGAAGCTGCGGCCATCGATTCCCCATTCGGCTTTGATGGGATTACCTGAGGCTTCTACGACGGTGGGGAAGATATCGAATGCTATGATGGGGTCGTCGATGGTGGAGCCTTTTTGGATATGTTTTGGCCAGCGCATGGCCCAGGGAACGCGTACTCCTCCTTCCCAGAGTGTTCCTTTTTTCCCTTTGAGTGGGGAGTTGTTCGCTCCAGTGGCGGTCTGGCCGCCATTGTCATTGGTAAAGATGACAAGGGTGTTTTCATCGAGCCCCTGTTGTTTGAGGCACTTGAGAATCTTGCCGACATTGTCATCGAGCGAGACGATGAGACCGGCATAGCTTTGTCGTCCTTTAGGGGAGATATGGGCGATGCGCTTTTTATCTTCGGGTTTGGGTTGGTTGGGAGAATGTGGGGCGGTGAATGAGACGAAGAGGTAGAAGGGGGTATCTTTGTTTTCTTTAATGAAGCGGCAGGCTGCGTCACCAAAGCGATCTGTGACGTAGCCAGATTCTGGAGTCGGTTTGGAGTTTTCTAGAATGACTCGGTTAGGGCTGGGCTTATCGTAGGGGAAGTATCCACGGGAGCCTTGGAGTAGGCCGTAGAACCAATCGTACCCACGTTTGTTCGGGTGGTAGGCTTCGGGGTATCCGAGGTGCCATTTACCGATGAGGCCTGTTTTGTAGCCTAGCGACTGGAGGTGTTTGACGCCGAAGGTGACATTGAGGTCGACCCCACTTTTGTAGCCTGGGGGGAGGTTATTGTCGTAGCCGAAGCGCTGTTGGTATTTCCCGGTCATGAGGCCTGCGCGAGACGGGGAGCAGACACAGCCGGTCATGTAGGCGTTAGATAAGCGCACGCCGTCGCTGGCAATACTGTCGATATGAGGGGTAAGTTTTTTCATTTCCTCGACACAATTTGGCTGAAAGCCAAAGTCTGCGTAGCCGGCATCATCTGAGTAGAGGATGACTACGTTTGGTTGTTTAGCAGCTGATAGTGTTAGAACTGAGGAAGAGAATAGGGCGAGGAATAGTTTAGTCATGGTGGATGAGGAGTATTCTTTTAACGTATGCAATAAGCAGAAAGAATATTACTCCTAATCCTGTTTTTTGGGAGTCAGAAAAGCACACCACACTAGAGGGGGATTTCTGTTATGAGATAGGGGGGATGCGGCTAGATGCGTGTGTTAGGCGCGGATGTTGTTCCAAGGGGCTTGGGTGGAGACGTCGGTGGCAAGTTCGGCAGGATCTGACTTTTTATTAAAGATAGCTAACAATTGTGCAGTTTCTTGTCCCACATTGAATGAGGCGTGGACTGTTGCTGGGGGGACATAGATGACGTCACCTGGTTTGCAGAGGCGTTTTTCATGACCGATCCATTGTTCGATGGAGCCGCTGAGGATATAGAGAAATTCTTCTCTATTTTGGTGGAAGTGGAAGTCATGTCCCATACCGGGTTGGAGGGTTCCGCGGATGAAGATGAGGTCTTCGGTGGGAGCGGCGCCGTCGGCTGAGGGGTGGGAGAAGAATTCATTCATCCCCATGGGGGCGGGCTCTGCGATAATGTTGTCTTTGCTGAGGAACATGATTGGGGAAGGGTGGTCGAACACCATTGCGGAAGCAATGGCATTCGACCTGATTGTGGATTCTACAGGTATGATTGTGGAGTTTAGGTGGTGGTGGGGCGCTTCAGCGGGCTTAGAGCAATTGGGGATTTAGGTTTTGCTGCGAGTATGGCACCGACAATACTGAGTCCAATGCCGAGGCATTGTGCGAGCGTGGGCATTTGTCCTGCGAGTCCAGTGGCTAGGGCAATGGTAGCGACAGGGCCTATGGAAGAAATGACTGCATAGGCATCGGCACTGATCTTGGACAGGCCGTAGCTGAGCAAGAAGGTGGGAGCGACGGTACCTAGGATACCAATGACGAGGCCGTAGCTCAGCACTTGTTGGCTTTTTACTAGCTGGTTGTACTCCCCACCAGTCAGTGAGAAATAGAGCAGAACGAAGCACGCGGAGAGGCTCATGGATATTCCTGTGTAGAGTTGGGTGCCGACTCTCTGGATGATGGGTTTAGCGAGGAGGATGTATCCTGCGTAGATGCCTGCGCTGAGAAGAATGAGGAGGGTCCCGTACAAGATCCAAGTGGAGTTGCCTGTGAGGTGGATTTCATCTCTGACCATGATCGTGAGGCCAATCCAAGACAGGAAGCACGCGGAAAGCATTGGCAGAGTCGGGCGTTTTCCTTGAAAGAGGAAGGAGCCTGCTAAGACAATGCTTGGGTAGCTGAACAAGATGATACGCTCCAGTCCCACGCTGACATATTGCAAGCCGGTGAAATTAATCAGTGAGCACAGAAAGAAGCCAACAAATGCGAGCACACCCATCTGTGCCCAGTCGCGTCGTGTGATCTGTGAAAGTTGGTGCCAGCGAAGGGCCACCATGATGAGAAAGAAGGGTAGAGCGCTCAGCATGCGCAATGCCATGACTGCGTTTGGGCTGAGCCCTTCCTCAAACAAGGCTTTTACGATAATCCCTTTTGCGCAAAACAAAAAGGAGCCTGTGATCACCAGAGATGGGGTGGTGATCGACTCATTTATTATTGGTGGTCTATTCATGGGTACAAAAAAAGACCCGCATCGGTAATCGAGGCGGGTCGTCGTTCGTGTTCTTTTGTTTTACTAACAAACTCAATAAGCACAGCGATTCGTTACCCGCGTTGGATCGAGCCAACGGAGTGTGCGAGTCATAAGCATGTGTGCAGTGGTTTGCATGTGAAGGCAGATATACAGAGGAGATATCGAGTAGCAAGGCCAAAGCTCTTATGAAAAAAATGTAACCAGCGTGATGGTGGTGGTATGGTAATTTAATCGCTGAGCATTTTTACGAGAGATGGGAGCAGCATGACAAAGGTGACGCATAATCATATTGCGCCCACTTTTTCTGTATTATAGATTAAAGTTTATGGTCAGAAATGGACACCTTTTTGATAGTGCTACCTATTGATGGTGAATGTTGAGTGACCTATCATTCAGTTTTCGAATCAAATGGTTAACGTTTTGATTGGAGTGGCTGTATACAAAGTGAACTAGCTTTACTTTCTCGCTAGAGGCGAGGGGGAGGAAGCTGAACCAAACCCAACACGATGCGACACGACTACCACAGGAAACCAAGGGGGGAGAGGGGTTTTGCCCTGATTGCTTCATTATCGATTATGACTCTTTTGGTCTTATTGTTAGTTGGGATGTTAAGTTTAGCGACGACTGAGACGCGTTCGGCGACGCAGGAGAAGTATATCATGGAGGCGCGGGCGAATGCTCGGATGGCTTTGATGGTGGCGCTTGCAGAGTTACAGGAAGAGATGGGGCCAGATCAGCGGGTTTCGGCGTGGGCGGGGATTATGGATACGGATCCGAGCACGGAAGAGATAGATTCTGTGGAAAGCCCTCATTTGTTAGGGGTCTGGGATTCTTGGAAGACCTATTTGAATGAGCCCTTGGATGGGGCAACGATTCAATCCCTTTACGGGGAGGAGGCAAAGGGGAGTCGCTTTAGGCGGTGGTTGGTGAGTCGCAAGGATTCGAAGACGGCGGAGAATGTGCTATTACCGCGTGATGGAGCCGCAAGTGAGGGGGTTGCTTTGGTGGCGGAGGGTACCCTTGGTGGGAGTGCGCCAAAGGAGCATCATGTGAGAGCAGAGGTTGTTCCCACGGTTTTGGATAGTGAGAGGGCTGGAGGTTATGCTTGGTGGGTGGGGAGTCAGAATTTGAAGGCTTCGCTGAATTTCAGGGAGAGTGAAGATGAGGGATTGGGGGAGGATGAAGCTCAGCTTTTTGCAGCGGAGTTGTCGCATTTTGATCCACGGGAGGAAGTCGGTTTTGAGCAATTCCCAGACACGGAGGAGGAAAGGAAGAGTTTGGTGGACTACAAGGTGACCGAGCATTTGACTGATGCGAGTGGTGGTTATGAAGCATCGAAGTCGCGATATTTTGATTTTACCCATGCTGCGCAGGGGGTGTTGTGTAACGTGACTTCTGGAGGGACTAAGAAGGATTTAAATTTGCTTTTTGAGCTCGATGTTTTTCCTGATGCATATCGTGAGGCATCGGTGGGTGGGGCTCTAGTGAATGCGCCTGTACGCAAGATTGAGGGGACTTTACCTAGCCCGAAGAATCCGAATATTTTGCCAGCGGATTGGAGGCATTTGAGAGATTATTATCGGCTCTACACGAGTGCTGACCATGGCTTGAAGTGGGATGCGGATGGGAATCCTTATACGGAGAGGCACATGACAGCGGATGTGCCGACACATGCAGTACGGGTGGCTGATGTGGAGAACTACACGCGACTTCCAGTGTTATTGAGGTATTCGTATATCTTTGGTTTACGTTCGAAGCCGAATGAGGACCCTGATTACCGCGATTGTTATTTCACCTCCACACCTGTGATGGTGTTTTGGAACCCGTACAATGTGACGATGCGCTATCCTGCGGATGCGTTCTTGATGCATACCGCCTTTTACAAGTCTCAGTACTACCAATTCAAAGTGTACGTAAATTCTCAGCACTGGGGGTGGGAGTCTGCAAGGCAGAGTGATACGACGAGTCTTGGGTATTTGCAGATGCGCAACAGCCCGGAGAAGCCTGATGGGGATATTGTGATGCGACCGGGGGAGTTATTGATGTTTACTCCTCATTCGGTGGCGAAGGATCGGGCGTACATTGGCTATGACCCATCTTTACCTGAGCTTACGGGTTCGCAGGCGGTAATTAAAGGAAAGGCTAAGAAGACGGATAAGGTCCGAGTGGCTTTACGTTTTAGCGAAATTGCGGATATGAACAGTATCCAGCCACAGAATTGTCATTGGTGGGGAGTGGATAAGTCAGGGGCGGCTATTTTGGTAGATGACAATGCAGGCAAAGAGGGAGTGTACCACCATTCTGGGGACTCTCAGTGGCCTGGTTATCTCTCAGGAGGGAGGAAGCATCAGTCAGGCTTGTTCATTGACTGGTTTGAAAGTGAGGACAATCTCACACCAATCATTGAAGACAACCCGGCAACTTTGGCGGAGGTGGACATGAGCTCGGAGGAGATTACACCCATAGCGGTGGTTAACTATGTGCTCAAGACAGGTGAGGAACCAGTGTATCAGAGTCCTTTGGGGGGCGGGCAGGTTCCAGCTGGAGCGAAGGATTTTAGAAACAGGACTTGGTTGCATTCACAGGCATTGAGCCCGATTCAACATTTGCAGGGGGCGAACGACGTAAAGCGCTCTAACTTTGCCTATCAAATGCATTATGAACCGGTCAGTGGTTTGTCGCTTTCACAAGTGATACAAGAGGTTGACGGCAATGCTTTTTCGGGGGGGGGGCACGGACCCAGCACGGGTGTGTCGCGTATGGTGGCGCAGGAATTGCCAACCGCGCCGCTGACGAATATTGCAGCATTTGGCAATATGCCATTGTCTCATGCTAGGGTGTTAGAAGCTGATTTAGGTTTTCAGGGGAGTGCGCCAGGTTTTTACCAATATGCACCTGAGTGGAAGTTAGTTGGGCATCAGGGAGCGACCTATGGTTTAGGAGTGGGCAATGGTTATGCGCATCCGATGATTCCATTGGACAGCATTTATCATGATGATGGGACAAGGGTGCCTGCAACGGGGGTGGCTATGTATGCGGATCATTGGGATCATCAGTTTTTGACCAATGATGTGCTTTGGGATCAGTATTTTTGTTCCTCACTTACACCGAAAGTCGCACGAGGGCAGGAGAAGGATTCCTTAAAAAATGTTATGTCGGCAACTTTTGAGGGGGGCGAGCCACTTGCCAATAAGCGCTTGCAGGTTCATCTGCCCCAGGGTTTGGAAGCTGCTGAGGTCGTGGAAGCTCTTCAGCATGAGGATGGTTTCAAGCGGGCGGGGAGTTACTTTACGGTAGATGGAGCCTTCAATGTTAACTCTACTTCAGTAGAAGCGTGGAAGGCTTTATTCTTGGGGTTGAAATCTAGGCGCATTCCTTATTTGGACAGTTACACAGGAGATTCTGGAGTGCTGGAGGATGAGGATCATGTCATAGTGAGTCGCGGTAGGAGGGCGGCAGGTAGGCAAGAGGGAGTTGATGTTTCTGACCCGTATGCTTGGGTTGGAGTACGCAAGTTGACGGATAGCCAAATTGAGAAATTAGCAGAAGAGATGGTGCGTCAGGTAAAGTTACGGGGACCGTTTTTAAACCTGAGTGAGTTTGTGAATAGGAGGTTGGAAGATGGAGCTCTGGGGATGAGTTCGGCATTGCAAGCAGCGATTGACTGGGACGAGTTTAATCAATGGGAGAAAGGGGTCTTTGATGGAGGGGTTGACGGCAGCAGTTCTGAGGAAAATTCTATCAATCATAGGTTCAAGGGAGAAGAGGATCGTATCACACAAGCGACGGCAACGTATCCGAATACTAAAGCCGCTGTGGGGTCGCGTTATGCAGGGATTGCAGGCTATGTGATGGCATCTGATCTTCTTCAAGGGGTGGGGAATATACTCACACCTCGTTGTGACAGTTTTACAGTGCGTGCATATGGTGAGAGTCGTGATGCGGGTGGTAAGGTGGTAGCGACTGCCTATTGTGAGGCTACGGTAGTACGTGGGGTGGAGTACAGCGATCCGGGTGATGAGCCGTGGGAGGCGAGTACAGATGCGCTTGGAGTTGAGCTAAATATGCTTTCAGCGACTAACAAACGCTTTGGGAGGCGCATGATGATTCTGTCCTTCCGTTGGCTCTCGCCATCTGAGATATAAACTGATTTATTTAGGGTTATGCGTTTCTTTTTGATATTTGTGCTAGGGTGTCTTGCTTGTGTTTCTGCCCAGGAGGGGCGGGAGGTGAAGCTGCGATTTGCGACGGTTGGGCTTTATGGAGGGAAGTCAAAGATCAAGCTTGATGAGAAAACTGAGGTGCAGCTGAGTTTACGTTATCCGAGTGCGCAAGTTCGGTGCAAGATCGAGGAGGGACAAGCATTGAAGATTTATGGTGCCGACCAGAATTTCGAGGCAGAGCTTGTGGCGATTGGTGCGGTGAGGGTGCCTGCAAATTTGAGTCAGGGGACGGTATTGTTGATCCCTTACAGCAAAGGCTACAAGTGTCATTTCATCTCTGAGAAGAGTGCGCCTGAGGGAGGAGTGTACCTGTATAATTTGAGTGATCAATCATTGGGGTTTGTGATGCGTAAGGGCGAAAAGATGATTGTGGATAGTGGACAGGGGAAAACATTTCAAGCGAGTCAGAGCTTGTCGGAGAATATCCCGGTCAAAATTTTTCGGCCAGCATCAGAGAATTCCTTCAAGTTACTTTTTTCGACCTCATGGAGGATGGTACCCAACCGCAGAGAAATACTGATTTTTTATAATCACCCGAAGACTGGAAAGGTTGCGATGAAGGGGATTAGTCAGTATGGTGCGGTAAATCGCTGATTATAATTGGATTGGGTTTGATCGAAGAATCAACTTGTATCATTTGGGTACAGGTCGAATCTGCATCTCTTTGTTAAGATTTGAAGTAGTTTAGAAGTTAATTAATGAATATGCTATGTACATGCATTCAATCCTTTTGGGTGATTGTATTTTGGCTATACTAATCCATTGTCTTCTAAACCCATGAAAAAGCTTTCTACCACAGCTCTTCAAAACCCTGATCAACGGGGGTTTGCCCTGATAGCCTGTTTATCGATCATGACCTTGTTGGTGATGTTGGTGGTGGGGATGTTGAGTTTATCGACGAGTGAGTCGAAAGCGGCCACTCAGGAGAAGTATGCGATGGAGGCTCGGGCGAATGCGCGCATGGCGTTGATGGTGGCATTGGGTGAGTTACAGGAGGCGGTGGGGCCAGACACACGTGTGACAGCGAATTCTTCTATTTTAGAGGAAGCGGGCGCAACTGGGTACCAGAGCAACTATTTGGGTGTATGGTTGCCGATGACGATGGAAAAGACAGTGGATGGAGAGGTCAGAAGGAAGCTAACCAATACATTTGAGTTAGAAGAGTTAGCTGAGGAGTACAGAACAAGTTGGGATGGTGGGGACAAAGAGCGTGGTGGTCGATTTCTTAAATGGATGGTTTCTGAGACGCAATTAAATCAAAGAGACATTGATTTACCGAAGCGTCCTGACATCCTTGATTCAAATGAATATGTTACCATTGTGGGAGAGGGCTCATTGGGAGTTCAGGCACCAAGAACGGAGCATATGAGAGTGGGGATGGTGGATTTAGAGAGTGGAGCGTATGCATGGGGGGTGCTAAGTGAGAACATGAAGGTCCGAGTGAACGAATCTCATGCCTTGGCTGAGGGGAGGATGGAAAAGCTTACTGAGCGGTGTGCCATTCCAGTGAGTGGCATCAAATCTTGGAACAGAGCAAATGACCCCTTACGTCGTGACGTTGGGAAGGAATTTTTAACGTCGAATAACAAAGTTAGAGAAGATATGGATAATGCCATTACTCAGGGAACGATGGCTTTGTTAGGTGATGGATCACCGTCACTAGCTGGGGATCTTAAGCCGTATTTTTTTGATATTTCGACTCATTCAGTGGGGTTATTAACCAATCCAAAGTGGGGGGGGTGGAAACAAGATTTGAATACATTGGCTGAGCTACCTAATGATCCTTCATCGAAGGTTAAGAGACCTGCGCAATACAGTTTGAGACGAACTGAGCCCAATGCTCCACTGGGTGGCTGGATAGAAGCACCGAATGGCAATCAGTTTATTTTTGCGACTAAGAATTATGCATTAAGTGGTTGGACATCAACTGGAGAGTTCAACAACATGGGGGATGTAGGTCCTGCATGGGATGATTTACTGGAGTATATGAACTCTTATAAGAAGTATTCGGAGGGAGGTTCCACAGAATGGTTAGGTAGTATACCAAGTTTTAAGAAGGGAGCTGACATGAATAAGGTTTATGCCTCACAAAGTTGGCGCTTTAACTTGCCTGTATTCAGAAAAAGTATGTGGCAGCTTTCTCTTTTTACAAATCCAGATCCAAGCGATAACGCGAAAAGTAATGTTTATGTTGCGGTGAAGCCGATTTGTGAAGTGTGGAATCCCAACAATGTTCCTTTAGTAATGCCACCAGATTTTCGTCTGCGAGTGGACCAGGAGGCGTTTCCTTTGTCCCTAAGTTATGAAGTTTCTGGAGGTAAGTCTGGGGTGGTGCATTTGAGTGATGTCTTTCGAGGGGGATACTTAATTGATTTCAATGGCATGGAGATTCCGGCAGGTGAGTCGGTCTATGTTTCAGATATCGATGCTGAAGTTTCCAATCATGAGCATTACAAGGAGGTGAAAGTTGGAGGATTAGCTAATTTGAGAGGTGGCTTGTATCGTCAAGGAGCTCCACTTATTGAGGATTAAAAGGGGGGGAGTATTTCGATCCAAGTTTCTACTCGGGGAGGTGTTCATCAAACATCCAATGACATTAGAGTTTTTGACACCTCAAATAATGCACCGAGTGCTTTTGTGAGTGAAAATCGTTCTTGGGTTAATCAGTCTGATTTAAAATTTTTTGGTGAAAGTTATCAGAAAAGGACGATATCTCCGGGGTCGATTGGGGCACCCGAGCCGTTCTTTCTGGTAGGGGTGAAATTGAAAGATGAGTTTGGTGTGGCACAAGAGAACCCTCCAGCAGGAGAGGTGTCTGAAATCGAGAAGTCATCGGTACCGCCATGGATTTATCATGGGTTGCCAACCAACAAGTATTCGTTTCATCTTGGAAAGTTTGCCCACACATTGGATACAAATGGTTACGCATTTTTTGGTCGAACGATTAGTGGTAGCCAACCGCCCTTGCTCTTTGAGGAGTCGACGATCGCGAAAAATGCAGATGCGGGATACTACGGAAGAGCATCGGGTATTGGGCAGAGTATTTTCGAGGACGGGAGTGTACGCGTGCCGTTGATAGAGAGGCCGGTTTTACCGTTAACATCCATGATGCAATTGCAGCATTCAGGGCTGGGTGGGTATAGGGTGAATCCAGTCTACCCCGCGAGCGGAATATTATGGAATCAGGCGGGGCGCTCTTATTTATCGTTTCCCTACGTGGCGAATGCATTTGGTAATTCCTTCAACTCACCTTACTTTTCAGATTCAGAGATGGAGCGACGGGGGGCTTCAGATATTGTGGGGAGGATTCAAAATGGTAGTTGGGATGTCTTACTTCATGACAAATCATGGAAACTCAATGCAGTGCTTTGGGATAGTTGGTTTATGAGTGGGGTAGGCGATTGGGAAAACTATGTGGATTCTAGTGTTCCAAGCTTGAGTGCTGTCGAGATGGTAGAAAATATTGTCGATATTTCAGATGGCAGTGAGGATTTACCGAATAAGCGTCATCGCTCAAGTGTGGTAGATCAGGAGGAAGCCGAGTCTGATTTGATCGATGGTGGTAAGGTGTCTGCTGAGGCGTATCAGAAGATAGCCAGATACCTAGAGAATCGGGGGCAATTTAATGTTAACTCGACTTCGGAGACGGCATGGAAGTTAGTATTAGCGGGAGCTGATTTGACTACGCGTGATGTGCTATATCTCAAGCCGTCAAGTACGCCAGGTTCGCCGCTTTCGATGGAATGGCAGCTTGAGAGTAGTGCGGGGGAATCTGTGTATTCTTTTTCACGATTCAGAGTCCCGATGGGGGAATCGGTTCGAACGGAAGATGTGGTTAGCAAACGTAACCAAAGGTGGCTTGGAGTACGAGCGTTGAATGAGAGTGAGCTTGAGTCTTTAGCGGAGAAAATGGTGGAGCAAGTGAAGTTGAGAGGGCCATTTTTGAGCTTGGGAGAGTTCATGAATCGAGGGCTTAAGTCCTCTGGGGAGGGGCGTTCTCTGAGATATGTTAAAGGAGCTGCTCAAGCAGCGATTGACAATGCGGGCTTGAATGATGCGGTCCGAGCTGACTCCAAGCCCGTCGATTCATCTACTTTTATTGGGCCGGCTAAGGGGAGTCAGGAGTTTCAAAATGTAGATGCCTTTGGTCACTACGATGCTGAGGGGAATCCTATGAGGGGCTCAATGATCAAGGGGGCACCAGGATATTTGACTCAAGCTGATTTATTCATGGGGGTAGCGCCATCCTTAAGTGTGAGATGCGACACTTTTACCATACGAGCGTATGGGGAATCGAGAGATTCTGCGGGTAAAGTGATGGCTCAGTCATGGTGTGAAGCCGTTGTTAGGAGATTTCCTGAATACGTTGTGGATGAGGCATCAGGAGGCGACTCAGCTACAGTTAGCATGCTCAACCCAGATGGGACTCTGTCTTCTCTCAAGTCATCAAAAAATGACCAGTATGGGAGGAAGCTCAAAATTATATCTTTCAAGTATCTTAACCCAAATGAAGTATAGATGGCTATGCGTTGTATTTTAGTAGTTTTAGCAATTGTGACCTTAGTGGCCAACGGGTATGCGGAGGTGCGCGTAAAGACTGGGCTCAGTGTGGTGATGTTTGAGGGTGGTGCTGGAATTGATCAATTATACTGGCGTGAGGCAGATCAGGCGGTTGATAAGATCAAAGAGCAGTCAGTTTTAGTATCCTATGGCGCTTTAGATTACCCAACTGAATATTCAGGTTCTATCAATTTGGAGTTGGGAACTCTTCGTGGTGAGGAATATCAATCAGTAGCAAAGTGTGTACTACCAAAGGGGAGTGCACATGTTTTGGTATTTTTATTTCCAGCAAACTCGGCGAATGGCACCTATCAAGCACAGGCATTTGACGTTTCATTAGATGAAGTTCCGGTGGGAGCGCGTATGGTAATAAATGCTTCAAGTAAGCGGGTGCGGGCGTTGTATGGTAAATCAAAGAATGACAAATGGATACGCAAGTTTGAGGTGGCTCCAAAGAGAGTGAGAGTAGTGGTTCCTGTTGATAAGGGTGATCCAGCTTTAACTGGTCGACGTATCTATGGAGAATACTTCGATCAGGAGGCGAAGGGATGGGAGAAATTACTGAGCACCCGGTGGTATCATACTCCAGATCGTCGCAACTATGTTGTTATTTTTGATAGCAAAGGTACACCACGCCCCAACATACGCTATTTTTCCGGTGTCCCGATTAGAGGTGAGTAGCGCTTATTTTTTTTGGGGGGTAATTTTTTTGAACTGTAGGGTTCTGGTGGTAGTATTTGGGTTAGGTTGCTGATTCTTGGATTTATGTTTCTGTGTCATGTTTTGATAAGTTTCCTGACAATTAGGGGCTAAGATTTGGGAGCAGAGGGCCGTGAATAGGTACAGAAACTTGGGGGGGGATGATGCTCTCCTTGTTTTGTGAACACATACCCACTTATGAGCAGAAGATTTGGAATGATAGTAGCGGCGTGTTTGGCGATACCATTCGCGTTACAGGCTGAGGTTGTCGATGTGATACCACAACCCGTGGCGTTAAAAAAGTTAGAGGGAACTGGTTTTTCATTTGCTGCACCGGTTGTATTGAAAGATGCGACCTCAATGCCTGCGGAGCAGTTGGAGGTATTGACAGGATTGATTGAGAAGGTCACTGAGAAGCGCTTGGTAAGTTCTGGGACAAGGTCATACTATTCAAAATTGGTAAGGTTGAGGGTGGGCATGAGGCGTACCGCTTGAAGGTATCTGAGGGGGTGATTGAGCTCGAAGCGAATAGTCACGCTGGAATTTTTTATGGGGTTCAGAGTTTGCTTCAGCTTGTGGATGGTGATGAGGTGGCTGCGGTTGAGATTGTGGATGCGCCACGCTATGGCTGGCGGGGATTACATTTGGATGTGTCGCGGCATTTTTTCGATGTTGTATTTATCAAGCGTTACTTGGATTTAATGGCATTGTATAAGTACAATGTGTTTCACTGGCATTTGTCTGATGATGATGGTTGGCGATTAGAGAGTAAGAAGTTTCCGAAGCTGACTGAGGTAGGGGCGTATCGGTCACGAGTGGGGAGGGCTGGTAATCAGGCGAAGGGCTTGAACGTGGATGATGGGAAGCCGTATGGAGGGTTTTATACGCGCGAGGAAGTGAAGGAGATTATAGCCTATGCAAAGGCGCGCCACATTGAGATTTTACCAGAGATTGATGTGCCTGGGCACTCTAAGGCTATTGTGTTGTCTTATCCGGAGTATGGGACGCATCCGGGTAGTGACGTGTTGAATATAGGCAATCCTGCGACGGTGAAGTTCCTTGAAGAATTGTTTTCTGAGGTGGCTGAGTTGTTTCCCTTTAGTTATGTTCACATTGGATGTGATGAGGTGGGGCTCGGGGGGGCGTGGATGCGCAATGCTGATTGCCAGGCAAAGATGAAGGAATTAGGGACGGATGATCCGCATGTGTTGCACAAGTGGCTTGTGGAGCATTTACAAAAGCATTTGGCTGGAGAGAAGAAGGAAGCGGTAGCTTGGTGTGAAGTGTTAGATGCTAAAGTCGGCAAGGACACTGTGGTGATGGCATGGCGCGACAATGGTGGCTGGATCAAGGCGCCGAAGTTGGGGCATAAGACCGTGGTGACGCCATCGATGCAGACGTATTTCAATTATCAGGAAGACATTGGTTCGAATGCTCCAGGGCACGGTGGGTATCGGACTGTGATGGAGAAGGTGTATAAGTTTGACCCAATCGATGAGGGATTGAGTGATGCAGAGAAGGCATTAGTGTTAGGTGGGCAAGGGTGTGTTTGGACGGAGTTCATCCCCTTACCTCAGCATGTGGAGTACATCACGTATCCACGTGCAGTGGCTTTGTCTGAGGCTCTCTGGTCACCAAAGCAAAAAAAGGACTGGGATAAATTCCAGAGCCGTTTGGATGCCCACCAGGGGTACATGGATAAGCATGCGATTCAGTATCGAGTTGCGGCTCCCCTACCTGTGCGAAAGGCGGTGAGTTTTGTGGAGACGGGGCTTGTTCAATTTACGAATCCCAACTCCTCTGGAACGATCTATTATACGACTGATGGAAGTGAGCCATCAGCTGCGTCAAATACCTATCGGGAGCCTGGAATTAAGCTGAGTGAGAGTGCTGAAGTGAAAGCCATCGTTGTGTTAGATAATGCTCGGGAGAGTTATCGGACTTCTGTAGTAGCTGAGAAGCAAGAAGCCAAAAAGGGGCAGCGTGTGACTGGAGCTAAGCCGGGCTTGGCGTATCGAGTGTTTGAGAAAAGTGGCAATGATTTTGGAGAGGTATTTAAGCAGGAGCCTGTGAAGCGTGGTCACCTGAAGGGATTAACGATTCCTGAGGAAATGAAGGGCAAGGACCATTTTATTGTCGCATACGATGGTTACTTGAAGGTGTTGCAGGATGGGAGTTATCATTTCCGTTTGCATGCTGATGATGCTGCGGTGTTGTATCTCAATGGGAGGAAGGTAGCTGAGCAAGGAAGTGTGGGTGGCGCGTTTTTGGGGCGTGGCTACCATCCGTTGACTGTGTTATTTCGGGAGGATGCAGGCGCGGAGCGATTGCGTTTGGAGATGCGTTCAGAGGTTGGGGATTATGTCCCTGTTGGAAAGGACGATATTTACTTTAGTCGTTCGATGCAGCCTCAGGCATTGTTGAGTGTAGAGACCGACATGAAGGCAGCAGGTAAGCATGTTGCCGGTAATTTACTAGATAGTGATGCGGAGAGCTATTTTCATTCTCAAGGGGGAGTGAAGCCGGGGCAGCATCTTACGGTGTGGGCGAGCGAGCCAAAGGTAATCAAGGAGGTGGAAGTACTCACTGGACGTGCGAATGGTAGTGATATTTTGGAGGGAGGTATTTTGGAAGTGAGTTACGATGGAGAGAAGTTTGAAAAGGTCAGTGACTTTACAGGTGGTGTGGCGAAAGGGCGGCCAAAGAAGGCTGTGCGTGCCGTTCGCATCAAAGTGATCCGACCTCAGGGAAGCTGGTTGATGGTTAGGGAACTCAATTTTTAGGTATTGTAGTAATGCCGCTTTGGTTTTCAAATGAGGCTGCTGGTCATTTGTAAGTATGGTATAAGTGGTGATTCGTTGGCGTGGTGAGGGAGTTTGAAAAATGCACTTCTCAGCTGCTTGATAAAAGGTAGTTTGAGGGTGATGCCACGCCGACTCATAGCATTTGTTTTATTTTGTGCACTTACGAGCTGCACCACCATACCTATTATTGAACATGAGGTGGTGGAGAGGGCTCGTCCTGTTCCTCATTCTGGCCCACTTGTACAAGCTTCACAAGAGGTGGTAAGAGGTGGAGCGGATTCGCATTTCATGTTGTTGAATAATGCGGAGGAGGCATTGAAATGGCGTCTTGCATTGATAGATTCGGCGAGGAGTTCGTTGGATATTCAGACCTTTATGTGGGAGAGTGATGATGCGGGGGCTTTGCTCTTTGATCGGGTGTTGAGGGCTGCGGATAGAGGGGTGCGTGTGCGTTTGTTAGTGGATGACATATGGTTTGAGAGTGATGAGCAGGCGATGGCGGCGATTGATGCGCATCCGAACCTCTCAATGCGTTTGTACAATCCGAGTAGAGTTCGAGGCGGTAGTGTTAGTCGGGCGATGTATTTTCTGACTAATTATAAGAAGATGAATCGGCGCATGCATAACAAGACATTCATCGCGGATGGGGTATTTGCTATCAATGGCGGGAGGAACTTAGGTGGGAAGTATTTTGGTTTATCAAAGAAGTACAACTTTAGGGATCTCGATGTCTTGACGACAGGTCCGGTACTCAGTGAGGTACGCGAAGAATTCGACCTTTTTTGGAATAGCGCCTATGCTTATCCGGCCAAATATCTTAGCGATGAGGCAGAGTCATATGATGTGCCATCGAGTTTGAAGAGGATGCGTAAGGTGATCGTTCGTCATGAAGATGGGCTCTTAAAGTCCTATCCGATTCGAGTGCGTGATTGGGGAGATGAGCTTAAAATTCTGAGAAATGAGATGGTTTCGGGGCAGGCTCATTTTGTGGGTGACGACCCCTATGGCAGGGAAAGGATAGTGGTCGATTATGTGACCGAGGCTCTGGCCAATGCGCAATCGGAGATTACGATCATTTCACCGTACTTTATTCCTTATGCGAATCGATTTGATGGGGTGGATAAGTTGATAGAGAGAGGGGTGAAAGTAAATATTGTGGTGCCCTCATTGGGGGCGAACAACCACACGCCAGCACACAGTCATTACCGGAAGTATCGGAAGGCAATATTGGATGCGGGTTGTTCTTTATATGAGTATCATTTCCAACCCGATGCGGGGCAGCGTGCTCTCTGCGACGTAGAGCCTGTGAGAGCGAGTTTCATAGGTATGCACATGAAGGCGGTTATTATTGACCGGCGGGTTTGCTTTATTGGGTCATTGAACATGGATCCACGGGCGATGGATATCAACACCGAGGAAGGGATGTTCATAGAATCCGAGGAGCTTACAAAGCAGATGTTAGAGATTGTTGAGGCAATGACTCTCCCTGCGAATGCCTGGAAGCTAGAGCAGACTGATCGTGGGCGTATTCAATGGCGGGGGGAGTGTGTTCTGACTCGCCAGCCAGCGCGCAACGAGTGGCAGAGAATCATAGATGCGATCACGAGGTGGATTCCGATTGAGAGTGAGCTATAGAGCTCGTGTGGGGGCAGTTAAGTTCTCAACATCATTGTTTGATTTCTGGGTGAGGAAATGGCTCTTGTTAGGCAATGCAGACAAATTGCTTCACAGTGTGATCAGGAAGAAAAGTTAGATGAAGAATCATCTCTCGCAATGATGTCTATTGTATCGCTGACATCACCTGGGTAGGGGAGAATCTGCTGGTGTTATTGGGGCTAGCTATGCTTAGTTAGATTCAATTATTATTTATCGTTATGCAACAAGGTGAGAGATCTGAGTCGGGAGCGCCCATTTATCGTTATGAGGAGCGCGAAGTACCCTTTGAGGTAGCAAGTGGTTATGAGCAAACCATTGATAGAGTGAGTGCTCATGTGGAGCAGCACATTGGGGCTGTGGCATCTGTGTACCATGAGATCATTTCTGATTTAGTGCATCTGGATGTGCATATTGTAGCGCCGACTGCTGAGCGTAATTTTTACACATTAGTGACATCAGGGATGAGTGATCTTCCCATGAAGGCACCAGAGGGTTATGAGGACCTAGCTTACTCTGAGCTGATGATTTGTTTGCCTGCTGACTGGAAGTTAGGAGAGGATGACCTCAAGGATGAGGGGAATTATTGGCCCATTCGTTTGCTAAAGCAACTTGCTCGTTTTCCTCATGAATACCAGACTTGGCTATGGGCGATGCATACGGTGCCAAATGGGGATCCAGCGGAAGCTTATGCGCCGAACACTGAGTTTAATGGCGTGATGCTTATGCCTCCGATCTTGGCGTCGGAAGCGTTTTATGAGATGGAGCTCAGTTCTGAGAAGGTCGTGCATTTTCACGCGCTCATTCCGATGTATTCAGATGAGATGGAACAGAAGTTAAAGATGGGAGCTGAATCATTATTTGATGGGTTCGACAAGGTGGGGGTGAGTGAGTTGCTAGATGTTAGTCGACCCAGTGTGGTAAAGAGAAAGAAGGGGTTGTTTGGTTTTTTTAGGCGTTAGTGATGTGTGGCTAAAAGGTGAGAGTTTCTCCATCGCTAGGGATATATAAGTGTTTATCGGATATCGCGGCGGCGGCTGCGGCTTCTCGCAGGGCTTCTCTGGTGACTGGGCAGTGGTCTAGAGACTCGAGGTGGGTCGCAACGACTTTTGCCTCAGGGGCGGCTTTGCAAAGGGTGATGGTTTCTTCTGCATCCATAATAATAGGGGGAGCATCAGGAAAGTGGGCACCACCAGAGTTTGTGACGATGACATCTGGGTGTTTGCTAGAGAGGACTCCTAGGACATCGTCTGTAAGGATGGTGTCGGATGCGAGGTAAAGCGATGGGGAGTTTGCTTTCTTGAGGAAGTATCCAGTGACATGCCCCATACGGGCGAGCCATTCACCTGAACCGTGTTGAGCTGGAGTTGGTGAGATATCGATGCCTTCCCAAGTTATGCCAGAGCCGATGGTGTCGATGTTATGAAACCCTTTGTCTTCTATATTTGGTCTATCCACAGCGTGGCAGATAATGGGGATATGTTTCGGGAGGGCCTCCTGGGCCGATTCATCAAAATGGTCGGGGTGTAGATGTGTGATAAGGACTAGGTCTACTGAGTCGATAATGTCGGCGACTGGATGTGGAAGATCCACGGTTGGGTTTGGTGCAATGCCAGCGAATGCGGGTAGGCTTCCTTTAGGCGCAAAGAAGGGATCGAGTAGAATGGTTTTTCCTGCGTATTTGATCCGCAGTGTGGCGTTACGAATGAGTTGGATGTTCATGGCATTAGAGATGTATCAGTCACTATAATGCCATGCTGACTTTTTTCGAGATAGAAAAAGGAGATGTGATGGATTTTGGTGGGGTGTCTACCGGTATGTGGGTACCGGCAAGAAATGTTGAAGTATTAGAGCGTGTTGTTATCTGGTATTGGTAGCTTCTGCGGTTCAATAATACTACCATCGACAAGCATAGCTACAGGCAATAGCTCCATCTTTCGCTTAGTATCGTGTAAATCAAAAGTAATCAGCCAGTAAAACCCGATATCTTTGCCTGACTTATACTTACGATAATTTAGCTCAATCTCTTCATAGATATAGTCCACATCTCCATATTTCTGTATTATATACGCATCAACTTTCTTAATGAGATTTGACAGATCGAAAGGAGGTGGTGTTCCTTTTTGCCAAGCCTTAAGAGACTTTAATTTCAGCACATCGGCTTTATATTCATAGCCAACTCCACTTCGATCAACGTAGCCTCGAATAGTCCACTCCTCACAGATGCCCGTACTACTCACAAGGCAAAGTATGATACTTAATAACCATTTACTTGTATTCATAACTTTTTGGATTATGAGACAGAGAATTTCTGTAGCTAGCAAAAAAAATCATCGAAAATCTACCCAGTTTTCCAGACGCCCAATCTACACCACCCCCTTCTCACCTAAAATTGGTAAATCAGGACACCCTCTCTCCAGATTTACCAATAAAAACACAGAACAGTATTAGCCAAGTACATACCTAAGTCTGGATTGATAGACAATCCTAACTAAGCACACCGCATCGATTCCCCCAGCGATAGTTCACTCTAACTTCCTCATCGACCATAAACCGCAGCCATCAAGCGCCCCTCGCATTTTACTCGAAAGCGTTTTGCGACTCTCACTTAAGAAGTCGCCTTTGATTCCCTCAATCACTTCATCCACCCACTCGCGACTCCCCAAGACTGCTCCCTCAACGAAGTACCGCGACTGGCAGCGCGCAATCTCAGCGATACTCAACCTGCCCTCGCGCTCCTGTTCTCTCTCCCACTGCGCTTCACTCAACCCTTTGCGCAATTGGTCTGCCATCTCAGCTCTTTCATCATAACTCGCTCCGTCTTCAAAGAGGATAAGGCGATACCTCTGCGCTACGGAGCGCCAATCGTATTTTGTGATATCGTTGGCTCCACTCCAGCCATCTGCGGATGTGTCGCTATCCAGATCAGAAAGTACTCTCTACACCCCATTGCACGCTAGTTGACCACCTGCCACCGCATAACCACACCAACGGTATGCTTTTGGATTCTCAACCATACTCGCCCGCACTGGGTTGAGTTCGATGTAGGCTGCCATCGTACGCGCCGCATTGCCATTCTCTACGAGCACACTTTTATAGCGAGCCCACAAAGTCCCACGCCTTCCATGCGTGTTATTGTACCAGGAAGAAAAAGCCTCACTCCCGAGAGGGGGGCGAGGCTTTTTTGAGGTGAATGAGTCAGGAGTGATTAGAAATCTATTTGAGAGATGGGTAGTCGGTATAGCCGGTGGCATCACCCCCGTAGAAAGTATCTCGGTTGTAGGCATTGAGTGGGGCGGATTTAGCGAGGCGCTCAGGCAGGTCGGGGTTTGCAATGGCATCGCGACCAAAGGCGATGAGGTCGGCTTGTCCTGAGTTAATTAAGGTTTCAGCGCTTTCTTTCGTGTGTCCACCGGCAGAGATGAGTGTGCCGTTGTAGAGTGGACGGAAGTCCTGGGATGAGAGGGGGAGTGAGTATGTGTTAGGGTCGTGATCTTCATACATACGGGGTTCGACGAGATGGAGGTAGGCGAGTTGGTAGTCGTTAAGTTTTTTTATGACATGGGAGAAGAGTTGAGCTCTGTCATCTAGATTGTTAGATTCGATCTCTTTGTAATCAGTGGGTGGGGAGAGTCGGAGTCCGACACGGCCAGGCCAGAGGGGGACAGTGGCATCAAGAACTTCAAAGAGGAAGCGTGCTCGATTTTCTATAGAGCCTCCATATTGGTCTTGGCGAGTGTTGACACCTTGGATGAGGAATTGGTTGATGAGGTAGCCATTGGCGCCGTGAATTTCCACACCATCGAATCCCGCTTCTTTGGCATTTTCAACGGCCTGTTTGAAGGCTTTGATAGTAGTGTGGATCTCATCCTGAGTCATAGCATGGGGTGTGTTAGAGTCCATTTCGTGCCAATCATTTGGGTGCATGACTTTGATATGAGGATTGACTGGAGAGGGGGCTGGTGGGGTCTGGTTGTTTGGTTGGTAGGCGTTGTGTGAGATTCTACCGCAATGCCAGAGTTGGCAAAAGATGCGGCCATTTTTATTGTGGACAGCTTGGGTGACGGTTTTCCAAGCAGCAATTTGTTTGGGGGTGTAGATACCTGGGGTTTGTGGGTAGCCATGGCCTTCTGGCATGACTGGTGTTGCTTCGCTAATGATGAGGCCGAAGCTAGCTCGTTGTCCATAATACTGGGCATTGAGGGGAGTGGGGGCATTTCCATCGCCGGCTCTCAGGCGAGTGAGAGGGGCCATGATGATTCGATTTTTGAGGGTGAGATCGGAGAGTTGGTATGAGTCATTGAGCATTGCCATCGGGTACTAGTAGCGACAAATGAGTTGATGTCAAAAAATGAGCAGAGTCATTACAAATTGGTGTGACAGACAGAGAGAGTTGGGAAGAGATAGATCAGATGTGCCTGTGGGCGTTTTGTTTAAATTGGCTTGGAGGAACGCCTTCTTTTCTAGCAAAGAATCGGCTTAATTCTTCTGGGGTAGCGAAGCCTAATTGGTAGGCAATTTCCTGGATATTGAGAGAAGTCTCTTGGAGGAGGTTCTTGATTTCTTGGTGGCGGATGGAGTCGATTTCTTCTTTTGGGGTGTGGCCGATGCATTGTTTGAATCGAGACCGCAAAGTAGTGTTAGAGACACCAAGTTCTCTACTGAGGTCTTTGACATTGATAGGGCCAGATTTGGCGTATGCTCTGATATGGCTGAGAGCTCTTGAGACGAGTGGGTCTTGGATGGCAATGATGTTAGTGGACTCACGTTCGACAATCCCAGGGGATGGGATAAGTTGGTCAGGTGGTACGGTATTGCCGTTGAGGAGGGCGTGTAAGGCTTTTGCTGCGTGGTATCCGATGAGTTCTCCCGGGTGTTTGACGCTGGAGAGTTGGGGGTGTGCGATGAGACAATAGGGTCTAGAGTCGTTGATGCCAATGAGGGCGAGGTCGTCTGGAACTTTGATGCCGAGTGCTCGTGCTGAACGAAGGACATTCATGGCAACGATATCGTCGCGTGCGAGCACGCCGACTGGGTGGGGGAGCTCACTCAGTGCGGTGGTGAGTTCATGGTGGAGGCGAGTCCACTTTTCGGATTTGAGCATGCTGGAGATCTCCAAGTCAATTTCTATGCATTCGAGTCCATGGTGCTGGAGGGTATCGATAAATCCTGCTGCGCGGAGTTCGGAATAGCGTCTGGCTTTTTCTCCAGCGTATGCGAAGCGTCTGAGTCCCAAGCTCAGGAGGTAGTCAGCAGCGAGACGTCCCATTTGGTAGTTGTCTGGCAAGATGTTAGGAATGCCATCGATTCGTGTTTCGGAGCTGATATTGACGACTGAGATTCCATTTTGTTTCCAGGCGGCGGCTTCGCGGGCGTCACAACGGAAAACAATCAAACCGTCTCCTGACCAGCTGGCGTCGATACGGTTAGGCGGGAGTTCGTTACCTGTATCGATATCGGCATCAATGATCCAGCTGAGTTGGTGTTCACGCAGGAAGTGCACAATGCCATTGATCATTTGGTCATTCTGGGTGGCCCAGCGGGGGCTACGGATACCGATACGGAGTGGTCTTGTGTTCATATTGCGAGATTGGATGGCAAATGTGAGGTATTTGAGGCAGCGTATTTGGGCTGTCAACAGTTTGGTAGATAGAAGGAGGGGTTTGTATGTGGTTGTGGTTTAGGGTTTTGGGTCTTGTTTGGGGTGTGTTTGTGCGAGGGTTTAGGGTGGAAAATGCTATTTCGTTCGTGGATTTTGAGTGGTTGTTTGGCGCTTTTGCAAGGTGATCTTTCAATGATGCCATTCACAGTGGGATGGAATCAAACTTATGTTTAGATACCTGATGCAAGCCAAGGATGGTGGAGATTGGGTATGAAACACGAATCAACTACTTATGAAAAAAAGCAAAAGACCAAGTACAGCTGGCATGATCCTAGCTGGGGGGCTGATGTTCGCAGGAGCAGCGAATGCTGCGACACTCTTTACGGAAGATTTTGAGGGTGATAGTTCAAAATGGCAATCTTCATGGGGGACCTATAACAGCAGTGACAATTTCTCAGGAGATGCACATAGCAGTGTGACTGACGGGCTGACGAAGTACGGAAATTTGATTGGAGGAGCTGGGGCGACGACGAATGCGGCGCCAGTGGTATCTACAACTGTGGTATTAGAAGCAGGAGAGATTGCGGCTGCGGCACTTGGGAATGCGAACTATGATTTCTCTGGATGGTTAGCTTCTTATACAGGCAATGCGGAGGTGACTCAGATCAGTGTAGAATTCTTTTCTGATACGGGTGCGACTAATTCACTGGGGACAGTCTTGTTAGCAGATGGTAATGTCGAGGGAACGAGCACGACTCCTGCTGGGGCATGGAATAACAAGAACTGGTCGAACTACACAGCGAGTGGTCAGTTAGCGACAGGGACACAGAGTTTTCAGATTACCTATGGAACATCAGGAGGTAATGATGCTTATGCCGATAATCTGAGTTTTTCTGTTAGCACATCTGTGGCTGTGCCTGAGCCTAGCTCTACGCTGTTGTTAGGTTTAGGAGGTGTCGCGATGATATTGCGTCGCCGCAGATAGGAAGATGTATTGGGTGTGTCACTTTGCAGCCGATGGCTATGGGGTGGCACAAACCAATCGTATTTGATGGGTGAGTCATATAGTTTTAGAGATGGTAGAGAGCTACAACGTGCACGAGCGTTGTATGCGAGTGGGGACTATGCTGGGAGTTTGAGGGCATTTGAAGAGGTCGCGAGGTTGATGCCGAATAACATTCTAGCATTGGCTGATGCTGCTAGGGCGTTTGGTCAGAGGTATGAGGTGAAGAAGGCACTTCAATGGATCAAGCGGATGTTATTTTTAGGCAAGGGGGACCCAAGGGTGTTGATGCTGGCGGGGCAGAGTTATCGCATGATTCATCGTAAAGCTGAAGCTATGGAGTGTTTAGAGAATGCTGCAGAGCTAGCGGGAGGGGCGGGGGATGTGTATTTAGAACTGGGTGTTTTGTATGAGCAATCTGGCGAGTTAGAGAAGAGTTTGCACGCGTTGGAATGTTACTTACATGGGGGGAGAGGAAGTGCTGAGGCCGCATTGTTACGGGGTCAGGTGTTGTTACGCATGGGGGAGTTTGAATCGTCTGAGAAGATATTCAGAAAACTGATGAGGGAAGAGCAGGGGCCTTTCATGCGGGCTCAAGCCGCTAGTGCCTTGGCAAAGCAGTTAGATGAGAGGGGAGAGTATGCAGAGGCTTTTCAGGTTTTACAGGAGGGGAAAAACCATTGGAAGGGCGTTGATGGTTGGGGGGGGGCACGGGAGCGAGCATCTGAGGAGAGAGACTGCATGCAGAAGTTCATGCGCACTTTAGAAGAGACCGATTGGAGTTACAGTGAGAGGGTAGAGAGCGAGCCTCAGACAGTTATGCTGACTGGGTGTCCACGTTCAGGAACGACATTGATAGAAAAGGTACTTGATGCGCATAGTGGGGTAATAAGCGCTGATGAGCTACTGGTATTTCCCAATCTTATTTTTCCATCCTTACTCGGCAGGGTGCGTGATGAGACTGGTTACTTTGGTATTTCAGATATGGTTGCCTTGTCTTCATCTCAGAAGAGGCGGGCAGTGAAGCAATACCGCAGGGCTATGGAGGAAGGGATGGGGCAGAAGGTTGGTAAGCGCACAATGATAGATAAGAATCCATCTCTTACGGGAATGCTGCCGGTGCTCTTTGAGTTATGTCCTAATCAGAAGGTTTTGTATGCGCTGCGTGACCCGCGCGATGTGGTGCTTAGTTGTTATTTCCAGTGGTTGCCGCTGAACTCGGTGAGTGTGCAATTTAGTTCATTGGAAGCGACTGCTCGGTGGGTGGCAGAAGAGCTTGAGAGGTGGATATTCGTTAGAGAGCGGCTTGCACCTGAGCTGTGGATGGAGACACGTTACGAGAGTACGGTGGAGGATTATCGAGCGGAGTCAGCCAGGATTTTCAACTGGCTCGGTGTCGATGGAAGCGAAGTGGATTACC
The DNA here is from genome assembly GCF_042683245.1 of Rubritalea tangerina. NCBI lineage: Bacteria > Pseudomonadati > Verrucomicrobiota > Verrucomicrobiia > Verrucomicrobiales > Rubritaleaceae > Rubritalea > Rubritalea tangerina. The sequence goes on from NZ_JBHUJB010000073.1 coordinate 151,724, forward strand.
GGGAGCACGCGCAGGAGCGTGGTTTTAACTCTCCTAGCTATGCTGCAGTCCAGCAAGCGATCTATCAAAAGTCGCTTGATCGCTGGAAGTGCTACAAGGAGGCATTGGGGCCAGTGATGGGCATACTTGAGCCAAGCATGGATCAATTGGGATACCGGTAATGCTGAAAAAAAATCGGCCACGGGGAGGTGTGAGATCCCGATGGCCGATGGAGAAAAGGAGACTTAGTTTAAGAATGTGCCTTCGTTTAGGTACAAGGTGTGCCTTCACTATTGGCGAGTTCGCGGAAGTCGGTGATGAGTTTTTTGCTGATTGGGCCAGGTTTGCCGTCGCCGATTTCGCGTTGGTCGTATTTCACGACGGGGATGACTTCAGCAGCTGTACCGGTAAGGAAGATTTCATCGGCGGTGTAGAGGTCATAGCGGGTCATGGATTTTTCACGCAATTCGAGTTGGGCTTTTTCGCACAGCTCAAAGATAACTTGGCGCGTGATCCCGTCGAGCGATCCATCGGATACAGGAGGGGTGAAGAGCTTACCATTTTTGATGACGAAGATGTTGTCCCCTGTGCACTCAGCTACATATCCTTGTTCATTGAGCATGATGCCTTCCATCACGCCCGCCTGGATGCACTCAATTTTCGCCATGACATTGTTGAGGTAGTTGAGTGATTTTACCTGTGGGCTCAGCGAGGCAGGAGTTGGGCGGCGGGTTGCGCATGTGATGAGCTCGAGGCCATTGAGGTAATTCTCCTCGGGATAGAGCTGGATGGCAGCTGCGATGATGAACATGGAGGGTTTCGGGCAGAGGTAAGGGTTCAGCCCAAGGCCGCCTTCTCCGCGGGTGATGACGAGGCGAATGTAGCCATCTGTGAGGCCATTGGCCTTGATGGTATCAACGGTGGCTTGGCAAATTTCTTCGAGGCTCCATGGGAGTTCAAGGTGGATTGCTTTCGCAGAGAGGATGAGTCGTTCGATGTGTTCTTCGAGGCGGAAGACGCGGCCGCTGTAGAATCGGATGCCTTCGAAAATGCCGTCGCCGTAGAGGAGGCCGTGGTCGAAAACAGAAAGTTTAGCCTCATCTTTGTTAACGATGTTGCCATCGAGCCAGATTTGTTGTGTGTCGCTCATGGTAGGTGTTGTATAGAAATTTTTTGTGAAGGTAGTGATTTGTGTAGCGAATGCAACTCACGATTCTGAGATTATTGGGCGATTTTTGGGCTGGGCATGTGAGGGAAACGGGAAACTTTGGGTAGAATTATCTCTTTTCAGTGAAGAAATATGATTTAGGGTATGAGAAATGGATATTGTGCTAGAAGTTCTATCAGCTCCCTTCACCTGGGGGCTGCTTATTGGCTTAGGATTGGTGATTTTTGTATGGCGTTCAGCGGGGAAGGATAAGAAGTTTCTGAAGACTGAGCTGGAGCGAGTGAAAGAGGAGAACTCTGAGTTACAAGGGCACTTGAATACTCAGTTGAAGATTAATGCCAAAGGCAACGAGCTGCTGCAGAATCAGCTCGATGATCTCAAGGAGCAGAATGAGACACTGCGGGTCAATTTAAGTGCGATTCAGCAAAAGCCTGGAAAAGTGGAGCAACGCCGTCTTGAGGTGATGGAAACCGCTGTGAGTGTGATGCGAGAGCAGGCACCAGGGTTTGCTCCGGCATGGGAGAAAGCAATGCGGGAGGCGGAAGATGAATATGTTGCTGCGGAGGGTGGCTTGAAGAAATTGATGCGCAAAGTGGTGCCAGGTTTTCGTTCGACTCCCGACACGGGCACTAAGCAAATCGAGGGGGGGGACACGGGTGTGGTTTCTGACAAATCGTAGGGGGAGTCAGATTTTAAGTTGATGTGCTTGGGTAAAGAACTGGCGGTAAGTAAGGAAGGTGGCGCAGATGGATGCGAAGGCAGTGGCGCCGACGAGCATGAACATGACGATGAGCTGAAGTTGTACGGCTTCGATGGGCGGGCTGCCAGCTAGGATCATACCGGTCATGGCGCCAGGCAATGCGATGAGGCCCACGGTTTTTGTACTATCAATCATGGGAGTCATGCCAGTGCTGAGTGCGGTGCGCAGGGTGGTTTGTGCGGCGGTACGGCTGGGGGCACCCAGCGCGAGGGCTGTTTCGATTTGGTCTTTGGATTGGCGGAGGTCATCTCTGAGGCGCATCATCGAGAGGCTGGTAGAGGTCATGGCATTGCCTATGATCATGCCTGCAATCGGAATAAGGCTTCTGGGGGTGGGCTCGAAAACATTCAGTAGGAGCAATGTGCCGAGAGTCAGTACAAGGCTTATGCTGATAGAGTAGAATGCGATTCGGCGCGCATGCGGGATTTTAGCGGCGCGTTTTCCAGAGGTGAGTGCCGCAACACTGAGCATGATGGTGATGATGATGGCTATCCACCAGGGATTCGAGCTGTCGAAGATTAGTTGGAGGGCGTAACCGATAGCGATGAGCTGGACGAAGGCACGTACGACTGCCACTGTCATACTGGCCTCCAAGTTAATTTTCTGCCAATAGGAGATGGCAATAGCAAGTGCTACAAGGCTCAGAGCTCCGAGGATTCCAGTGATTTGGCTGAGTGGTTCAAGAGTAGCTATCATTGTAGTCAAGTTGCTGGGCTCGGTGGATGGCTTAAGCTAAATGGGATATAGTTAGATTTCGTTGTTGGGACGAGCCTCCATTGAGGTGAGTTGTCCTTTTGCGAATTGTTCGGTCCAGTGGTGGTGTTCTCCTGATAGGAGGTGTTGGGGAGTTCCTTTTTCGATAATTTTACCATCGAGCATGAGGGCGCTGAAGTCAGCGATGCGCTCGACTTGGCCGATAGAATGGGAGACTAGGATGATAGTGAGTTCGGATTTCAAGTCTGTGAGGAATGGCACGGACTTAAGCGGTTTTTCGGTGTTTTAAAGTAGTCAGGAAAAGTCGGATAGGCTT
>NZ_JBHUJB010000074.1:0-16775 GCF_042683245.1 Rubritalea tangerina
AAAAAAACGAAGAGACTGCGGCTGCTAGACTGAAGGTTCAGCGGTCAGCGATCGAGGATGCGAAGTCGGAGGTTGAGAAGGTGCGGTGGTTGGTTGAGCAGGGAGCGAAGACCCAACGCGAACATGCGGAGAGCAAGCGTGCGCTGGCTGCGCTCGAGGAGCAGGAGAGCGAGACGCTGAGGGCTCTCCACGAGCAGAGGTTGGAGTTTAAGAAGTTGAAGATCAACCTCGACGCGGCTGAGCGCGGAGCCCAGGAGCGGCTGCAAGCCTTGGCTGCGCAAGAATGGGCGCGGTGCCCTATCGATGGGAAAGTGACGGGCATCCGTGTCGAGTCGGTTGGTACGGATGGAATTGACGTTGTGGTCGAGATGGTGCAGACTGTGACCCATGGCTCAGGCACAACAAATGGGACTTTTTAAGAATTCCCCCATCATGTACATGGCTAATTCCTGCTGCCTCGTCTGCGGGGCTGACCTCACCGAGAAGCGTAAAGTAGCCGGCACATGCTCCAATAAATGCCGTCAAAAGCTCTACCGCCAACGCAAGAAAATCGAGCGCGAGCAAGGGGTGAAGCATAAGACAGTGGCTTAAGACTATTACGTAATAGTTTTACAGGTGTAAAACTATCGATTATATCTCTCACGTGATTCATGATTTCATGAAATCATGATTTCTATTTATCAGATACTTCCACCGATGTTTTTGAATTTTTCGACGAAGTCTGAAATCTTCTGAAATACGGTTTGTTTCTTGGTTTTGTACTGGGGGTTGAGTGGGCTCATTTTGGGCAAGGTGGCATTTAGGGCGGTGCCATTTTCGGACGCATACTCACGCTTCAAGGAGGCCTTTATGTAGCGTCTAGCCTCTGCTCTATTGAGGTTTTCATCGGCAATGATGGACTCAGCTTCGATACGTTGTTGTTCCTGGGCGTAGGCATAGAAGTCTTCCATGACGGAAGCTTTGTCGCCCATGGTATCGAGGTCGGTTTGATTGATGAAATCCACGACCAGGCTCTCTTTTGCGCGACTTCCTAAGCTAGCGCGGATGGCTTTTCGGACGTCTTCGATGAGGTCTTCTTTGGTGGTGTTGGCCTTCTTTTTATCGACGATGAGTTCGAGGATGTAGTCGAGGTTGATTTCTTGCGACTTGAGCAAGTCGACCTCGAAGACGACATCATCCCAATCGATGGTTGATTTATCGTTGTCGTTGTTTCCCCTCTCACGATTAATCCACTCACGGGTGTCGTTGTAGGTGGATCGATAGTCTTGGATTTCACGCTCTGATGGGACATCGATTTTTTTCATTTCCTCGATGTCGTCGTCGGTGAGGTAATGCTGCGCTTTGAATTCTTCGAGGGCATTGCCGTCTGATAGATCGACCTTTTGAAGTTCTTTGAGGCTGGTGAATTCGTCGTAGTTACTCAGCACGTTTTCCACGCGCAAGTATTCACCGAAGAGCTTAGCGAAAGCTTTCTTGTCTTCCTCTTTCTCAATGGCGCTCGGGTCGGGGAACTTTTCTTTGAGCTCGGCGACCACATCAACATATCCCCGGGAGGCTCTCCCGGTAGCGATGTCGGTGAAGCCTTCCATGTATTCCTTGTAGCTCTTCTCGAGCACCATGTTGCGCGTGTTCGCATCTCCGAAGAGTGTGATGGTGTCGATGGTGTTCTGTTCGAGGTCTCGGAAGGTGACGATGTTGCCGAATGACTTTGTCGCATCGTAGATACGGTTGGTACGTGAATAGGCCTGGAGCAGACCATGGTAGCGCAGGTTCTTGTCGACAAATAGCGTGTTCAAGGACGGTGCATCAAATCCAGTTAGGAACATGCCCACGACGATGAGTAGGTCGACTTCCTGTTTCTGCACGCGCAGCGCGAGGTCCCGGTAGTAATCCTGAAACCCTTTGCTATCGACGCCGAAATTGCCTTTGAACATGGCATTGTAGTCATTGATGGCAGCGGTGAGAAATTCTTTAGCGCTGCTATTCATGGCACTCACCTCGAAGCTTTCTTCTGGAATGTCGCCGATGGCGTCTTGTGCCTCATTTGCGGCAAAGGAAAAGATCGTAGCAACCTTCAGGCGCTTCGATGGCTCGCGATCTTGCTGCTGGATTTTGAATGCCTCGTAGTAGGCCTTGGCAGCAGCGACGCTGCTGACGGCGAACATGGCATTGAACCCTTTTGCGCCGATGTGGGCACGGTGGGTTTTAATGTTAAAATTCCGGAGAATGTATTCGGTGATTTCCCCGATGCGGTCCGGGTGCAGCAAGGCTTTCTTATTCTCTGCGGCACTGAGTTTTTTCTCATCTTTCTCCGACTCGATGGCCTTAAACTTCGGGCGCACGTCGTTGTAGTCGACCTTGAACTTGAGCACCTTTTCATCACGGATGGCATCGGTGATGACGTAGGAATGCAGCTGACGTCCGAAGACGCTGCCGGTGGTTTCCGCACCTGAAGCATTCTCTGGGAAAATAGGAGTCCCAGTGAAGCCGAATTGGTAGTATTTCTTGAACTTCTTCTGTAGGTTCTTTTGCGCCTCTCCGAACTGGCTGCGGTGGCATTCATCGAAGATGAAGACAACTTGCTTGTCGTAGATCGAGAGCTTTTCAGTGCCTCGCATGAGGTTGTTGAGCTTCTGGATGGTGGTAACGACGATTTTATCGTCTTCTTTATCGAGGTTACGTTTCAGCCCAGCGGTGCTATCGGATCCATTGACGCTATCGGGGGAAAAGCGTTGGTATTCTTTCATCGTTTGGTAATCGAGGTCTTTACGGTCGACGACGAAGAATACTTTATCGATGAAATCGAGGGTGGTGGCAATTTGCGCCGCCTTGAAGCTGGTGAGGGTCTTGCCTGAGCCCGTGGTGTGCCAGATATAGCCGCCGCTTTCTGTCTTCCCCCAGTTCTTGCCTTCATAGGCACCACGGATTTTCCAGAGGATGCGCTCGGTCGCTGCAATCTGGTAGGGACGCATGACTAACAAGGTGTCGCTGACATCGAAGACTGAGTACTTGAAGAGGACTTCGAGCACGGTGTTCTTCTGAAAGAAGGTCGCCGTGAAGTCCTTCAGGTCTTTGATCAGTGAGTTGTCCGACTTCGCCCAGTTCATGGTGAAGTCGAAGGTGTTCTTGTTGCGCTTGGTCGTGTTTGCGAAGTAGCGGCTGTCGGTGCCATTGGAGATGACGAAGAGCTGCAGGTACTTGTAGAGCGAGTTCTCAGAGTTGAAGCTTTCCTTGCTGTAGCGGTGGACCTGGTTGAAGGCCTCGCGGATCGCAACTCCACGCTTTTTGAGCTCCACCTGTACCATTGGCAGGCCGTTCACCAGGATGGTGACGTCATAGCGGTTTTTATGGGTTCCCGTTTGCTCAAACTGCTTGATGACTTGCAGCTTATTGTTGATCACATGCTTTTTATCGATGAGCTTGATGTTCTCGATGTGACCGTCGTCGAAGACGAAGTCTTTGATGTAATCATCATGGATCTTGCGTGCTTTATCGGTGCTGTTCTCGCTCGGTGGGTCGAGATATTGACTGACAAAGCGGCTCCATTCCTCGCTGGAGAACTTCACCTTGTTGAGATCTTCCAACTGCACGCGCACATTGGCGAGCATCGCCTCGGGCGTGGTGATGTGCTTGGCAAATTCGTAGCCTTGATTCACCAAGTCCTGGACAAATTCACGCTCGAGCGCGTCTTCGCTCTGGTGGCCGGTGTTTTTCTCTACATAGCGCTCGTAGCTATCGAGCACGATGAAGTTGTTGGTCTCGGCAATGGGTTTCAAGGTCTGGCTCATGGCTTAGGCGCTTTGTTGCTGTTCAGGTTTCGGGAAGCTCAGGAGCAAGTCGCGGTAGTATTCGTATTGCTTCTGGCGCAGCTCGATTTCGCGCGGGAGACCTTCGCTGATCGAGTGGGTGAGCGTGTCGAACTTGTCGAGAATGGCGACGATGCGGGCTTGCTCGGCGAGTGATTTGGCGGTGTCGTTTGGGAAGGGGATGGGGATTCTCAATTTTTCAATATCCTTTGCCTTTAAGTACCCTTGACCGGAATTGTTTTTTACCGAACAAAAATGACTTTTCATTTTAGGAGAATCAAAAAAGTGCAAAAAATAACTGCCATTCATCAAACTCTCATCAAGACGTACTAAATACATATTTTGCCCATAAAATTCTAAGTCAGATTTTTTTACCCGAGCAACCTCCCCTATTGTACCAATCATGCTGATTAGAAAGTCACCTGCTAGAATTGGTCTATTTTTTGACAATCTTCGATAATCATCTCGAGAAATAAACTTTATTTTATCGAAATGAATATTACCACCTCCAACATTCTTTGAGGTTATATAAGGTATTACCTCATCTTCATTAAACTTGGGCGTAGCGGGCATTATCCAAAACTTATCTACTAACAAGTCTTCTAGGTGCTTCCACTCCACATCTCCTACTTCGAAGGTGAGGAGCTGGTCGCGGTAGTGGTTGTATTGTTTTTTGCGGGCGTCTAGCTCGTTGGTTAGCTCGGTGGTTAGCTCGGTGAAGGTGTCGAGGATGCGCACGATCTCCGCTTGAATGGCGAGTGACTTAGACGGGTTTGAGGGGGATGGGATGGGGATTTGGAGTTGTTTTAGACTACTTGCATTCAGAGCAGGAATTCCATCGAAGGTGCACAATGTGTGAATGCTAGACTGCATATAGAGTAGTAGATGAAGTAAGTACTTAATTTCTATATTTGATCCCTCTTTAATACTGGCTGAATAGTTTAAATTACCTCGATAATATTTCCCCTCCTGCCATGTGATCGATCCAACACCAGCTCCCCTTGAGGTTATACCAATAGGATCATTTTCCGTATTCCATTGATCGATATACCCAAGCGGTTCTTTACCACTATTAATCACCGCGTATTCACCAGGGTTGTCGGCTATCATTCTTTTATTTACAGCCTGGCCTGTTCTAACCGTGGCAATCTCACCCAACGGCACCCACTCCACCTCTTCCCCATCGAGGAGCTTTTCTAGAAACTTGCTTTCGATCATGCTTGGCTCCCTTCGATTTCTGCGACGATGGAATCGATGCTGCTGCGGAGTGTATCGATTTTGGCGACGGTGGTTTCGAGCTGGTGGTTGAGCTCGGTGATGTTGATGACTTCGCGGGTGTCCTTGGCCTCGACGTAGGAGCTGACGGAGAGGTTGTAGTCGTTCGCGGCGACGTCCTCCATGCGGACCGACTTGGCGACGTGTTCGACGTCTTTTTTGCTGTCAAAGTGCGCGATGATGGATGCGATGTGGTCATCGGTCATCACGTTGTTGTTGGTTTCTTTTTTGAAGAATTTCTCGCCTGATGCGTCGATGAACTGGACGCGGGTGTCGGTTTTCTTTTTGGAGAGCACCATGATATTGACGGCGATGGTGGTGCCGAAGAAGAGGTTACCTGCGAGTGAAATAACGGATTCGACGTAGTTGTTGTCGACCAGGTATTGGCGAATCTTCTTCTCAGCGCCGGCACGGTAGAAGATGCCAGGGAAGCAGACCAAGGCCGCGCGACCTTTGGGAGAAAGGTAGTTGAGGCAGTGCATGACGAAGGCGAAGTCTGCCTTGCTCTTCGGAGCGAGCACCCCTGCGGGAGCGAAGCGCTCGTCATTGATCAAGGTGGGGTCATCGGAGCCCTTCCATTTGATAGAGTACGGTGGGTTCGAGACGATGGCATCGAAGGGCTTATCATCGCGCAGTTTCGGGTCGGTAAGGGTGTTTCCTAGCTGGATGTTGAACTTGTCGTAGTTCACGTTGTGCAGGAACATGTTCATGCGCGCCAGGTTGTAGGTGGTGTGGTTGATTTCCTGGCCGAAGAATCCTTCCTCGATGCGGTGGTCTTCGATGTGCTTTTTCGCCTGAAGCAAGAGCGATCCAGAACCAGCGGCAGGGTCGTAGACCTTGTTCACGCTGTCTTGGCCGTGGATGGCAAGCTGCGCGATGAGCTTGGAAACCTGCTGTGGGGTGAAGAATTCACCACCAGATTTCCCAGCATTGGCGGCGTAGTTGGAGATGAGGAATTCGTAGGCATCACCGAAGAGGTCGATTTGATTGTCCTCGAAGTCGCCGAAGTCGAGCTCAGCCACGCCCTTGAGCACGGCAGCGAGGCGCGCATTCTTATCCTTGACCGTCTGGCCAAGGCGGTTGCTGGTGGTGTCGAAGTCTGCGAAGAGGTCCTTGATGTCTTCCTCGGAGTCGAAGCCCATGGCTGATCCTTCGATGGCATCGAAGATCGCCTTGAGGTCGGTGTTCAGGTTTTCATTGTGGTTCGCGGAGGCGACCACATTGGCGAAAAGCTGGCTTGGGTAAATGAAGTACCCCTTTGTTTTGATGGCATCGCTCTTGATGTCAGGGGTGATGATAGAGTCATCGAGCGCAGCGTAGTTGATGCTGTCGTCGCCGGCTTCAATGTAGCGGGAGAAATTTTCACTGACGAATCGATAGAAGAGTGCGCCCAGGACATATTGCTTGAAATCCCAACCGTCCACGGTGCCGCGCACGTCATTGGCAATCTGCCAGATTCTTCTCTTTAGTTCGTCAAATTGTTGGTTGCTTGTCATTTTTTCTAAACGTAATTCTGCTAGCCTTCAGGTCGAGCATAGATAGAGGGTGGGACAATAAGTGTCCCAACCAAGCGAAGCGTCGACACGTTAGGTTCGATTCGCAGTATGATTTATTCCATTATGGAAAATTGGAAGGCTGATCATCACCTCGTTTGTTCCATTATGGAAAACGGGAATTCGAATGCCGGATTTCTAAGCATACCATTGCTAGAATCAAGATCCGTGTTTTTTGATCACGTTATCTAGGGCTTCGGTTAGGAGGGAGGTCATGGAGCGGCAGGTGAGGGCTGAGGCTACCTTGAGCTGCTTTTTTTGTTCCTCGGTGCAGTAGACTTGGATGGGGACTTTTGCTTCCGATTCCTTTTCGCTCTTCAGCGTGTCGACTGGGCGCGAGACGTTCTTGGTCGCGCTCTTGAGGCTGTCTAAGTTGATTGAGGGCTTTTTCTTTGGCATGGAAACGAGTAAATCACATTTTCATGAATTCATGAAATCATATTTTCATGAATTTGTGAATAGCGGCGATTTCTTCTGCGGCTTTGCCTCTTGGCTCGTATTCCTGGACCCCCTCGCCTTCGATTAGTGAGCGTCTGTAGGCAACTCTGGTGCCTAACCATTGAGGGCAGACTTTCATTTTTAGCTCTTTTAGTAGCGCTTCCGATTCTTCGCGGTCGCGTGTGCTGTAGTGCTCGACCATCGAGAGCACCATGAAGGCTTTGCATTTGTCTTTGAGCTTGGCCATTTCGATGAGGTCAATCGTGTTGGAGATGGCGCGCAGGTCCATGATCGATGGCTTACAGGTGACGGCAATGACATCGGCAATTTCTACGGCTTCCAATGAGTCCTTGTTGGAGGTGGGTGCGGTATCGATGAAGAAGTGGTCGAAGCCTTGTTCCTCGGCTGCTGCGTGCAGCTGCTTGAGCCCTTTGGAATCGGTCGCCTGGACGTAGGGGAAATCGTCAGCGCGTGCCGTGTGCCACATCGAGCTAGATTGCTGAGAGTCCATGTCTGCGATCATCGCGGACTTTCCTTTGAGCTGGGAAGCGACCGCGAGGTTGATTGCCAGGGTGGTTTTTCCAGATCCCCCCTTTTGGGACAGAATGCAGACTGTTTTCATGGAAGCATGAAATCATGAAATCATGAAGAGTCAATGCGATAGCCCTCCATATTGGTTTGAGTGCCATTTCAGGGGAATGGAAATTCCCGCGAAATGAAACGCATTAACCGTCTAGCAGCTGGAGGAAGCGCAGTGGGTCAAGCGTTCCCGCAGGAGTATAGCGACGAGGACAAGGCTTTACGCAATGCGCGCAGCTGCATGGTGGGTGCTGGACTGAGCGCAAGGCGCTGTGTCCAGCACGAGGACGGAGTCCATTAAAGGTGATCCGCGGAAGCGTGTGTGAGACGTGAGTGGTTGCGGTGCAAAGCGTGTCCTAGCAGAATGCCAGGACTGAGCGAAGCGTCCGCAGAAACGGCAGACGAAGCACTGGCTGGAGCAGGCTGAATTCCCAAAGGGGTTTACAGAAGGGGATTTTTTGTTAGGTTGCGGGCTGCCACCTTGAGGCAGTGTATTAAAAACGACAAAAACGATAGAAGAAGGCTGGAGCATGCTCCGGCCTTCTTTGCGATTGTTGCACATCTTCATGAAATCATGATTTCATGAATCATTGAACCCGAAGGGGTGACTGGGCGCAATATGCGTCAATGGTGGGTGCAGCACTGAGCGCAAAGCGCTGTGTCCAACACGAGGGCGGAGCCCATTAAAGGTGATCCGCGGAAGCGTGTGTGAGACGTGAGTGAATGCGGTGCGAAGCGTGTCCTAGCAGAATGCCAGGACCGAGCGAAGTGTCCGCAGAAACGGCAGACGAAGCACTGGCTGGAGCAGGCTGATTTTCCATAATGGAACAAACTAAGAGACCACGCCGTTCCAATTTTACATAATGGAATAAACTAAGAGGCCACGCCGTTCCAATTTTACATAATGGAATAAAGTAAAATTAAACACTCTGTGAGACCGTTTTTTCACAGGCACAAGGCTACCAAGTCTTTCATAAATTAACCTTTAGATAAAAGCATGGCACACTCTTTCTTAAGGGCAGTGGGAATCCTTATTCTCATCCCGTTCTCCATTCTATTCGGATACCCACTCTATGTGGGATTCCAGAAGTTAAACATTCAGTCAGAACTGTACCATGGGTATATCGATTTCGCGTTCTTTGGAATTTTCATCATTTTCATCAGCGCTTTGGCTCTACTAAACCCCAAAAAAGAAGAGGAGGAGTGATATGGATACGATTAAAGGACTCCTCTCAGATTTTTTCAAATTCCTCATTCTTCCACTGAGTGACCTCCAGAATTGGGACCCGCTTTTTTTCGTAACCACCAGCCTAACTCTCGTTTTACTAGGACTATGTTTCATCAGAAAAATTCGCTTTCCTAGATTTCTATGGATAAGCACCCTCCTTTGGATTCTTTCTCTTTCTCTCTTCTTCAATTCATGGGCTTACCATTATGAAAACATATTAAGCCAGGAAGCTCCTTTTTCAGACGCTGACTCCTATGAACTCGTAGAGTATCGATTAGCAAAAGGATCTACATCAAAATACCTTGCGGACATCAAACCTAAGGATTCTGCTGAGGCTGTTTTTGCAGAGAGTAATGTTCACACCTGGGTCTATAAGAATACAAAGCACCCGAATGACCCACCCATTGTGTGGGATCTTGATGAATTAACTCCCCCCGCTTCCTTAAGATTTATTCGAAAATCATGGTTATGGCATAAATTTGCTTCCTACGATATTTCCTACAACCAAGTCACTGTCATCGACACACGATCCAACAAGATCCTAAAAACTATCACATACTAACACTTTTTCATGAAATCATGATTTCATGAATCATTGAACCCGAAGGGGTGACTGGGCGCTGGATTAGGGCGCCGGATTAAACGGCCCCGGATGGATGATGGTCTGGAGGGGGGTGGTCGGTGATGGAGGGCTTAATCTGGCGGCTGCAACGATCGACCGAGGGAGGGGCAAGCGGCACTACTGGGAGCGCAGCGACCAGTAGTGCCGCGCAGGCAGGGTGGGGGTGGACGTGGAGTGCGCAGCACGGCGGCCACCTGCGCCCGACCTCCGTCGGCAAATCAAAGGCGCAAGCGTGCGAGCTCGCCTGTTCTAACGCTCACCCGCAGCGCCCGGCGCCAGGTAGCCAACGAAAGACCAGAAAGGTAGTCGATAGCCGCGAGGGTGGGGCAAGCACCCACCTGCGATGCGCCTTGCAGGCGCGTGACGTGCGCACCCGCGCAGCCCCACCCGAGCGGGGAGCTGAGAGCGGCAGCTGGAGCGCGGCATTGCCGAGCGTCTGACGCTGCTCAGCGGTGTGATGGATATCGAGCGAAGCTGCGCACGCAATTCTCATCTGTGTGAGGAACGAACGCGTGAGAATGCCGCGCGGCTGCAGCGTTGTTCGCCTTTGCCTGAGAAAGTGAGTCATAGGCGCGGGATGTGCTTTGGCACAGCGCGTGACTCTGACGGGTGGGAAATGTTGGGATTGGACGAGCCGCCTTTGGTGCTTTGATACTGATCGTGTGTTAGTTAACGCAGTTAGCCGTTGGCGGATTTGTCGGGTGATGGATTGTCTTGCGCACTAACAGCATAAAAGTTAGATTAGAGGATGTGTTCTTTCCTCTTGCTATGTGTAACGATAAAACCTATAAGCCTGTAACGCCTTCAGCGTGTTGAGAATGTCGGAAACTCTCGAAATAAATGAAGCGCGTAATTCTAGACGTATACCGCTAAGGTATAGGCTGTTGGGACTATTGCGCAAAATAGCTCAAGACTCGAGAGGGGCTTGGGCTCGTCTTGATATGGACAAGGTTAGTGTAACGTTTTCTTGTTCCAAACGGCAACTCCAGAGGTGTTTGAACGAGATCCGCGAGGAGGAGAAATTGTGCCGTGAATTTGTTTTTCGCTCTGCGAATAAGACAGAAGGGCGGGGGAGAATGGTGCTTTTCTGTTGTTTTGATTGGTACGAGGAGAATCAGCGTGAGGCATTTGATAAAACAGCCGAAGGGAAGAAGCGCGGATTGCGCGAAAGTTTCCAACCTGGGGCAGCTTTGATTGAAGGTGTTGCGTTTGCTAAGAAACGACCAAGTGACATTGATAAAGAACTAGCCTCTAAAGAGGCAGAATTTAACAACACTCGCAAACGCTCGAAGAATTCGTTAAGAGTTCTCTCATTTTCATTTTCTAGACAGCTCATGCGCCAAGGGTGGAAAGACAGGTTTAAGAGATTAATGTTAACACACAATGAGTTAGCTAGGATTTTGCACCGAGCTTTTAAGGCTGGATACTGGCGCGATGATGTTGAGAAGGCGGCTGCCAGGGCTTTCCGCATTGCTGATTCTGCCACGGCTGACGGCTTGGCTAGATCCCCATTGGCCTACGCTTCTCACCTTTTCAAGTTAGAGCTGGAGAAATGCCGTTCGAGTGCAAGTGAATGTGTGGATCGAGCGCGGAGGTATTGGACTGACCAAGTGACATTTGCAAAGCGGTGCCAAGACGAACTGGCTTCTGCATTGGGGGAGACTCCGGTTAGGAGTTACCCACCGAGATTGATAGATGCATGCGAAAGGTACGGGATTAAGTTATGAAAAACCGAGTCTATTTAGTAGTGATTTCCCTTCCGAGCTACGAATATTCTGTCGGTCTTTTTCAATCAATACTTTGTCCCATTCTATCAGGGAGCGGACTTTCCATCGCTTCAAGTTCCCTCTATTTAGATCGGGAGATGGCAAGCGTCCTTCTTTTCTCCATCTCCATAAAGTCACCTTGGATTTTACGCCGTACCATTCCGCTACTTCGTCGGGAGTAAGGTAGCGTTCGAGTTCGATTATGGATGAATTGGGAGAAACCATAAGTTAAACTTAGCACGTATATGCAATGCTATGCAATGGGCTTTTGGTTAGGGTGATATGTTGGAGATCAGCAAGAAGTGATGATTTAACGCAAGATTCTACAATTTAATGTAAAGTGTGATTTCAATTTGCGGTGGTTTTGTTGGGTTATTTGTCGGTTAAGTCTTTGTTTTATAGGGTTCTGAGGTGTTTGGTTCGGGGCTTTTCGACTTTGCGTTAAATTATGATTTAATGTGAAGTCTATTATTGACTGGTTAGAGGTATTTGTGTATCAAGTGGATATATTGCGAGGCGCGCAAATTTGGCGAAAAAATTGACGAACGAGCCGAGCGCGCCTATGTATAGAATTTCCGACATAAAAACACGCGAGCTGTTGCGCAACTTTTCAGACTGGATTCAGTATGAGAAGGGACTAGCGAAGGGGACTGCGGATGCTTACTTAGGTGATCTCCAACGTTTCTTTCATCAGTCTAGCGCAACAGCTCTCTCTCTTTCTACGCAGGATTTGCGAGCTTACCTGTCTGAGTTAGGGCGTGCGAAGAAGGAGCCGAGTTACTTGGCGCGGGTGGTTTCGAGTTTTCGGGCGTTTTTTGATTACCTAGTGCGGGTGGAGAAAGTGCGGATGGATAATCCGGCTTCTGAAATCTCCAAGCCGAAGTTACCGAAGCGGATGCCTGAGACGATTACGACGGATGAGGTGCAGCGGGTGATTCGCTGCGCCTTTACTGAGAGTAGGAGGAATGACCGCACAAGGAACTGGGCGTTGATGTCTTGGCTTTATTCTAGCGGGATGCGGGTGAGTGAGGTTGCTGCGATGAATGTGCGGGATTTGAAATACGAGAGCGGCTTGCCGCGCTCGCTGAAGGTTATCGGGAAAGGGAATAAGGAGCGGCTGGTGTATGTGTCTGAGAATGCGGGGAAGGCATTGCGGCAGTGGTTAGATGAGCGCTCGACCTTGCATGGGGATCTGACACCGGATAAGCGGTCGGATGCGGTGTGGGTGCATCGGAGGCATGGAAGTCTCGAGAGGTTGAAGACGCGCGCGATTCAGCATATCTGCGAGCGGTGCGGGAATTATGCCAATTTACCGTTTCGATTGCATCCGCATATGATGCGGCACACCTTCGCGACTGCTGCGATTCGCAACGGTGCGCAGCTCCATGCGGTGAAAGATGCGCTGGGGCATGAGAGCCTGGCGACGACAGGAATTTATCTCCATGCAGACGCCTCGGACTTAGAAAAGCTTGCAGAAAGTCTCCCTAACGTTATTTGTTAGGGAATGAGGAGAAATCTAACAACTATCGGCATGTGTGTCGGATTCTTTGTTTTAGGCAGCCTGAAGGGTGATGATTTATTGGATCTTATTGTGGGAGATGGCTCGAAGCCATTGGGGGAAAAAGTAGAGTCGATGGGGAGGCCATTGAATGCGGATGAGATCAAGGGGCTAGGGTCGAAGGTGATGCAGGAGTCTGGACACGACATGAGCAAGGTCGCGCACATTCAAGGTCTGACGACTAAGTATGGTTATGTGGTGACCGCTTTAGGAGATGAGAAGCAATTTATTGCGCAGTGCTTTATTCATTCGAGTTTGAATGAAGCGGAATGCGTTGGAGTGAATGACTGAGATATACGGCAGAGATGACGAAGCTAGGCAACTGCTGAAGCATGTTGCGAGCGGTCAATCTGTCTTGGTGGTGGGGGATGCAGGATTAGGGAAGTCGGCATTTCTGTCGTGGTTGGCTCCTGCGCTGCGGGAGTTAGGGCCGGTTTGCGAAGCGGAGCGTACTGGTCCCGCATTTGGATCTTTTTTAAAGGTTCTTTTCGATTTCGCGCATCAGCGGAAGTGGTTGAAGTATGAGGACTGGAAGAGTTTTGGGAAGGTGCACCGCACCAATGACGAGAAGGCGAAGCAGCTTGTTAGTGTGTTTGCAAAGCACCCTGAGACGATTCTCATTATCGATGATAATTCGACGGTGACGGCAGGGAATCGGCCATGGTTAGAGCAGCTTGTCGATTCCTGCATTGTGATTGCCGGCATCGAGCCCAAGCATCTCCTTAAGGCTGGGACGAAGCGGTATTGGAAGCGCTTTGTGGAATTGCTGATTGAGCCCTTGGATAGCAAATCGAGTGCCGCTCTGCTCGAGGACTTGATTGCACAATACGAAATCACTGCGGACGATTCGGAAGCGTATCGCAAGCGGGTTTTGGCCTTGGCTCAGGGTTCTCCATACGAGCTGCAACGGCTCACGAAGCAGCACAGCGGGAAGACGGTGGTGCGTGTGTCAGCGATTGCGAAGGAGGCCGAAAGTTTGGTCGATAGGGATGTGAAGTATGTTGCTCTGGCTCCCTTACTTTTATTATTTTTAGTGTTGTTAGCGGGTGGTCGCTATCTGGCGCGTGCGCGCTCGGATACGGACGCTCTGGTGATCTCTGGCTTTGCCATGGTCACCCTTATTATTTTATCTCCATGGATTCGCAGAAGCTTAAAGCCGCGCTCCTCTTAGTCGTTCTTTTGACTGGATGTCAGAGCCTCCCCCCCGTTCCGTCCTACCAATGGAGCGACGAGACAGCGCGCGCTTCTGCGAATCTTCAGCCCGAAATTCTGCGCGCTGAGCGGAAGTTTTCGGAGGAGAAAAGGCGGGAAAATTGGAGCACGAAGCTAGCGGAGGCATCGCGTGTTGGGGTGACGGCAACTTCGGACGGTGGAGCGGTTCCGGTGTTTTCGGTGGATTTGCTGAAGTTGACCAGGGCAGACGAAACCACGGAGGAGGCAGCGGCGAGATTGAACCAGCTCAAGCGGCAGCATGAGATTGCGGTGAGGGCTGGGAAACGTGAGCTCCGGACAAGCAATGCACAGTTGCGCGCTCTGGAGCTTGAAAAGAAGGCGTTAGAGTTAGAGCTGAAAGCGCAACAGGCACTTTACGCGAAGGGCGATGTGCGCGAATCGGAGGTTGCGAGCGTCCAGGCGAAGCTGGCACGCGCGGAGTCGGCATTGGTCAATGCGCAGAATGCTCGAGCCGCCAAGGTGGATGCGCTGGAGAGCCTGACTTTGTTGGAGAGGGGGAAGCTGGAGTGATTACACTTAGGCTCTTAAACGCTAACATTTTTTATGTTTGATAGAGATCCCATTTTAGACTTATTTCTTTGACTGATCAAACTACTGATCCCGCTGCTTTTATAAATCACTTCCGCGTTGGAACCATTATTTTCATAGGTCGGATTACATTATGATTATTCTGCAGTAACATGAATACAAGGAATCTACCGACTAAACACCAATAGTGCTGATTACTTGTTTTTAGTAAAACCATGGCTTTTTACAGCCAAAAATAAAAATGACATGCAAAGTGCAAACGCAATTACAGAAGAAGAGTTAGACAGGTTCTTAAATGAAGAATTTGAACCCGAAGGTCTAAACTACATTGAAGAAGTGATGGCCGATGATCAAGGGACTGATGAAGATGGACTTGTGAAAAGATTTGGAGGCCCCCCAGGACGCCGCCGATACAAATCAAAGCAGAAGACGAAATCCTACTTCAAGAAGCAGAAGCGTGATCTTAAAAAGACGATTCGAGAAACAGTGTGTAAGCTCGTGATAGATATTCTTCCTGATGAAGATTACTTGAAGGAACTAGCTAAAAAGCTGACGGATGCCTTAATTAAAGTTATACCTGTTGGTGTCGATATCATTCTTAGCTTACTCAGAAAGCTTTTTGAGAAGGCTATCTTTAAGGTGTTACAATGGTTGCTGGGTCTACTTGAGGCAGGTGTCGAGAGGATTTGCGACGGAGTCGATGAAGATACACCATCACCATTGGCGCCCGTATTAGCCTAAATGTTAACCTTTCTAGCCGCTTTCAATATCTATTAGAGGTCGGCAAGGTAAACTTACTTACCTCATTCTAACTACGTTCTTTAGAAGACTGTTAGAATGAGGTATCATGCCTTTTTCTAGGCATGAAAGATTTAACGCATTTGTGTGTGGGGGCAGCTGTCGGGGTGGTCTGCACTGGGTTTGATAGTTCGCCCGATGCGGTGGGGTGGGCTGCGTTGTTGGTTGGGAGTTTGTTGCCGGATATTGACCACAAGCGGAGCTTCATTGGGAAGTATGTGCCGTGGGTTTCAGCGACTTTGGAGAGGAAGTTTGGGCATCGGACATTGACGCATTCATTGTTGGGTTTTGCGTTATTTGCTCTGGCTCTGTCACCTACGCTTATTTTTAGTGATTCTCTATTGCCATGGGCGCTGATGGGGATTGCATCGCATGTGTTGTTGGACACCTTTAACATCCAAGGTGTCCCCCTTTTCTATCCGTTTTCTCGCCTTGAGTTCGTGGCTTTTCATAACCGAGCTTGGCGTATCCCCTACGGTTCACCTGCTGAGATGACTCTGTTAGCGTGTGTGAGTCTCGGTACGCTTGCGCTGATTCCCTTGGCTAAGGGTGGGTTTTCTCCTGCTTTCCATCGGATGGTGGGAAGTCCTGGTGCGACGGTTGAAGATTTTCAGCGCTGGCGCGATGATTTCAAAGTCTACGCGCTGCTCGATGGGGATGCGCCATTGCAGCGCGAGGCGCAGCGTGGGAGGAGGTTTAGGATTTTGGATGCATTAGGCCCTGAGATGTTGTTGGTCGAGGACGAGAGCGGGAGAGCGTACCGGGTTGCGGCAGGCTCGCAGGCCGATGAGGCTGAAATGTGGGCATTTCGGGTGACGGCTGAGAAGGGGGAGGAAATCGCCGTGAGACGTTGGACGGTTGAGATGACTGGGCGCAGTATTGGTGATTTGTTGGATTTGCTGCCTGAATCTGGAGAGTGTTTTGTGAATGCGGATCTGGTGCTTGCGACTTCATGGCAGCACAAGCCGATTACAGGCGAGTTTTCGCGCGCGAGTGCGAGCGGGAGCAATCTAACCTTGCGCAGTGCCAGGGGCGAAGATTTGCGCGCTATCCGTAACGTGGTTGTCGCATCGGGCGTTGCACTTGTGCGCGCAGAATTTGAGCATGGGAAGGCTGAGGGGATGGCCGAGGTGGATCATTTCACGAAGCACGCGCGGGAGGTTTTGTTGGAGGATTTACCAGACATGCAGTCGTGCCTGGTGAATGTTGGAGATGAGGTGCGTGAAGGTCAGGCTTTGGTACGGAATGCGCACAAGGAAAAGGTGCTTAGTGAGCGTTCAAAGCTTGGCGATGCGCGTGCGCAGCTTTTACTGGCTGCCGAAACGATGCAAAAAAACGAAGAGACTGCGGCTGCTAGACTGAAGGTTCAGCGGTCAGCGATCGAGGATGCG
>NZ_JBHUJB010000075.1:0-19054 GCF_042683245.1 Rubritalea tangerina
CACACATTCAGAGAAATTTCACATCGAGGAGCCAAGCGAAGTGCCGCTTAACTACGTGCCATTCAAGGCAGACAATAAGAAGTCTATTACGCGTATGCGTCTTGCTGTGTTGTGTTCAACCTGTGTCTGAAGCGCTTTTGCTAGCACCCTAGGGCGGCGATGATACAGGTTGTTCTGCTAAATCTGACTTCGCTCCGCTCCCTCCTGAAGCAAGCTTCAGCGATCCGTGAAAGCGGTAGCGAGCTACCGCACTCCGAAAGGAGGTGCAGCAACACCGTTGGCGTTGTGACGGGTGGTGTGTGGGGGTCCCAAGGTTTTCGCCTTCGGCTCAACCTTGGGCTGGGAGAATAATCCTGTTGGGATTATTTGAAGTAAGAAATTAGAAGTGTGGAAGTGTGGCTCTGATAGGCACTTTTTTGCTCCATGTTAGTGGTGGCAATGTACTGGCTCGTGATGCACGGGGCGGTGGTGTCGGTGGTGGTGGTCGTCTTTCTTATTGCTGTTAGCGATTGCGGCGCCGAGCAAACCGGCTCCGACGACGCCGACTGCGGCGAGTCCTGGGTCAACGGATTGGACGGGGCGTCCGTGTCGGTCGTAGGTGGTCATGCAGCTTGGGAGGAGGAGGCTGACGCTGGTGAGGAGAGCAAGGTGTTTGATATTCATGTTACTTAATTCGTTGTTCAGCAGCTTTGACGTAGTGGGGGAGGTCGGTATTCAGATTTTTGTTGTGATGGGGGAAGCTGGGTTTCAGGGCGAGGTGGCAGCTGGGTGAGAGCTGCCACGCACATTCAGCTGTTAGGAAAGGTAGGGCGCTTGGCTTAAGGGGGTGGCTACGGTTCTTGAGTTCAGGCGACCGTTGGATTGTCTTTGCTTTTTTTGTGAAGGTTGGGCGGAAGGTTTTCGGCTATGGGGCTGAGCGGGTTGTGGTGGTCGGGCATGGATAGATCTGCGATTTGAGGAAGAACGATCGAGTGAGAACCTAGAGTGAGCGGCATGACTCGCGGCCGGTGGGGCGGGTTTGTGTGCGGGCTTGTGTCGCAGCTGGTCTTGGCGGTGGGGCTTGGGTTTATGTGAGGAATGGCATGGTTGTGTCTTTGGCCTGTGGTGGGTGGGTTTGTGGCTTACGACTCGGTGTGGTTTGGCTGGATGGACAGGTGGTCGGGCAGGGGCCTTGCATTGGCTGCGTACTGGGTGGGGTTTATGGTATCCCTTTTGTGTGATGTGCTGCTTTCTTGGGGGAGTGGAGCAATGGCTGGTGTGCCGCGCTGGAGGGGCGTGGTAAGTGGGTTTGGTGCGGTGGTGGACGGAATGGTATACGTGCTGAGGGCGTGGTGCGTAGGTGGCGTATCTTGGCGGGTGTACGGGACGCGGGGGAGGCGTATGGATTACGCGGACCGGTGGAGCTGAGACTACTGGTCTGGTGGTCGCAGTTTCATGGTAAACGTATGGGGCGGTGCAACTCGCTAGAAGGAGGCTGCACAGGGCTGGCAAGAGGAGGCATCGTTGTTTGGTTTTTTTATTCATACTACTGATTACTGGGTTCAGCAGCTTTGACGAGGGGAGGGGAGAGGCTATTCAGATTTTTTTAGCAAATTTAGTTAGATCGTGGGATATAGCCATGGTTCGGGGCAAAAAAATGAGGCACACGACTGGGTGGGTCAGCCGGGTGCCTCATGGGAAATGGTTGATGTGGGCGTTGTTTAGAAATGCCGTACTAGGACTGGCCGAATGCTGCGGCGAGGTCGGCGAGTGCGCCGTCGTCAGCTTTATCGGCAGCGGCGATGGCCTCTTTTTGGAGTTTTACGATTTCGTTGACGCCTTTTTTGGAGAGTTCGAGCATGGCGCTCATTTGCTCAGCTGAGAAGGTGGCTTCTTCACCGGAGCCTTGGATTTCGACGAAGTTGAGGTCTTCGGTCATGACGACATTGAAGTCAACGCTTGCGTCTCTGTCCTCTGGGTAGTTGAGGTCGAGGACGGCGGTGTCCTTAAAGATGCCGGCAGAGATACCTGCGACGAGTTGTTTAAGCGGGGATTGTTTTAGTTTCCCATCGGCGATGAGTTTATTGATGGCGATGGCAACGGCGACACAGCCACCAGTGATGGATGCGGTGCGGGTGCCACCATCGGCTTGGAGGACGTCGCAGTCGATCCAGAGGGTGCGTTGGCCGAGAGCTTTGAGGTCGACGACGGCGCGGATGGAGCGGCCGATGAGTCGCTGGATTTCTGAGGAACGGCCATCGATTTTTCCGCGAGTGATATCGCGTTGTTTTCGCTCGAGAGTGGAGTAGGGAAGCATGTTGTACTCAGCGGTGAGCCAGCCGCCTTTGACCTTTTGGTATTTCATCCATCGGGGCACGTCTTCCTCGACGGTGCAGGCGCAGATCACGCGGGTATCTCCGAAGGAAACGAGCACGGAGCCAGTGGCGTGCGGAGCGACATTGGGTAGGAATGAGATGGGGCGAAGGGCATCGACCTCGCGGCTATCAGGACGTGTCATGGGCGGAGTTTTAGAGGAGAAACGCGTAGATGCAAGATTCAAGTCATGCAGGGTGAGGCGAGTGGAGTTTGCGGGGTCGGGAGGGGGGATTATGGGAAGATCGGCATTGATCATGCGGCACTTATGCACCTTTCTTTGTGGGATTGGTCTACTTTTTCATTGCTGAGGGCTGCAGGTTTTGTAACTAGTGTGATGCCAGCGAAGTCTTAAACATCATTGTTTGATATTAGGTCGAGGAAATGGCTCCTGATAGTCGCTTTTTTCATGGGGCTCAGGTTATTTTCTGATCAACTTTGTTTTTCGGCAGTCCGGAATGTCTATTCAGGGCTGCCTCTAGCCTTATTGCTCAGGAAAAATCCCTTTCGCAATGATGTCCATTACTTCTCTGGCACCACACTAGATGACCTGATTTTTTGTAAAAATTCATACGCTACCACCTATTCAAATTCTCACTGCCTCCCCGTCATGACCTTCCAACTACTCAGTAGGAGTCTCTTTTTTGGACTTCTATGCATTTCACAAAGTATCGCAAACGACCTCAGTGCTTGGTTAAGTCAGGCGCAGGCGACGGGTGGAAATGTCAGTGCTTCGACCAATGGTGGGAATGGATGGGTTCTCAATGGCAGCACTGGGGTGGCGTATGATTTTGGAGCTTTGGATGCGCTGGAGGGCAAGGCGATCGATGGGGCTACGGTGGAATTTATCTTTAACATTGAGAAGACGAGGGGCTCTGTGGCGATAGCGGCCGTGGGAGGGGATTCTTCTACTGGAGCGCACAATGTTTTTAAATTGGAGCAATGGAACAACACGGGGAAATTTGGGATGACGGTGCCGGGGGTGGCGGATTACACCTTCACGACTGATTCGGTCTACGGGAGGATTGCCCACGTTGTTTTTCGCAGAAACAATGACAGTGGGACCATGGATTTGTTTATTGATGGCGTCTTTGTGGAGAGGCACGGTGCGAAGAGTGATTGGCGGCTTGATGGTGGTGGCTCCCACCTAGGGTCCTTTCCCAATGGCAGCACAGATGTGTCCACTGGGCATATGTTGGCAGTCGCGTCGTATGATCAGGCTCTCAGCAATCAAGAAATCCATGCATTGTATGGGTCCTATCTCGGTTCGTTGTCGGACCCGTATGCGGTGATTTCACCGAGGACGATTGATTTCGGGCACTATGATGCGGGCGGTGATCCACAAGCATTGGCGGTGCGGATTAGCAACTATGGGGCGAGTCAAAATCTGGGCATTAGCAACATTCGGGTGACTGGTGGGCATGCCCAATTTTTTAGCATTGGGGCTTATCCTGAGAGTCTTTCGCCTGGGGGGGAAGTGGAGGTGACGGTGCGTTTCGACCCCGAGTCCGCAGCTGGGAGTGTGACGGCGATGTTGGAAATTGAGACGACTGGGGGAAACCAGAGTCGCTTTAGTATTCCGATCAGCGCATTTGGATTTGAACCTTTACCTGAAAAGACGGCGATTATGATCGTGGTGCCACACCCGGATGACGAGGGGCTATTCTTCGGTGGGACCATGACGTACTACAATAAGATAAGGAATTTACCGACGACCTTGATTGCTATGACGAGTGGTGATTCGGGGATTGGGGGGGAGCCGGCGGTGCGTTTTCTTCGCGAGGATGAATTTCGCAATGCGGTGCGTGTGTATGGGATGAAGAACGAGCCGATTTTTGCACGTTTCGATGATGGTGGCAGCAGCATTGGTACGGTGGATACTTGGACGCAGTTTCCTAACACTGGTGATGATGCAGCAGATTATTTATCGCCCTTTACTGGAAACCCAGTGGAGTATCTGGCGAGATGGATTCGCATCTTGAAGCCTGAAGTTCTGTTAGCAAGCGACCAAGGGGGAGACTATGGACATGCTGACCACAGGCACACATCGGCAGCGACAGTGGCGGCATATGACATGGCAGCGGATGAGAGTGTGACCATTTTAGATGATGAAGGCAGGCCTCTATCTGCCTGGGCAGCGCGTAAGTTGTACGTTCATGATGCTGACTTTGATGACCCCAACCACCTCGGGCATTTATTTCACACGCGATGGGAGACGAGTTACACAGAACTTGGGGGGCTCACGCCGATGGCAATTACGGGCTTGGGCTTGAGGGAGCATGCTTCTCAGAGTGTGCCACGTGCCTCGCGGTCGTACTTCAGGGATCCTATGTTTGCTGGCCAGTATGAACCATCGGAGTTTTGGACGATGCTGAGGACGAGGGTGGGGCTGGACACCTTCAATTCTGGCACATTGAGTTTTGATTCGAACTATGATGCTTTTCCGGATATTCACCATGGTGATTTTTTAGAGAATATTGATCTGACGCAATTTGCTCACGACCTTGCAGACACGGTTGTGGGAGGTGGGGTCAATGGCATGGATCTAACGGCCATGTTAGAGAGGCAGGGAAACAATGTGCCGCACGGGTCAGTTATGAGTGGGGATGCGAATGGTGATGGATTGGTCAACCAGGAGGATTTGAATTTATTACATTTAGCGAATCCAGACACGGATTCTGACAGTTTGCCGGATGCTTGGGAGCTCACGCATTTTGTAGACACGGGGGCTGCTAGCCCGAATGCCGATGATGATGGTGACGGCATTAGCACGCTGGATGAATACATTGCTGGTTTGGATCCGGCAGTTTCAGACAAGTTAGATTTCACCATTGGTGGGGCACCGAAGGCGATTCGTTTTTCCGTACCTCCAGCATCTGGGGCTGGGTACGATGGGTTAAGGAGGAGCTACGCGGTGCTCTTTTCTACCGACCTCGTTGAGTGGCGGACGATTCATACTGAGAATGTGGCAGACGGTTCAGCTCAGAGCATCATGTTACCTGTGGATGATGAGACGCAGGGGTTTTACCGTCTGCAGATGCGTGTCGAGTAGGGAGAGAGAGTGTGTGTGGAAGAAAACGCGAAGGGAGTGAAGGGATTTGCAATGACAGAACGGCTAGCGTCATTTTTTAGAAGTGTCTACCGAGAGCCCATGCTGCACTTTTTGTTAGGTGCAGTATTGATTGCATGGCTGTTGCAGAGTGGGGGTGAGGAGGAATTGCCTGTGATTGTGGTGGACGAGGCTAAAGTTAAGGAGCTTGTTAGAGAGGCTGAAGCGGGCACAGGCAATGTGTCGTCACTGTCAGCAGAAGCAACGGTTTCAAAATATATTCGAGGGGAATTGATGTACCGGGAGGCACTGAAGAGAGAGCTCTACAGGAATGGAAGCTTCCGAGATAGTTTGGTGCGGGAGATGTATCAGCAGCTCGAGCCAGTCATTGCGGAGCCGACAGAAGAGCAGCTAAGGGCATTTTATAAAGAAAACAAGGAACGCTATCGCGCTCACCCGAGTGTTTCATTTGAGCATGTTTCTTGGCCAAATGGGGAGGAGGACATTCCCGAGAATATAGGGGAGTTACTAGAGTCGGGGATGTCAGTAAAGCAAGTGGGGCGCCCCATGCCGATGAAGAATCCGATGCCTGAGACATTGCTTCCTTTACTAGAGAGGCAGTTAGGGAAGGATGCGGCGGGAGAAGTCATGGAGAGCAAGGAGGGCGAGTGGGTTGGACCGATTCGGTCAAACATCGGGGTTCATTACGTTCGGGTACTGAGTATCAACAGGACGGGAGAATTGCCTTACGAGAGGGTGGCGGTTGTGTTGAAGGGGCATTGGCTGAGTGAGCAACGAGAGCGAGCCGTGGAGGAAAGTTTGAGAGAGCTCGCAAGGGAATACCGGATCGAGGTGCCAGAACGTTACAGGGGAAGCATACCATGAGAGTAGTGAAGTTTATTCTATGTTGGTTTCTATTGTTGGGTTCTGTTAGTCGCTCATTCGCACACGAGGTTGATATTGAGCGGATTCAGATAAGAGAGCTTGGGGCAAATGAATACGTGATGAGCTTTGACATTTCGTATGGTCAGCTTGAGCGCTTTGGCATTCCCGAGATTCCAGCAGATTGTGTCTACGTGGGGGATGCGTTGCTACATGAGGGGCTGAATCGACTACGTTTTAAATCTGAGGGCGGGGCGCTATCCGATGAGGACCGAATTATTTTACCATGGAGCAGAGATGGGGTGATGGCGAGTGCACTCTGGCAAGATGGCACTAAAGCGCGGCAGTTGTTTGATAGAAGCGAGCAGGGAGTGATCATTCGTATGGGCGATTTGTCTGCGGGGTCAGGTTCAAGGATGCGGACGATGTGGAGGTATACAAAGCTAGGAGTGGAGCATATTTTAGAAGGGTATGATCACCTTTTATTTGTCATTGGCTTATCATTGTTAGTGAGAGGAGGGAGGCGTCTGGTCATAACGGTAACAGCCTTTACGGTAGCGCATAGTGTGACCTTGGGCTTGACGGTTATGGGGAAGCTGAGCATCGACCCAACTCTGGTGGAGGTATTGATAGCCTTGAGCATCGCTTTTTTAGCGAAAGAGATTTTATTGGCGCAATGGGGGAGGGAGACTTGGGCCACACGTTACCCGTGGATTGTAGCCTTTAGCTTTGGTCTCATTCACGGTCTGGGTTTTGCTGGTGCGCTGATGGAGTTAGGAATCAGCAATGAGTCGATACCGATAGCGCTGATGTCATTTAATATTGGGGTAGAGATTGGCCAAATAGTGTTCCTGTTAGCATGGGCGTTGTTCGTGGCTATACTTTTGCATCTGGGGTTGGGAAACTTTGCAAAGCTTCGTTGGGTACCAGCGTATGTGATTGGGATGACAGCCATGTTTTGGTTCATCCAGAGATTATTTGGGCATTATGGATTGGAGCTTTGAGATTAAAGGTATAGAAAGCATCTCTCGTTTGCGCAGCTGAGAACCCTTTGTTTTTTGAATAAATTTTGTATGAGTAAAGAATCAGAATCCAACGCACCTGCGCCACAGCGCTTAATGTCACTTGATGCACTTCGAGGTTTCGACATGTTCTTGATTATTGGGGGGGGCAGCCTCATTCAGGATTTTACACGGAAGACGCAATGGGAATGGGATAATGTCATCGGCCAGCACATGCAGCACGTTGCGTGGGAGGGGATTCAGGCATTAGACATCGTATTTCCTCTTTTCATGTTTTTGGCTGGGGTGGCCATTCCCTATGCGATTGTGAGCAAGTTAGAAAAGGGGGAGGCTAGGCGTTCGTTACTATGGAAAGTTCTGAAGCGCGTGGTCATTCTCATATTATTGGGGCTGGTGTACAATGGGGCGCTTTCGTTCAATTTTGAGTCATTACGGGCTGCGAGTGTGTTGGGGCAGATTGGGGTGGCCTATGGGATAGCGGCTCTTATTTGTCTGTACTCTCGGCGGTGGACGACGCCTGTGTATTGGGCTGCGGGGATCATGTTAGGCTATGCGGCTTTACAACTTTGGTTGCCGGTACCAGGAGCTGGGGCGGGTGTTTTGACGCAGGCTGGGAGTGTGAATTCTTATATTGATCAGCATTTCTTGCCTGGAAGGTTGCTCGGTGGCAACTATGACCCCGAGGGGTTGCTTTGTATGCTTTCGGCCTCTGCGATTGTTTTGTTAGGATACATGGCTGGAGTGATCCTTCGCTCAAGGGACTATAGTGAGGTGAGAAAGTGCAGTGTTTTAGCGGGAGTCGGTATTGGTTTGATCGTATTGGGTATGTTGATTGGTCCGCACTATCCACCGATAAAAAAGATTTGGACCACGAGTTTCAATTTGTATGCAGGTGGGATAAGCATGCTTTTGTTAGCTGGATTTTATCTCATTATTGACGTGTTAAAGTATCAGAAGTGGGCGTTCTTTTTTGTAGTGATTGGGATGAACTCGATCACGATTTATTTGGCGCATCGTTTTGTAAACTTTCAGTACTTTTCGGGTTTAGTCTTTGGAGGCAATGCGTCATTAGCGACGATCATTTTACTTGAGTGGTTATTTTTGTGGTTCTTGTACAAGAAGCGATTCTTTCTCAGAGTTTAGTATGGATAGAAGTATGGAAACAAAGGTTTTAGGGAAGGTTATCCATGGCGCATTGCATGTGCTGGGGGCAGCGGTTGCGACGTTTTTGCTAGGTTGGTTGCTGGTGGTTGTGGCGCAGCGGAGTGAGGAGCATGCGCTGATAGATGGAGTGAATACACTAGCAGCAGTTGACGCCCGCATTGTGGGAGATGGGACAGCGCGCTATGAGGAGTACCACAAGGACGGCAATATTGGTTACTGGGACCAGAAGTCGCAGTCTCTCACATGGACTATTGTTAGGGATGAGTCTGCTAGGTATCGAGTGAGCATTGACTATTCCTTGCCGGAGGGGAGAAGCACACAGTTCAAGTTAGTGGCAGAGGGTGAGGAGCTGAAGGGGGAAGTTGCGGGGCGGGGGGATTGGGCGACTTGGCAAACGCAGGCACTGGGAGAGATGGCTCTTCCGGGCGGGAGTTATTTGCTGAAGCTCATACCTACAGAGATCAGTGAGGGGAAAGGTGTGATGAATTTTGTGAGGCTCAAGTTAGAGCCTGTGAGTGAGTAGGGAGAAGGGAGAAGGGAGAAGTGAGAAGTGAGAAGTGAGAAGTGAGAAGTGAGAAGTGAGAAGTGAGAAGTGAGAAGTGAGAAGTGAGAAGTGAGAAGTGGGAAGTGGGAAGTGGGGCAGACTTTTACGTTGAGTGTTTCACTTGTGGGAGTTGGGTGGTGAGTGTGTCGATGAAGGCGGAGGTTGCGGGGTTTGGGTGGACTTGTGGGCGAGTGATGACTTGGATGAGGCGTTGGGCGTTTGGGAGTTCGTTGACTTGGATAGCTGGGTCAGCGGGTTGGGGGACAGCCATACTGGGGATGACGGCGGATCCGAGGCCGGCTTTGACGAGGGAGATGAGGGTGGCGATTTGGTCGCAGCTGATATTTTGGTCGATTGCTTGGTTGCAGATGGCGACGGCTTGGTCGCGGAGGCAATGGCCTTCTTTGAGCCCGATCATGGGGAGTTCACGGTCGGGAGAATGGGGGTCGGTGGGGGTGGCTAGGTAGAGTTTTTCTTTAAAGAGTGGGTGTTGGTCGAGGTGGGAGGCGGTATTGGCGGGGAGGGTGTCGAGGTCGCTGGTGATGGCGAGATCGATATGGCCTTGGTGGACTTTTTTCGCGAGGTTGCTGGTGGTGTCCTCATGGATATCGAGTTGGATACCTGGGTAGCTGGTGATGAAGTGGGGGAGGATTTGGCGGGTGAGGTAGGGTGCGATGGTGGGGATGATTCCGAAGGAGAGTTTACCTTCCTTGAGGCTTTCTGTTTCTCGGCATTCGGCTTCGATGGCACTGGCTTGTTGGAGGATGAGGCGTGCGCGGACGAGAAGTTTTTCGCCCATAGGGGTCATGGTGAGTGGGCGTGTGTCACGGTTGATGAGAGGGAGTCCGACGGCTTGCTCGAGGGCTTTGACTTGTTGGCTGAGGGCTGACTGGGTGATACCGAGTCGCTGAGCGGCTTTGGTGAAGTGTCGGAGTTCTGAGAGAGCGTCGAGGGCTTGGAGCTGCGTGGTGGTAAGATGCATGGACATGGACGAAATTGGAGGGTGTCGTGAGGGAGTATGCAAAATTAGCAGCTCTTATAAATAGCATTTTACTTATTCTGTATCTTAATTTGAAAAGAGGAGTATAAGTATACTTAGGAACAAGATATTCATTAGGGAGTATGTATGAGAGCCAGCGGGATCGGGAGGACCGGCTGGTTTTTTGTGCGGAGGGGTTACAGTCTGGGGGCGAAGCCGAGTGAGGACTGGATGGCGAAGTTGCAGATGCAGCCGGATGAGCCTTCAGGAATGAGGAGGAGGCCTCCGGCGGGGATCATGTTGATCCAGCATCCGGGGCGAGTGGTGGTGGTGAGGGCGGAGGCTGCATTCTTTTCAAAGTCGTAGGTTGCGGCGTTTCCCGAGCGGAAAAAGAGGGATCGGGAGGAAGCTGATATGGTACCGCAGCCCCAGCCGCCGATGCGTTTGAAGGTGCCTTTAGAGCTTCCATCTGAGAGTTTGTAGAGGTGGGGTTCGACGATGAGGGTGTCGTTGATGATTGCTGGGTGGCGGTCTTGTTCACCGTGGTCGAGGTTGGGGCGTCCGCCGTGGTTGAAGCGTTTTTCCCAGAGTAGGGAGCCGTTGGTGGTATCGAGCACTCGGGTTTCGTAGTGTACTGTGGGCTTGGACTCCGGGGTGGCTTTGAAGTTGCGGGAATTTACGATGGCGAGGAAGGAGTCAGAGGCGAGGGTGAAGAGGGTTTGGCAGCCTAGTCTCGGGTCGAGGGGCTGGCGCCAGCGTTGGGTTCCGGATTGGAGGTCGAGGCAGACGAGGTCGGCACCGGAGTGGTCGACGAGTGCGGGGTAGTGCATGCGTGCGGGGGTGGTCTTTAGGGTGTCGGGGTTTTTGGATTCGATGAAGAAGATAGCGTTATTGTGGATGGTGATGGAGGGGTTTGGGATAGCGCCTTTGGGGGTGTAGCTCCAGAGTTCGTCTCCTGAGTGACGATTGTTCACGAAGAGGAGGTCTGAGCATGTTACTTTGGTATTGTCGCCATAGCCGCCTTCATAGATGGAGGCGTAATTCATGGTGCGGAGGGTGGAGCCGCGCTTGACTGCGGTGCCTATGAGGGATTTGTCTACCAGTGCGAGGTAGCCCCAGTCGTGCGTCTTTTGGTAGTTGTTAGGAAGTTTGTGGGTGAGTTTGGGCGTGCCGGTACTGGTGTCGAAAGACTGGCATGTGTTAGAAGCGGCACAATAGATAGTATCGCTGGCGAGGGCCATATTTCCGGAGTCTCGGAGGGCGCCGATACGGCGGAATTCGGGGATACTTTTTTCCCAAAGGATGGCACCGTTCCAGCCATCGACGGCGATGAGGTAGTTTTGGCCGGGGACGAAGAGGAGCCCATCTTTCACGAGTGATGTGGGGGGGCGGAGGTGGCGATCGATCATATGTTGTGGACCTGGTCGGCCGAACCACTGGAGTTGGAGGTCAGATCCTACGCGTGTGTCGTTAGAGCAAGCTGTATTGGCAGGGTTGGCGTACATGTGGGTCCATTCGCCTGTGCCCTTGAGGTTGGCACCGTGGATGGAGGGGCGGTTGTGTGTTTTCAGGAAGGCTACTCCGTCACTGGGGCGCAGCCAGCTTTGTGGGCACTGGCTGGCTGGCGACTTGGATAGGATGTTTGGGCTTGTGATGAGGTTGAAGATGCGGGGGACGAATGGCAGGTCGTTGTGGGATGGGGAGTGGATGACTGAGGCGCGGCCGTAGTAGCCATGGTGGTGGAGGAGTTTGCGGAGTTTTTCGGCTTTTTGTTTATCACGGGAGTGAGCGACCCAGGTGAGTTCGGACGATGCTAACAAGGCGAGGAGGAAGCGGCCATTGTCGGAAGTGGCATCGAGCATGAGTGCGTATCCTTTAGAGCGGGGGAGGGAGCTGAGGAGGAGTTGTGCAGATTTTTGGTATTGTTGGGGGATGGTGAGAGGTGGGGATTTTTCGAGGATCTGGGTGGGTGGGTTAGGGAGTTTTTTGCCGAAGCAATAGAGTGTGCCGGAGGTGGTGGAGACGAGGAGTCGGTCGTGGGCGATGGCGAGTGAGCGCGCTTGGCCATTCACGGTGAGGGTTTGGAGGGTATTGCCTGTGGAGGCATCGAAGATCGCGACTTGGTCATTACCACCGCCGATGCCTTGGGTGGGAGTGGAGATAAATCCGTAGGGGAAGTCCTTCGTATTTTGAGTGGCGCGTTTAGCGGTAGGGGGAGTGTGTTTGAGCTTGGTTAGGAAGCCACCACGTCGGTCGCGGCCGGTGGGTGCGAAGAGTTTGCCATCGCGGGCTTCGAGGTGGCCTTGGGGGGAGGATTCAAGAGGTGCGGAGTCGAGCAGCTTTCCGGACTTGATAGAGAATGAGCAATGCCAAGCGCCGGCTTGTTTAGGGAAGAGCCCGGTGCCGAAGTATGCGGTGTCGCCCTGGACGAGAATGCCGGTACGTACGGGGTGGAGTGAGATAATGCGGCCGTTACCGGGAAGGAGGCTAGACTGGGCTTTTGAGTGGGAGACTTGGTAGTGTAGTTTGCCGGATTTGGCATCGAGCGCAGTGACTTGACCGTCGTCAGAGCCAAAGAGGACGAGTCCATGGCTGAGGGTAGGGGCGAGGCGAATGGGGCCACCGGCTGTGTAGGTCCAGAGTAGTTTGCCGGAGGTGAGGTCAAGGCAGCGGAGTTGGTCATCTGCGGATGAGCCGAAGTAGACGCGGCCGTCGGCGCTAACGGGTTCGAAGGTTTTATCAAAGGTGATCCGAGGGGGTTCAGGGCTGGAGCGTTTGCGCCAGTGGTCGCTTTGGGCTGTTCCTGGCCAGGCTTCGGCAGGGGCGTGGCGCGGGGTGTATGACCACTGGAGAGTGAGATTGGAAGGTAAGGATTTGGGGGCGAGGCCTGAGCGGGATGCGTCATAGCGGTGGGTGGGCCAGTCGGTGGGGCCTTTGGCTTCTTCGATTGTTTGTTGGGTAAGGGTGAGTGGGAGAGGTTTGGCGATAGGGGTGTAGCCATTGTCTTTGAGCCACCAGATTTTGTATTGTCCGGGGGCGAGTGTGTGGGTGTCAAAGGTGACGGAACCGTGCTGCAGGGCTTTACTAGCGGAGCGGGTGCCATTGAGGTAAGACCAGAGAGTGGCAGCTGGTGAGCCAGATGGGGTGATGGTGCTGGGGTAGATGCCGATCCAGTCTTTGGCATTTCCAGGGCCTTGTTTGAAGTGGATGACGAGTGGGTCACCTGGATGGGATGGGGTGGCCTTGAGCGACCATTCTCCGGAGAAAGCGTGAGAGACGAGGAGAAGCAGAAAGAAGAGAGAGAGTCGCATTGTGATGCAATGCTAGGTGATTGAGCAAGGGGTGCACAATGGGCGATAAAGTCACCCAGCCGGGCGAATCAGCCAGAATGGGGGTGCCGACCCAGCAGGCATGGGTGCTGCCAGGTCGGTAAAGTGGGGTGATCAGATGGGGAGTTTCCACTTCTCACGATCTGGTTGGCTAATGAGGTTATTGGCCAGGTCGTTATCGAGGAAGCGCATGGATTTAGGGTCGAACTTGAGGTTTGAGTTAATGCGGTGGGCGATTTTCCCTAGGTTGACGAGGGTGCAGGAGTTGAAGCCATTTTCCTCGTTGAGGGCGAATTTTTTCTTTTCTCGGATGGCTTGGTGGAAGTCGGTGATTTGTGGGGCTGGTTCGGGGAGGGACTTGATTTTTTCATCGAAGCCCACGACATCGGACTTGAAGCGTTTGAAGATTTTGCCTTCTGAGCCTTCGATAAAGGCAGCGTCTTTGTCTTTATTGGCGCCATCGAGGATGATCTGGGTACCATCGGCGTATGTGTAGGTGATACGGCGCCAGGTGCCGACGGCGTCGGCGTCTTGTGGGTCGGCATCGATTTCAACGGAGACTGGGAGTTCCTCATCTTTTCCGAGGATGTACTGGATGGGGTCGAGGTAGTGTTGGCCCATGTCGCCGAGTCCGCCGCCATCGTAATCCCAGTAGCCGCGGAAGGTGCCGTGGGTGCGGTGGGCGTTGTAGGGTTTGTAGGGTGCAGGTCCAAGCCAGGAGTCATAGTCGAAGTGCTCAGGGATGGCTTGTTCTTTGAGGTTGGTTTTACCGACCCAATTAAATTTCCAGTTAAAGCCAGTGTGGCCGGAGAGGGTGACTTTGTATGGGCCGTCGCCGATGAGTCCTCCATCGAGTGCTTTTTTGACTTGGCGGGCGGTGACACCGGAGCCGTAGAAATTTGATTTAAAGCGGAACCAGGTATTGAGGCGGAAGGCGATGTCTTGCTCCTGGATGACTTTTTTCATGGCGATACCTTCGGCAATGGTACGGCTCATGGGTTTTTCACCCCAGACGGCTTTCCCGGCTTTGGCGGCGGCGATTGCCATGTAGGCGTGCCAGTGTGGTGGGGTAGCGGTGTGAATGATGTCGATGTCATCGCGGGCGATGATTTCGAGGAAGTCGTGGTAGCCTTTGACGTCCTTGTTGCCTTTGCCTTGGACTTGTTTCATACGTGAGTCGAGGCGTTTTGAGTCGACGTCACAGAGGGCGAGGAGGCGGCCTGGCATTCTGAGGTGAGCGGAACAGATACCGCCGCAGCCGATGATGGCGCGGGTGAGTTCTTCACTGGGTGGGGTTTGGCCGTTGAGTCCGAGGACGCGGCTGGGGACGATGGATATGGTAGCTAAAGTCGCGAGTTGTCCGATGGCACGGCGGCGGCTTATGTGTGATTGAAGTGGGTCCATTCGGCAGGGTACGTGTTGGCAGGGAAAGATCTAGCATGAAAGTTTGGGGGCACGACGGCGGCGGAGTATGAGGGTGATGCCGAGGAGTGAGAAGATGGATGTAGTGGTCGTGGCAGGGGGAGAATTAGGACAAAATTTTCTCAGATAAATAGGTGGCGGAGATGAGATGAGATCGCGTAGTTTAGGGAAATTGTTGATTTATGATGCGCGATTCAAGCAGAGGGTCGAAGGGGGGGGAGCAGGTTTCAGAAAGGAGTCTGGAGCAATCTCTGCAGTGGGTGTTAGAGCGTCGTCAGCATATTTTATGTTATGCTAGGGTGATATTGAAGGACCAGCAATTGGCGGAAGATATCTTTCAGGAGATTTGTGTGTTAGTGGTGCAAAAGTGGCAGGAATTTGACGATGCTGAGGCTGTGCTGCGATGGAGTTTAGTGGCAGCGCGCAACAAGGCGATTGATGAGGTTCGGCGCCGGGAGCGTCAGGCTCGAGTGTTTTCAGAGGAGGTGCTAGAATATTTGGCAGACCAGTTAGTGCATGAGGCCGATGGGCAAGCTGGGCGAGTGGAAGCGTATCAGGCACTGAATAGCTGTGTGATGCAGCTCACGCCGAGAGCGAGGAAGTTTCTGTACTTGAGGTATGCGCAGGGGCAAAAGCCTGCACAGATTGCCGCGGCATTGGGGGCGAAAGTTCAGACGGTGTATAAGACAGTGGCGCGGACATTGGATACGTTGCGGGTGTGTTTGGATAGTGAGAGGAGGGCTGTGCGATGAGTGATAGGAGTGAGAAGTATTTGCGCTATGCGGATGAGGTCTTAAGCGAGGAGGAATTTCAGGAGTTAGAGAGAGAGTTGAGGGGTGACCTGAGTGCTAGGGAAGCATTTGTACGTGCGCAGCTATTGGAGCAGGAACTAGTGGGATTATTTGAGGAGGTGGGAGCAAGTGAGAGGATTTTGAAGGGGGAGGCCGAAGTTAAGGGACGCTCAGTTTTGGGGGGATGGATGGTTGCGGGTTTGGCAGCCGCTGCGGCGATTGTGTTAGGGGTGTTTTTATATATTGGTGGGGAAGACGTGGCGTTTGATGGGCCGATGGTGCGCTTGGCTATGGGGGAAGGGTTTCGTGCTGGTGAACAATTGGAGGTGGGGGAATATGCGGTGGGGGAGGGGTCACTTCGCTTGAGTTTCAGCAGTGGGGCGAGTGTCGCTGTGCAGGGGCCGGCGCAATTTGAGATTCCCGAGGAGGGGGCAGACTTTAAGCTTCTGAGTGGTGAGGTGGTGGTGCGCAATGAGGGGGGGGCACGGGTGCGTGTAGCGGTCGATGACCGATTGTTAGTGTGTGAAGGTGGAGCTTTTGGGGTGCATAGGGAAGGTGGGGATGCGTCGAAATTGTATGTATTAAATGGGGAGGTTAAGGTGGAAGATTTTCAACGCAGACCAGCCTTGTTAGAAGCAGGTTTTGCGGCACCAGTAGAAGCCTTACCCTCAGGGGTGAGTTTGATGAGTCCTGCTGAAAGGGGGCCTATGCAACCGGCCTTATTGATTGCTTGTTCGGTGAGTGAGTTAGAGGGTGTGGCATTGTTGTATGCATCGGATGTGGCCTATGATTTATTGGATACCAAAGACAATGAGTTGGCCTATTTATTACCGGAGAAGCGCATTGATTTAGAGGGGGTGATTCCTGTGAGTTTATTGTTGGGTCTGGAGTTGAAGAACAGCAGTTTGAAGAGGGAAGAGGAGTTTCAGTATGGGGATGCAGTGCAGAGTTATTTGCTGCATATGAATCCGTTGCACCGGGAGAAATCGGAGGGGCCGAAGCGATACCAAGGGCATGTGCGATTTGAGAAGCCGGTGCTGGCATTGATTGCTTCAAGGAAGCTGTTGGATGAGACCGAGTGGTTGTTTGCGAGTCAGCCGGATGCTTACCCCGGGAGGCGCGGCCGAGGTTTGGAGCATACCCATGGGTGGGATGTGACGAAAGATAAGAAAGACAGTGATGTGGTGCGGCTTTCTGAGGATCGGAGGACCTTGTATTTCGACGTGCGCGTGGGATCAGGGATTGATCAAGTGCGGGTGTTAACGCAGGCGGATTGAGAAAAAGTGAGTTTTTTTGTCCTAAAAGTGAGGGTGCGTGCGAATTGATATTAAGGAGATTATTGATGATGCGAAAATTTAGAGAGAGCTTGATAAGTTTGATTATTGGAACTGTGGGGATGATGCAGGCGGGGGAGAAACCGAACATTGTCGTTATTTTAGCGGATGACATGGGCTATGGTGAGTTGTCATGTTTGAACCCAGAGAAGGGAAAGATTAAGACGCCGGCATTAGATCAGATTGCTTCAGAGGGGATGGTATTCACGGATGGCCACAGTGGGTCCTCTGTGTGCACGCCGACGCGCTATGGATTGATGACTGGGCGATATGCTTGGCGGACGAAATTGCAGTCAGGCGTGCTGACTGGGGGGGAGTCCTTGATTAAAGCGGATAGGTTGACTGTGGCGAAGTTGTTGAAAGGTCAGGGGTATGATACGGCGATGATTGGCAAGTGGCATTTGGGGATGTTATTTGATGGAAAGAAGGAGAGTGGCAAGGTGGCGGTGGGTACGAAGGTGAGTCACGGGCCTATTGAGCGGGGTGGGTTTGATGTTTTTCATGGGTTCCACCATGCGCGCCAGATGAGTTTATGGATCGATGGTCAAGAGGTGACAAAGAATTTGGAGCCTGTGGAGATGTTACCGATGCTGACGCAAGCAGCGGTGGATTACATTGACGGTCGGAAGGGGCAGGAGAAGCCATTTTTTCTCTATGTGCCATGGAATTCTCCGCATTCACCGGTGGTGCCGAGTAAGGAATGGAAGGGAAAAAGTGGGCTGAATGCGCATGCTGATTTTGTAATGCAGACTGATGCTAGTTATGGTCAGGTGGTTGA
Source organism: Rubritalea tangerina (assembly GCF_042683245.1). Taxonomy (NCBI): domain Bacteria; kingdom Pseudomonadati; phylum Verrucomicrobiota; class Verrucomicrobiia; order Verrucomicrobiales; family Rubritaleaceae; genus Rubritalea; species Rubritalea tangerina. Next base: position 17,647 of record NZ_JBHUJB010000075.1, read on the forward strand.
TGCATTGAAGCGCAATGGGCTGTATGAGAACACTTTGGTTATTTGTTCTGCTGATAATGGGACATCTGCTCCGACCTCTAAAATGAAAGATTTGATATCTAAGGGGCATCACCCGAGTGCTGATTTGAGGGGCTCGAAAGCGGATCTGTGGGATGGTGGGCACCGGGTTCCATTTATTGTGAGCTGGCCGGGGAAAGTTAAGGCTGGTACTCGCTCGGATGCATTAGTTTGTTTAACCGATGTGATGGCCACAGCTGCGGATATTCTAGATGTGAATTTGCCTGCAAGTGAGGGGGTGGATTCTCTTTCGATGCTGCCAGCGTTGACAGGTAAGAAGGAAGGTGTGCGGACGAACGTGGTGCATCACTCCGTATCTGGTTTATTTGCCATTCGGGATGGTGAGTGGAAGTTGTTAATCTCTCCGGGGTCGGGTGGTTGGACTGCTCCTCGTCCGGGCGCTGCGGCGGCAAAAGGGGAGCCTATGTTACAGCTTTACAATATGGATAAGGATTTGGGTGAGCAGAATAACCTGATAGAATCAATGCCTGAGAAAGCAAAGGCTCTTAGGGGTTTGTTAGATATGCAAATTGAGCGCGGTAGGAGCACGCCAGGTGAGGCGCAAAAGAACGATGTTCCCATTAAGGTGGAGAAAATTTCACAAGTGAAGAAGAATAAAAAGAAGAAGTAATGAGTGGGGGAGCTACTGGAGTGTAGAGCCGTCATGGAACTGGAAAATGGAAATGAATAAGAAAGCGATCATAAGAGTAATCGGCTTAGTTCCCTGCGTGGCAAGTGCGGGGGTGATAGAAGTGGTTAGCCAAGATGACTGGGAGGGAGGTATGGGGAAATCTGAAGGGATTGTGTGGGAAGGTGGTGTGGGGACACCGAGTGGTGAGTCGGCCTTTTACAGGAGTGGAGTGAAGAAATTTTCGGAGAAGAAAAAGGTACGTTCTATGGTAGTGGAGCAATCACCTGAGTGGTTGAACTGGAAGAAGGTTGAGAATGTTGGTCCGCGCAATGCGAAGGATGCGCCTGTGTTTTTATCAGTGGGAGATAAGGATTACTGGTTATTTGCCAGGTATGGAGGTGGTGCTGTGGATCAGACTGCGGTGGCGATATTGCGGATAGAGGAAAAGGTGTACATGCGCAAGATGAGTAGGGAGGAGGCTGATAAGAAGATTGCGGATTTGAGGAAACAAAAGCCAGCGGAGGGCAAAGGGGGAGGTTTTGCTGCGAAGGATCCATTTCAGACGAATGGCAGTGGTGGTGAGGAGTTAGGTTTGGGGGGCTACCACGGGTGGCATTCGAAAGACATGAAGAACTGGGTGCATCATGGGCCAGTCTCGAATGGCACGGACTTAAGCGGTTTTTCGTGTAGCCCCTCTATGCGGGATTTCTCTAAAGGTTT